>JBCNPL010000038.1:0-15488 GCA_039593375.1 Paraburkholderia sp. | reverse complement strand
TGTTCACGACCTGATTCGCCAGCGTGATCTGCGAGGCGGCGTCGACCGCGAGCAGCGCTCGGGCATGCCCCATATCGAGATCGCCGGCGAGCAGCATGGTTTGCACGGGCGCGGCGAGGTTGAGCAGGCGCAACAGGTTCGAGACGGCGCTGCGCGAACGCCCGACCGATTCGGCGGCCTGCTCGTGCGTGAAATCGAACTCGTCGAGCAGCCGCTGGATACCCTGCGCCTCTTCGAGCGGATTCAGATCCTCGCGCTGGATGTTCTCGATCAGCGCCATCGCGGCGGCGGCTTGGTCGGGCACATCCTTGACGAGCACCGGCACTTCGTCGAGGCCCGCGAGATGCGCCGCGCGAAAGCGTCGCTCGCCGGCGATGATTTCATATTTCTCGGCCGATACCGGGCGAACGAGAATCGGCTGCATCAAACCCTGCGCGCGGATGCTGGCCGCGAGTTCCTGCAGACTGCCTTCGTCCATGCGCGTGCGCGGCTGGTACTTGCCGGCCTGCAGCCTCGCGAGCGGCAACACGTGCGGCGCCCCTTCGCTCTTTACCGCGGCCGTGATGTCGGTGCTGCCGCCGAGCAACGCCTCGAGACCACGCCCCAATCCCTTCTTCTTCGCTACCGCATTCATTTCTGTCCTCGCGATCCGCTTTTCGTCTCGCGCGGCGCCTCAAAGCGCGCGCACGCGTTCAATCATCTCCGCGCCGAACTGCACATAGGCTTGCGCACCGCGCGACGCCCTATCGAACACGACGCCCGGCAACCCGTAGCTCGGCGCCTCCGCGAGCCGCACATTGCGCGGGATCACCGCGTCGAACACCTTGTCGCCGAAATGCTCCTTGAGCTGATCGGAAACCTGCTGCTGCAGCGTGATGCGAGGATCGAACATCACGCGCAAGAGGCCGATCACCTTGAGGTCGCGATTGAGGTTCGCATGCACCTGCTTGATCGTGTTGACGAGGTCCGACAGCCCTTCGAGCGCGAAGTATTCGCACTGCATGGGGATGACGACACCGTGCGCGGCGCATAGGCCGTTCAGCGTCAAAAGCGAAAGCGCCGGCGGGCAGTCGATCAGGATGAAGTCATAGTCGTTCGCAACGTGTGTGAGCGCTTCCTTCAGCTGCCGCTCGCGATTTTCGACGTCGACGAGCTCGATCTCGGCACCGGCGAGCTCGCGGTTCGCCGGCAGCACGTCGTAGCCGACCGCTTCCGGCTTCTTGCGCGCGTCGGCCACCGAGACGCCGTCTACGAGCACTTCATAGACGGTGTTGTCGCACTCGGCTTTGTTGATGCCGCTGCCCATCGTCGCATTGCCCTGCGGATCGAGATCGATCAGCAGAACGCGCTGCTCCTGCGATACGAGACTCGCGGCGAGATTGACCGCTGTCGTCGTCTTGCCGACGCCACCCTTCTGATTCGCCACGCAGAAGATTTTTGCCATCGTTTTCCGGATCCTCGGAGCTACTTCAGTTCTTTACGCGCCTTCTCGCCGCGAGCCCATGCTGCATGCTGCTATCGCGAGCCGACCGGCTCGCCATGATCGATAACCACCTCGACGAGATGTCTCTCCGCATCGAGCGACGGCACCGCCAGTCGAACCACCTGTGCCGCGTGCGCATCGACCGGCAAACGTGAAATCTCCTCGTCGGGGCGCACACCTTTCATCGCCCAGATCGCGCCTCGCTCGTTGACCAAGTGCCGCGAGAGTGTAACGAAATCGACGAGATCTGCGAATGCGCGCGAGACGATGGCATCAAATTTTCCGGGCAATTCGACGCCGGGCCGCAAGGTTTCGACGCGCCCCGTGACCACCGAAACGTTGCCCAGCTTCAATTCGGCCTTTGCCTGCGCCTGGAAAGCCGACTTTTTTTGCACGATGTCGTTGAGCGTGACCGCCCGTTCAGGAAGCGCAATGGCCAGCACGATCCCGGGTAATCCGCCGCCCGAACCGACATCGAGGATCGTTGCGCCATCCCGCGCGGCCATATGCGGCACGATCGAAAGTGAATCAAGAATATGCTGGACGAGCATCTGGCGCGGGTCGCGAATCGCCGTCAGGTTGTAGACGGCGTTCCATTTCGCGAGCAAAGCGACGTAATCAAGGAGACGGTCGATCTGCTCGTCGCGCAAGTCGATGCCGAGTTCGACCGCCCCGCCCCGCAGCAGCTCATCGAGCGCGTTCCGGTCGACGGCTTGCCGAGAATTTGCGCGCGATGCCGTCATTGCGCGGCCGAAGCGGCATCCGGGCCGTCGCTCGTCGCGGGCACGGCGCGCCGACCGAGCCCTTTCTTCAGATGAACCATCAATAGCGAGATCGTCGCCGGCGTAATGCCCGAAATGCGCGAAGCCTGGCCGATCGTTTCGGGGCGGAACTGGTTGAGCTTTTGCCCCGCCTCGAACGATAGCCCGCGCACCGCCGTGTAATCGATGTTCTCCGGCAAGCGCGTGTTTTCGTTGGCCTCGTTGCGCTCGATCTCGTCGGCTTGACGCTCGATATAGCCTTGGTACTTGATGCCGATCTCGATCTGCTCCTTGATTTGCGCAAGCAGCACGGGATCTTCGGCGAGCGATCCGGCCGGCCCGCATTCGCCGCCGCGCAGGCCGCAGATGCCGTCATAAGTCACGCCCGGACGACGCAACAGATCCGCGAGACTGTATTCGTGATCGATCGGCTTGCCGAGCAGCGCCGTCGCCTCCTCAGCCGATAGCGTCTTCGGATTGACCCAGGTCGTCCGCAGTCGCTCTGTTTCACGTGAAACAGCGTCGCGCTTGCGGGAGAACGCATCCCAGCGAACATCGTCGACGACGCCGAGCTCGCGCCCGATTTCAGTCAAACGCATGTCGGCGTTGTCCTCGCGGAGGCTGAGGCGGTACTCGGCGCGGCTCGTAAACATCCGGTACGGTTCCGAGACGCCGCGCGTGACGAGATCGTCGACGAGCACGCCAAGGTAAGCCTGGTCGCGCCGCGGCGACCACGGCGCCTTTCCGAGCACGTAACAGCCCGCGTTGATGCCGGCCAACAGCCCTTGAGCGGCGGCCTCCTCGTAGCCGGTCGTGCCATTGATCTGCCCCGCGAAAAAGAGCCCGCCGATTGCCTTCGTCTCGAGCGACGCTTTCAGCGCGCGCGGGTCGAAATAGTCGTACTCGATCGCATAGCCGGGGCGCAGGATATGGGCATTCTCGAGGCCGCGCATCGAATGCACGAGCTCGAGCTGGACGTCGAATGGCAGGCTCGTGGAAATTCCATTCGGATAAAACTCGTTCGTCGTCAGCCCCTCTGGCTCGAGGAAGATCTGGTGCGACGTCTTCGATGCGAATCGATGAATCTTGTCCTCGATCGACGGACAATAGCGCGGGCCGACGCCTTCGATGACGCCTGTGTACATCGGCGATCGGTCCAATCCGCCGCGAATGATGTCGTGCGTCCTCTCGTTCGTATGCGTGACCCAGCACGGCAGCTGGCGCGGATGCTGCTCCACACGGCCGAGAAACGAAAACACAGGAATCGGATCGAGATCGCCCGGCTGCTCCTCGAGCTTCGAAAAATCGATCGAACGACCGTCGATGCGCGGTGGGGTACCCGTCTTCAGCCGGCCTTGCGGTAGCTTCAGCTCCTTCAGGCGCGCCGAAAGCGAAACCGCGGCGGGGTCACCCGCGCGACCGCCTGTGTAGTTATTGAGGCCGACGTGAATCTTCCCGTCGAGGAATGTACCGGCCGTCAGGACGACGGCGCGTGAGCGAAAACGGATCCCCACCTGAGTCACGGCGCCGACGACGCGATCGCCTTCGACCATCAAGTCCTCGACGGCCTGCTGGAACAGCCAAAGATTCGGCTGATTCTCGAGCCGATGGCGGATCGCCTTCTTGTAGAGCACGCGGTCAGCCTGCGCTCTCGTGGCGCGGACCGCGGGCCCCTTCGACGAATTGAGAATACGGAACTGAATTCCCGCCTCGTCTGTTGCGGCCGCCATGGCACCGCCGAGCGCGTCGACTTCCTTGACTAAGTGGCCCTTACCGATACCGCCAATCGACGGGTTGCAGCTCATCTGCCCGAGCGTTTCGATGTTGTGCGTCAATAGCAGCGTCTTTGCGCCCATGCGCGCGGATGCCAAAGCGGCCTCCGTGCCGGCGTGGCCACCGCCGACGACGATGACGTCAAATTCTGTGGGATAAAACATTGCGAATCCCGCGACGAGAACACGTGCGGGCCTGTCGAGAAAAGTGTATGCGCGAAATTATAGCGGGTTCGTCCGAAGAGCCGCGATCTCCGTTAAGCGACTAACCCAATGTTTCACGTGAAACGCGACGCGCTCGGGGAGCACGAGCGGCGTCAGCCTTCTGCGATCTCCCGCCCACGCTTTCGCCGGCAGGCCTCGGAGCAGCTCGGCCACGCAGTTAGCCCGGGCGGCGGGCGCTTGCACGCCCCTCACGCAGTCTTCTTCGCGAGCCCGAGGTACGTCTCGATCACGCGCGGGTTGTGCGCGAGCGCATCGGCCCGTCCCTCCAACGCCACGGCCCCCGTTTCGAGTACGTAACCATAGTCCGAGACCTGCAATGCAGCGCGCGCATTTTGCTCGATCAGCAAGGTCGCGACGCCCGTTCCTCTGAGTGCGCCGATGATATGAAAAATCTCCTTGACGATCAGCGGCGCCAATCCCAGGCTCGGCTCGTCGAGCATCAGCAGATCCGGCTTGCCCATCAACGCGCGCCCCAGCGCGAGCATCTGCCGCTCGCCCCCCGATAGCGTGCCGGCCGCCTGCTTGCGCCGCTCCCTCAAGCGCGGAAAGAGGTCGAAGACAACGTCCAACTGATCGAGGAAGCTGCGCTCGCCCGCGCGCTTGCGGCGATAAGCGCCCAGCACGAGGTTGTCGTCCACCGTCATCGACGCAAACAATTCACGCTTTTCTGGTACGAGGCACATTCCAAGCGCGACGCGCTTCTCCACCGGCAACGCCGCGACCGCTTCGTCGCCGAATCGAATTTGCCCCGCGGCCTGCCCACTCGACGGCAAGGCCCCCATCACTGCGTTGAGGAGCGTCGACTTGCCTGCGCCGTTCGGCCCGATGACGCTCACGATCTGCCCGCGGTGGACTTCGATCGAGACGTCGTGCAGCGCTTCGATCTTCCCGTAGCGCACCGAGAGTTGCGATACGGCGAGAATCGGCGTGGTCGGTTGCTGCATGACTAGTCCACTCCACCCAGGTACGCTTCAATCACTGCCGGATCGTTCTGCACGTCTTGCGGCAGCCCATGCGCGATACGCGTGCCGAATTCCATGACGACGACCCGGTCGGCGAGGTTCATGACGAAATCCATGTCGTGCTCGACAAGCAGGACGCTCATTCCTTCGGCCTTGAGCCTGCGCAGCAAATCGGCGAGCCGCTGCTTTTCCCGGTACCTGAGCCCGGCGGCAGGCTCGTCGAGCAGCAATAAGACAGGGTCGCAACACAGCGCACGCGCGATCTCGAGCGTGCGCTGTTGGCCGAGCGCCAGGTTGCCCGCCGCGTCGTATAAATGCTGCTCGAGCCCGACGCGCCGGATCTGGCGCGCCGCCTCCGCCATCAGGCGAGCCTCCTCGGCTGCGTTCAGGCGAGCGATGCTGCGCCAGACCCCGGTCGATCCGCGCAGGTGCGCGCCAAGCGCGACGTTCTCGAGCACGGTCATGCCGGGAAGCAGCCTGACGTGCTGAAACGTCCGCCCAATCCCACGCCGCACGATTTCACGTGAACTTAGCCTATCGATGTGCTCCCCGGCGAAGCGGATCGTGCCGCTCGTCGCGCGCGCAACGCCAGTGACGAGGTTGAACGTCGTCGATTTGCCGGCACCGTTCGGTCCGATCAATGCGACGATCTCTCCGGCCACGACGTCGAAACTGACGTCGTTGACGGCGACGAGCCCGCCGAACTCCTTGCGGACCTTCTCGACAACGAGCAGCGTCTCGCCGGCCATCGGTTTTGTGCGCTGCGGCAAACTATCGGCAGCCTTCGGCACGCGAGCCGACGGGCCACGCGGAAACCAGCGCGCGACGAACGGCCAGACGCCCTGCCTCGCATGTTGCAACAGCAAAATCATAAGCAAACCGAACACGATGATTTCGAAGTTGCCGCTCTGCCCGAGCAGCGGGGGCAGCACGCTTTGCAAATAGTCCTGGAGTACGGTGAGGATCGCCGCGCCGAGAATCGCACCCCAGACGTGCGCGATGCCTCCCACGACTGCCATGAATAGATATTCGATTCCGTGATTAAGACCGAACGGCGTCGGATTCACGGCCCGCTGCAGGTGTGCGTAGAGGAAGCCCGAGATCGCCGCGAGCACGGCCGCATAGACGAAGATGACCACGCGCATCCAGACCGTGTCGACACCCATTGCCTCCGCCATGCCGCTGGCGCCGCGTAGCGCGCGGATCGCCCGCCCCGGCCGGCTGTTCAACAGGTTCTGAACGGAGACGATCGACAGAAGCGTCACCGCCCAGATGAGGTAGTAGATGCCACGACCGGAAGCAAGGGAGAGGCCGAAGAATGACAGTGCCGGAATGCCATTGATCCCGTCGTATTTGCCGAGCCAATCGACATTGCCGAACAGATAATAAAGCGACAGGCCCCAGGCAATCGTGCCGAGCGGCAGAAAGTGTCCGGACAGGCGCATCGTCACGCCGCCGATGACAAGCGCGACGGCCACGGTCAACGCGATGCCGGCGATGAGCGCAAGCCACGGCGACACCCCGAAATGCGTCGTCAGATAAGCCGTGGCGTAGGCACCGACGCCGACGAACGCCGCCTGTCCGAAACTCGTCATGCCGCCTATGCCCGTCAACAGCACGAGCCCGATCGCGACGATCGCGTAAAGCCCGATATAGTTGAGGAGCGTGATCCAGTATTCGGGAACGCGGACCGGCGCCGGCAGCACGGGCAACACGAAAACGACGACGAGGAAAACCCAGAGCGGCTTCCGGAGCGACGCAAGAAAATTGGCGCTCAATGCTTCACTCCTCTTCTTCGTCTTCCACGCGTGGCCTTGCGAGGCTCAGCCACAGCAGCACGGGAATGATCAATGTGAAGACGATCACCTCTTTGTAGGCGCTCGCCCAGAACGACGAATAGGACTCCAGCAGCCCGACGAGCAACGAGCCCGCCGCGGCCAGCGGATAACTGACCAGCCCACCGATGATCGCGCCGACGAAGCCCTTCAGGCCCATCAGAAAACCCGAATCGTAGTAGATCGTCGTCAGCGGCGCGACGAGCACGCCCGAGAGCGCGCCGAGCCCGGCCGCCAACGTGAACGCGAGGCGCCCGGCCTGCGTCGTCCCGATGCCGACGAGCCGCGCGCCGAGGCGATTGATCGAGGTCGCCCTCAGAGCCTTGCCCGAAATCGTCCGGTCGAAATAGACGTATAGCGCGACGATGAGCAGGAGCGCGGTCACGACGACCCACAGGCTTTGCCCGGCCACCGAGAGGCCGCCCACACTGAACGACGCGTCGGAAAACGCCGTCGTGCGCGAGCCTTCCGCACCGAACATCAGTAGTCCGAGGCCAACCATCGCGAAGTGAACGGCCACCGCGACGATCAGCAATAACAGCGTCGTCCCCTCGGCGATCGGCTCATAGGCGAGCCGATAAATGAATGGGCCCATCGGCACGATGAGCGCGAGCGTGAGCGCGACCTGAACGATCATCGGCAACGCGAGTGCGGCCAGATGCGAGGTCAACGCATAGACCGCGAGAGGAAAAAGCAGATAGCGGCCAGCCATCAGCGCGAGCGCTCGCGGCCAGTGCCCGCGTTTTTCAGGCCGCCGCGCCATGCCGATCGTCTCGACGACGAAGCAGGCCGCCCCGAGCGCGATCAAGAGCAACGCCGTCGGCGGAACCTTGTTTGCCTGCAGCATCGCCAGCGTCAGCGCACCGTAGGAGACGAACTCGCCTTGCGGAATGAAGATGACGCGCGTGACCGAGAAGACGAGCACGAGCGCCAGCGCGAGCAGCGCGTAGATCGCGCCTGTCGTGACGCCGTCTTGCGCGAGAATGGCCGCAATCGATAAATCCATGATCACTCGCCGATCATCTTCCATTTGCCGTCGACAATTTGCACATAGACGCGTGCGCGTTTGTCGAGGCCGTTATGGTCGGTGGCCGACATCGTCATGATCCCGTGCGAGACCGGCAAGTCCCTGAGACTCTCGAGCGCGCCGCGCAGCGCGGTGCGGAACGCTTCGGTGCCTGGCTGCGCCGTCTTCAACGCAACGGGGATCGCCTTTTGCAGCATCTGGCCCGCGTCCCACGCATGGCCGCCGAAGGTGACGACGGAGCCTTTGCCGTACTTCGCTTCATAGGCGGTCTCGTAGGCGAGCGCGGACTTCTTGACGGGATTCGAATCGGGCAGCTGATCGGCGACGAGGATCGGTCCGGCGGGGAGAATCTCGCCGTCGCAATCCTTGCCGCAAACGCGCAGGAAATCGTTGTTCGCGACGCCGTGTGTCTGATAGACCTTGCCCTTGTAGCCGCGCTCCTCGAGCTCCCTCGCCGGCAGCGCCGCGGGCGTGCCCGATGCCGCGATCAGCACCGCGTCGGGGTGAGCGGCGACGAGCTTCAGCACCTGCCCCGTCGTCGACGTATCGGTGCGGTTGTACTTCTCGTCGTCCACGACCGTCAGTCGATGCGCGCTCGCCGCGCGCTTGAATTCGGCGAGCCAACTCTGTCCATAGCCGTCGGCAAAGCCGATGAAGCCCACCGTCTTGATGCCCGCTTTCGCCATGTGCTCGGCGATCGCCTCGGCCATCAGGCTATCGTTCTGCGGCGTCTTGAAGACCCACTTGCGCTTGTCGTCCATCGGCTCGACGATCTTCGCCGACGCCGCGAGCGAGATCATCGGGGTCTTGCTCGGCGCGACGACATCGATCATCGCGAGCGAATTCGGCGTGACGGTCGAGCCGACGATCGCATCGACATGGTCTTCGTCCACGAGCTTGTGCGTATCCTGAACGGCCTTGGTCGTATCGGTCGCATCGTCGAGCACGATGTACTCGACGCTCTTGCCGCCGATCTCCTTCGGCAGCAGCGCGATCGTGTTCTTTTCGGGTATCCCGAGCGAAGCGGCCGGTCCCGTCGTCGAGAGCACGACTCCGATCTTGACTTGAGCGAAGGCCGCGCCGGCGCCGCAGATCAAAGCAACGGCGAAGCCGCTGCGTACCCATTGTTTTATCGTCATTCTCGATTCTCCAGATGCTTCGATACGAAAGCGTTCGGTGATTGCCGGCCAGCGCGCCGACCATTTCATTTCGGATTCCGAACGAAAAGGATCATATCGTGCTCTGAGGAAAATCCCCCTCGAGGACGGCGAAATCCGGCGCGTACCAATGGTCGGATAAAAACGATGCGAGACCAGGCGCGCAAGGCCGGGCTGGCCGAGTCCGAGCGGATTACGGCGCGAAACGCGGGAAGGATGAAATGTGCGACGAACGGGGCCGATCGGACGACGTTCGAGGATGGCGCCATATGAGCAAGGCGATAGGGCATGCAGGACGCAAATCGGCGAATGCACGAATCGAAGGCACAAATGAAAAGCGCTGTTGGATTCCGTCCAACAGCGCTTTCAGGCGGGCACTTCGTGCCTCGAATGTCTCCTCGTTCTCCACCTGCAAATTCGGTGCATCAGAACTGGAACGAAGATTAAACGCCCCCGCTTCCTGCGACAACCTAGCACTTTCCCTAGTGGTGCAAAGCAGCACGGAATTGGCGCATCAGGCTCGCAGCATCCTCACACGCGCCACGACTTCGCCGACGATGCCGCGCCGGAACGCGAGCACGCAGGCGATGAAGATGAAGCCGATGACGATCGTCGTCGATTCGCCGAGCGTGCCGAACCACGTGATGCCTGTCGCCGATGCGATGAACGAGCCGATGTCCCCGAGCCTGTCCTCCAGCGTCACGATGATCGTGGCCCCGAGTATCGGTCCGAACAGTGTGCCCATGCCTCCCACGAGCGTCATCAGGATGACGAGGCCCGACATCGTCCAATGCGCGTCGCTGAGCGTCTCGAAGCCGAGCACGAGCACCTTCATCGAGCCGGCGAGGCCCGCGAGACCCGCCGAGAGCACGAAGGCGAGCAGCTTGAAACGATCGGTGTCGTAGCCGAGCGAAGTCGCGCGCGGCTCGTTTTCGCGGATCGCCGTCATGAGCTCGCCGAACGGCGAATGCACGATGCGCACGATGAGGAGGAACGCGAGCGCGATGACGACGAGCACGACGTAGTAGAGCGCGATGTCCGACGAAAGATCGACGAGGCCGAAGAGCGACCCGCGCGGCACGCCTTGCAAGCCGTCCTCGCCATGCGTGAACGGTACCTGCAAGTAGATGAAGTAAATCATCTGCGCGAACGCGAGCGTCACCATCGCGAAGTAGATGCCCTGCCGCCTGATCGCGAAGAGGCCGACGACGAGACCGAGCAGCGTCGCGGCCGCCGTGCCCGACAATATGCCGAGAATCGGCGAGAGACCGAGCGACTGCATCGTGAACCCGGTGACGTAGCCCGCCGTCGCGAGAAACATCGCGTGGCCGAACGAAAGCAGCCCGGTGTAGCCGATGAGCAGATTGAACGCTGCCGCGAAGAGCGCGAAGCAGAGCACCTTCATGACGAAGATCGGATAGACGCCGGCCCACGGCGCGACGACGAGGCCCAAGAACAAGAGGCCGTAGAGCGCTTTTCTCTGCATCACCGTTCCTTGCCGAAAAGACCCGCGGGGCGAACGAGCAACACGATCGCCATGATGACGAAGACCACGGTGGCCGACGCCTGCGGATAGAAGACGCGCGTGAAGCCTTCGATCACGCCGAGCATGAGGCCCGTCACGATCGAACCCATGATCGACCCCATCCCGCCGATCACGACGACGGCGAAGACGGTGATGATCATCGACTGGCCCATCAGCGGCGACACTTGGATCACGGGTGCCGCGAGCACGCCCGCGAACGCGGCGAGCGCGACGCCGAAGCCGTAGGTGAGCGTGATCATCACGGGCACGTTGACGCCGAACGCCTCGACGAGCTTCGGGTTCTCGGTGCCCGCGCGAAGATAGGAGCCGATGCGTGTCTTCTCGATCAAGAACCAGGTCGCGAAGCAGACGACGAGCGAAGCGACGACGACCCACGCGCGATAGTTCGGCAGGTACATGAAGCCGAGATTCGTTGCGCCCGAGAGCGCGTCGGGCACGTCGTAGGGCTGCCCCGACGAGCCGTAGATCGAGCGAAAGATGCCTTCGATCACGAGCGTCAGCCCGAACGTCAGCAAGAGGCCATAGAGATGATCGAGCCGGTAGAGCCAGCGCAGCATCGAGCGTTCGATCAACATGCCGAACGCGCCGATGACGAGCGGCGCGAGCACGAGCATCGCCCAGTACGGCAGCCCCAGATAGTTGAATCCCATCCAGGCGAGCATCGCTCCGAGCATGAACAGCGCGCCATGGGCGAAGTTGATGACGTTGAGCATGCCGAAGATCACAGCGAGCCCGAGGCTCAGGATCGCGTAGAACGACCCGTTGACGAGCCCGAGCAGGAGCTGGCTCAACAACGCCTGCAACGGAATGCCGAAGATATCCATTGAACCTGCCTGCCGTCAGAGTAAAACCATGTAGCGTGGATCGGAGCATGCGCCAACACCAAAGCGCGCCGACTCCGATCGCACGTCGAGCATCAAACCCGAATCACTTCCAAAGATCGCACTGGGTCTCGGCCTTCGTCCCGAATGCCTGATCGCCAGGGATCGTCGCCTTCAGCGTGTAGTAATCCCACGGCTTCTTCGACTCGGCCGGCGTCTTCACTTGATAGAGATACATGTCGTGGAGCATGACGCCGTCGGGACGAACCTCGCCCTTCGCATAGAAGTCGTCGATCTTCGTCTTCCTGACCTGCTCCATCACCTTGTCCGGATCGGTCGTGCCTGCCGCCTTCACGGCATTCAGGTAGTTCATCGTCGCCGAGTAGTCGGCGGCCTGCAAGCTCGACGGCATCTTGCCCGTCTTCTTGAAGTACTTTTCCGCCCACGCGCGCGTCTTGTCGTTCGTGTTCCAATACCAGCTGTCGGTCAGCAAAAGGCCCTGCGCCGTCGGCAGGCCGACGCTGTGCACGTCGTCGATGAACATGAGCAGCGCCGCGATCTTCATCGTCTTCGTGATGCCGAATTCCTTCGCCGCCTTCAGCGAGTTCACCGTATCGTTGCCCGCGTTCGCGAGACCGAGCACCTGCGCCTTGGACGCTTGCGCTTGCAGCAGGAACGACGAGAAGTCCGAGGCAGAGAGCGGATGGAAGGCGTGACCGAGCACCTTGCCGCCGTTCTTCTCGACGACCTCGGTCGTATTCTTGTCGAGCGACTTGCCGAACGCGTAATCGGCGGTCAGGAAGTACCAGGTCTTGAATCCCTGTTTCACGATCGCGGAACCGGTGCCCCTCGCGAGCGCCGTCGTGTCGTACGCATAGTGGACCGTGTAAGGCGTGCACTGCTTGTTGGTGAGCGCGTCGGTACCCGCACCGATGACGTAGAAGGGCCGCTTCTTTTCCTTGACGACGTCGTTCATCGAAAGCGCCGTCGCCGAGTTCGTCCCACCGATCAGCATGTCGAGCCCTTCGGTGTCGATCCACTTGCGCGCCGTCGTCGCGGCGATGTCGGCCTTGTTCTGGTGATCGGCCGTCAACAGCTTGATCGGCTTGCCGTTGACCTTCCCGCCGAAATCGTCGATGGCCATTTGAATGGCGGTCGCGCCGCCCTTGCCGTCGATATCGGCATAAAGACCGGACATGTCGGTGATGAAACCGATCGTGACTGCGTTGTCGTCGGCCGCGGCATGTTGCACGGGCAAGGCTACGGCGCAAGCCGCGCCTGTCATCGCGAGAGTGCGTACCACGCGTGCGAGGAACTTCGTCTTCATTCGTATCTCCTTCTCTGCGTTATTGGTTCTTGCGTGTGACGTAGACATCGATATGCGATGCGAAAATCGCCGCGGACAACGCGCGGCAAACGGTGCGAGCGTCGAGCGCGACGCTCGCGTGCCACCCTTGCGCTTTCCGATGCGGCTTAGACACCAAGCAAATCGTGCAGCACCGGCATCTTGCTTTCGAGTTCGCTCGCGACGAAGCGCTCGACGATGCGACCATGCTCCATGACATAGAAGCGGTCCGCGAGCGGCGCGGCGAAGCGAAAGTTCTGCTCGACCATCACGATCGTGTAGCCGCGCGCCTTCAGCGTCAGGATCATGCGCGCAAGCGTCTGGACGATCACGGGCGCGAGGCCTTCGGAAATCTCGTCGAGCAGCAGCAGATTCGCGCCGGTGCGCAAAATCCGCGCGACGGCAAGCATCTGCTGCTCGCCGCCGGAAAGGCGCGTGCCCTGGCTCGCGCGGCGCTCTTTGAGATTCGGGAACATCTCGTAGATCTCGTCGATCGACATCGCGTCCTTCGCGGCGCCCACCATCGGCGGAAGGATCAGATTCTCCTCGCACGAGAGGCTCGAAAAAATGCCGCGTTCCTCGGGGCAAAAGCCGACGCCGCAGTGCGCGATCTTGTGCGTGGGCAGCCCGATCGTCTCGCGCTCGCCGATCTTCACCGAACCCGTGCGGCGGCCCGTGAGCCCCATGATCGCGCGCAGCGTCGTGGTACGCCCCGCCCCGTTGCGGCCGAGCAGCGTCACGACCTCGCCGCGATTCACGGTCAGATCGACACCGTGCAGAATGTGGGATTCGCCGTACCAGGCCTGCAACCCCGCGATCGTCAGCGCCGGCGTGCCCTGCCGCGCTTCTTCGATTACGCCGCCCGCCTCGACGTTTTCGCGCTGTATGTCGTTCATCCGTGCGCCCCCGTCAACGCGGCGTCGGCACTGCCCATATAGGCCTGCATGACGAGCGGGTTCTTCGACACCTCGGCGTAGCTGCCTTCGGCGAGCACTTCGCCGCGCTGCAAAACCGTGATCGTGTCCGAGATCCCCGCGATGACGTTCATGTTGTGCTCGACCATCAGAATCGTGCGGCCCGCCGACACCTTCTTGATCAGCGCTGTCACACGATCGACATCTTCGTGTCCCATTCCCTGCGTCGGTTCGTCGAGCAGCATCAGCTCGGGCTCCATCGCGAGCGTCGTCGCGATCTCGAGCGCGCGCTTGCGGCCGTACGAGAGCTCCACGGTCGGCGTGTCGGCGAAATCGGTCAAGCCGACCTGTCCGAGCAACTCCCGCGCGCGCTCGTCGAGCTGCCGCAGCAAACGGTCGCTGCGCCAGAAATGATAGGCTGTGCCGAGCGTGCGCTGCAGGCCGACGCGCACGTTCTGCAAAACCGTCAAATGCGGAAAGACAGCCGAGATCTGAAACGAGCGGATGATGCCGCGGCGCGCGATTTGCGCCGGCTTCTCACGCGTGATGTCGATATGGTTGAAAACGATTTGCCCGGCCGTCGGCTCGAGAAACTTCGTCAGCAGATTGAAACAGGTGGTCTTGCCCGCGCCGTTGGGGCCGATCAACGCATGGATCGAGCCGCGGCGCACGCGCAGATTCACGCCGTTGACGGCGGTGAATCCCTTGAACTCCTTCGTGAGGCCGCGCGTTTCGAGAATCGTATCGCCGAGAATCATGTCCCCTTCCATGCGAAGTGACGAAGCATGCCTTTCTTGGAGCGACCCCGGTAGGCGTCGCAATTCGTGGCGAGGCCTCGATATCGTTCGAAACCGCTCTTATTTGGCATGGTGCACCATCGCGAGGAGGTCGGCCCCGCACCATGCGGCACCGCGCATTGTCGCGCCATTGATGCAGCGCAATCATTGGGATTTGCACTTAGGTTTGTTTACGTAATCGGCGTGGAAATTGCGGCTCGCGCGGACAGGCCGACGGTGCCCGTTCGGGCCAGCCTGTCCGCTCGGATCATCTCGCTCGCGCGCTCGGCGATCATCAGCGTCGGTGAGTTCGTATTGCCCGACGTGATCGTGGGCATGACCGAGGCATCGACTACGCGCAAGCCGTCCACGCCGATGACCGAGAGCCGCGCATCCACGACGGCGCCCGGATCGTCGACGGTACCCATCCGGCATGTGCCGACGGGATGAAAGATCGTCGTGCCGATCGCACCGGCCGCCTTCACGAGTTCCTCTTCAGTCTGAAATTCGATGCCGGGCAGAATCTCTCGAGGCGCATAGCGTGCGAGCGCGGGCGAAGCCACGATGCGTCGCGTGAGACGCAAGGCGTTGGCCGCCACGCGCCGGTCATAATCGGTCGAGAGATAGTTCGGCGCGATAAGTGGCGCAGTGCGCGGATCCGGCGATTCGATATGAATGCTGCCGCGCGACGTCGGCCTCAACGGGCAGGCCGAAGCCGTGAACGCGTTGAAGCGATGCAGCGGCTCGCCGAAGCGGTCGAGCGAAAGCGGCTGCACGTGGTATTCGATGTCGGGGCGCGTAATCGATTGGTCGTCGGCCGAAGATTTCGCAAATGCACCGAGTTGGGATGGCGACATCGACATC
>JBCNPL010000379.1:0-3486 GCA_039593375.1 Paraburkholderia sp. | reverse complement strand
CGGCGGCGCTTCCCTGCCGGCATCCCGGTCGACGTCCAGGCGCAGATCGAACACGAGCTGCAGCTGATCGCCGACCTGAAGTACGAGGCGTATTTCCTGACCGTCTACGACATCGTGCAGTTCGCGCGCGAGCAAGGCATCTTGTGCCAGGGACGTGGCTCGGCCGCGAACTCGTCCGTTTGCTACTGCCTCGGCGTGACCGAGGTCGACCCGTCGCGGCAATCGATGCTGTTCGAACGGTTCATCAGCAAGGAGCGCAACGAGCCGCCGGATATCGACGTCGATTTCGAGCATCAGCGCCGCGAAGAGGTCATGCAGTACATCTACCGCAAGTACGGCCGCGATCGCGCGGCGCTGACGGCCGCCGTCACGACGTACCGGCCGCGCAGCGCGTTGCGCGAAGCCGGCAAGGCGCTCGGCGTGGATCCGGCGATCGTCGAGCGCGTCGCGAAACAGCATCGGTGGTTCGATTCGCGCGACGATCTGCTGCAGCGGTTTGCCGAGGCCGGCCTCGATCCCGAAGCGCCGCTGAACCAGCAGTGGGCCGGATTTGCCGCGCAGCTGCTCGGCTACCCACGGCACCTGTCGCAGCACTCGGGCGGCTTCGTGATCAGCCGCGGCAAGCTCACGCGACTCGTGCCGGTCGAGAATGCGGCGATGGAGAATCGGTCGATAGTCCAATTTGATAAGGATGATCTGGAAGCGCTCGGGATCTTGAAAATCGATGTGCTCGCGCTCGGCATGTTGTCGATGGTGCGCCGCGCGCTCGACATGATCTCGGAGAAACGCGGCGAGACGTTTGAACTGCAGGACATCCCGGCCGAGGACAAGGCGACTTACGACATGCTCTGCGAAGGGGATAGCATGGGCGTGTTCCAGGTGGAATCGCGCGCGCAGATGTCGATGCTGCCGCGCCTGCGGCCGCAGTGCTTCTACGACCTGGTGATCGAAGTCGCGATCGTTCGGCCGGGCCCGGTGCAAGGCGGCATGGTGCATCCGTTTCTCCGCCGGCGCCAAGGGCTCGAGCCCGTCACGTTTCCGTCGGAAGGCATGGAGAAGGCACTGGCGCGCACGCTCGGCGTGCCGATCTTCCAGGAACAGGTGATGCAGGTCGCGATGCTGGCGGCCGGCTTCTCCGCCGGCGAAGCCGACCAGTTGCGCCGCGCGATGGCGGCATGGAAGCGCAAGGGCGGACTGGAGCCGTACCACGAACGTCTCGTGAGCGGCATGCTCGAACGCGGCTACGATCGCGAGTTCGCCGAGTCGATCTTCGCGCAGATCAAGGGTTTCGGGGAGTACGGCTTCCCGGAGAGCCATGCGGCCAGCTTTGCGCTGCTCGTCTACTCGAGCGCCTGGCTGCGTCGACACGAACCGGGCGTGTTCCTGACCGCCCTGCTCAACAGCCAGCCAATGGGCTTTTACACGCCGTCGCAGCTGCTGCAGGACGCGCAGCGCCGCGGCGTTGAGGTGCTGCCCGTCGACGTCAACGCGAGCACATGGGATTCGGCGATCGAAGGACCGACGACGTCGGCGCCCGTGCGCCTCGGCTTCTCGCTGTTGCGCGGCATGCGCGAGGACGTCGCCGGCCGCATCGAGCTCGCACGCGCGGCGCGGCCGTTTGCCGACGTCGCGGATCTGGCGCGTCGCGCCCAGCTTGATCGGCACGACCTGCAGGTGCTCGCGGGCGCGAACGCACTTCGATCGCTCGCCGGTGATAACCGACGCGACGCGCTGTGGCTGGCCGCCGCCTCCGTGCCCGATCGAGATCTGCTGCGCGGCACCGAATGTGACGACGCGGTGCCGGCATTGCCTCGGGCGTCCGAGGGTCACGAGATCGTGACGGACTATCGCGCGATGGGCTTCACGCTCGGCCGGCATCCACTGGCGCTACTGCGCGATCGCCTCGCGCTGGATCACCTGCAGTCGGCCGAGCAGCTGGCGACGTTGCGCAGCGGCCAGCTCGCTCGCGCGTGCGGCCTGGTCACGGTACGGCAGCGGCCGGGGACAGCGAACGGCGTGCTGTTCATGACGCTCGAGGACGAGACGGGCCAGGTCAACGTGATCCTCTGGCCCGGTCTGCTGGAGAAGTTTCGGAAGGAAGCGCTCGGCGCCGCGTTGCTCGCGGTTTACGGCGTGTGGCAGGCCGAAGGGAAAGTGCGGCACCTGATCGCGAGCAAGCTCGTCGACAGGACCGAGTTGCTCGGGGCACTGCCGACCACGTCGCGGGAGTTTTGCTAATCCTCCGCCACATCTGCTTCAGGGGGCACACTTTAGTCGCGGGGCATTGCTACATGAGCTCGAACGGAGAGAGAACACCGGCGAGCCCTCCGTGCCCATCATCGACGAGCCATAGTGTGGCACCGTCGGAATTCACACGTTGAAGGAGTTCTGCAACGTCATCATTCGGCTCGACAACTTGCGCATCGACAAGAACAAGTTGACCGTCACCCCGCTGGGCCGCATCTTCAATGGAGCATGCGAGAGCCTCTTTCCTCCGTTGCCCGCTCCGCGACAAAAACTTCGCCATGGACACTTCCGGGAGCAGTTTCCAGCGGTCATCGATGTTGACGGGAAGGTACGTGAATGAATGCGTAAGCATCAATTGCCGCGCGTACGCCACGGGTTGCCATGGCTTTACCGTGACCGCGTCGCGGACCATGAAATCCTGCACTTTCGTGCGCGCGTGTTCCTGTTCCCGCATCAGCCCCTCCTCCAACCCAATGCTTAATTCGATTGCAGCGGCTGTCACATGACGCGCATAGACGCCTGTATGCATCGCATCGTTTCTCGCCGCCTGCACAGCCCGGTACAGCGCATCAAAGCGCGAGAAAAGCGCAGGGAAGAGCTCTGGCAGGTCGATTAGGACGATCGAGTCGTCGGCGATATCTCGAATCCTGTCGATGTACCTCCCCATGTTCTCTTCCTTGTCGGAAAGGCGCAAGCCGATTGCCTCGACGACAAAGCAAATCTCGCTGAACGCTTCCGCGTCCGCTAGTGCGGCATACCGCGCTGCACGCAGGCGATCCCGATAGTGAAGTCGCTCGTCCCACGTAAGGGTCGGTCGCATCTGTTTTCCGATGACTCTTGCGTTATTTGATGACACGGGTATAGGCCCGCTTCACCGCCTCGAGAGTGAGGATGAAGTCTGCATTCGCGCGTTCATCTTGCGTTGTCAGCGCGGGAGTGCGCTGCAATCGCCAAGCAGCCGTCTGAGGCCATGCCAGATATACAGTTGCCGCAGCGCAGAGCGCAACGAAATACACCGAAATACGCAGCGGTGCCTTAGACAGCGCCAACAACGCAAGCAAGCCAAGACAGACAACGTAGCCGACGTTCGCCCAGCTCGATAGATCATAACCGGCAGCGTGCGACGTTGCGACTAGTACGACGTCCCGCAAATAGATTTAATAATTATCGGGCTGCAAATACGGCTGCAGCAGCGTGACGACCACCCCGGCCATCTCGTCGAGCGTACCAGCACCCGGC
>JBCNPL010000378.1:0-3494 GCA_039593375.1 Paraburkholderia sp. | reverse complement strand
TCTTCTATGAGGGCTGGCATGTGATCGATTTCAATCGGTTTGGCCGTTGTCATGGCTCGGTACCGCTGGCTACAATTGTGATTCGGGGATTCGGGCCGCGCGTCGCATAGAGTCGAGCTGCAACTGCACGAGTACTACAAAAAAACGGAAGAACCACCATTTCCCGCTGCGCCAGCAAGTCTCGCGCACGGCGCGTCTTTGGCCCTCAATATGACGTTCATTCATCGAGAGGATTGACGCCATGCACCACCCGTCCAAAGACGATTGCATCACCATTCTCCATGCCGCGAGCGAACTCGACGACAACGCGTTGCTTCCGCTCGACCCTGGCATGCTCGGTCTTACACGCAACGGTATGGACACTGCCGCGGCGTTTTTGATCGAGCGGGCTTGTTTCAAGCAACACCGCGACGGTGATGGACATTATGAAGTCGGCGGGCTCTCGCTGCAGGGCCGGCTTCGCCTCGAGCAGCTGAGGCACGGTTAAGACCCGTCCCCGGTTCAGAGCCGCAGGTGCTCCGCGCCGGGGCCAACGAGCCCGAGAATGCCGATGATGATGAGATAGAGCGCGACGATGTAATTCAGGAGTCGCGGCACGGCCAGGATCAGGATGCCGGCGATCAACGCGGCAAGCGGTCCCAGGCTGATGGAAATATTCATGGCGGTTCCTCGCTCGTGACGAATGGAGAGGGCTTTTCGTGGATATGACCTTTTTGCCGCGGCACAGCGATTTCCGTGCCATGTCGCGCGGGCACGCATGCAAGCACAAGGGTTTCGCGGCGCTCGCCGCTTCGTTGATCGCTTTGCTGATGACTTCATTCACGCCGGCCGCGGCGATGGCCGAATCGACCGGCGCGGCGGGCAGCGGCGCCTTCGACTTGCTGATCGGCACCTACACGGCACCCGGCAAGAGCGAGGGTATCTATGTGTATCGCTTCGATACGCGGTCGGGCAGCGCGAGCCCGATATCGGTTCTGAAAACCGTCAATCCTTCGTATCTCGTGCTGAGCCGCGACAATCGCTATGTCTACGCAGTCAACGAACTGCCGGGCGACAACGGCCCGGCGAGCGTTCGCGGCGGCATCACGGCGCTGGCTTTCGATGCGGCAAGCGGCCGGCTGACGCTCCTCGACCGCGTTTCCTCCGAAGGGAACGATCCCTGTTATCTGGCCATCTCGCCCGACGGCAAGTACCTTTTGGCAGCCAACTACTCGGTCGCGGCCGACCCGGGCGGCAGCTTCGCCGTCTTCCCGCTCGAACGCGATGGGCGCGTCGGCACGGCGGCGCTCGTCGTTCACCACGAGGGCAGCGGGCCTGTCAAAGGCAGGCAAGACAGCGCGCACGTCCATTCGACGGTGTTCTCGCCCGACGGCCGCTATCTCTTCGCTGAGGATCTCGGGCTCGACAAGCTGTTCGTCTACCGCTACACGCCGGATGCGGAGCACGGTGCGATCGTGAGCCCAACCGAGCAACGCTATGTACAGATGCCCTATGGATCGGGTCCACGCCATCTCGTCTTCGATGCAAAAGGGGAGTACGCCTATCTGACGAGCGAGCTTGCGGGAACCGTCACGGTGTTGCGGTACACGAACGGCACGCTCCGTTCGTTACAGGTGCTGACGCTTGCCGAGCCCGGGTTCACGGGCAAGGTCGGAGCCGGCGCAATTCATTTGTCGCCCGACGGCCGATTTCTCTACGCGACCAATCGTGGGGACGCGAACGAGATCGTCATTTTCTCGGTGGATCCCGACGACGGTCTCCTGAGGCTCGTGGGGCGCCAATCGACGCTCGGGCGCACGCCGCGCGAGTTCTCGATCGATCCGACCGGCCGTTGGCTCATCGTCGGCAATCAGAACAGCGATACGGCTTACATCTTCAGCCGCGATCCCGAGACGGGGCGCCTAGGCCCCAATCCGGCTCGGCTCGATATCGGATCGCCCGTCGACTTCAAATTCGTTCCCGCGTCCTGAGGCAAAGCTGCCGCGGGGCGGCATGAACGCGGGGCCCGCATACAAAGAGAGCCCACGCGTCAGAGCAAGCACGTGGGCTCGAATCTACCGCCTCACGGGGGGCGGGGCGGCAGGGGATGAAATGGGCGGCACGGTCGGGGGCGCGGGTGGAGTCGCGAATCGTCTCGGGCCCGCAGGCAACTTTCCCGGCTGCGTACCGAAGGGTGCACCCCAGTCGAAGCAATGCCTATGCCGGGCCGCGTTGCGGCCTGCCGATTGGAGGTTGCCCCCTGCCGCGGGAGGCGGCCCGCTGGTGCAGCGCACGAAAGGACTGGCTACTTCTTGCAATCGCCGAGCAGGTTTTACCTTCACTATGGCTATTGGTCGGGACCGGGCGGCGCTAGCACCTCGCGGCTGCCGTTGACGCTCATCGACGAAACGAGTCCCGCCGCCTCCATCTGCTCGACGAGCCGCGCGGCGCGGTTGTAGCCGATACGTAGCTGCCGCTGAACGGCCGAAATCGAGGCCCGGCGCGTGCGTACGACGAACGCCACGGCTTCGTCGTAGAGCGGATCGGCCTCGGCATCGGGCGCATCGCCGAAAAGGTCCTGCGCCGCACCTTCGGTGGCGGGGCCGTCCAGAATTCCTTCCTCGTATTGCGGTTCGCCGAATTGCTTCAGGTGCTCGACGATCCGATGCACCTCCTCATCGGCGACGAACGCGCCATGTACGCGCTGCGGGTAGCCGGTCCCGGGCGGCAGGAACAGCATGTCGCCCTGGCCCAGCAGCGATTCGGCGCCCATCTGGTCGAGAATCGTGCGCGAATCGATCTTCGATGAAACCTGGAACGCGACGCGTGTCGGAATGTTGGCCTTGATGAGTCCCGTGATGACATCGACCGACGGCCGCTGCGTCGCGAGGATCAGATGGATGCCGGCGGCGCGCGCCTTCTGCGCGAGCCGCGCGATGAGCTCTTCGATCTTCTTGCCGGCCACCATCATCAAGTCGGCGAGCTCGTCGATGACGACGACGATGAGCGGCAGCGTCGAAAGCGGCTCGGGGGCCTCGGGCGTCAGCGAGAACGGGTTCGTCAGCTTTTTTTCCGCAGCCTCGGCGTCGCGGACTTTCTGGTTGAATCCCGCGAGGTTGCGCACGCCGACGGCCGACATCAGCCGATACCGTTTTTCCATCTCGCCCACGCACCAGTTCAGCGCGTTGGCCGCGAGCTTCATGTCGGTGACGACCGGCGCGAGCAGATGCGGGATGCCCTCGTAGACGGAGAGCTCGAGCATCTTCGGGTCGATCATGATGAGGCGCACGTCCTCGGGTGTCGCCTTGAAGAGCAAGGACAGGATCATCGCGTTGACGGCTACGGACTTGCCCGAGCCCGTGGTGCCCGCGACGAGCATGTGCGGCGCCTTGGCGAGATCGGTCACGACAGGGTGCCCGGTGATGTCCTTGCCCATCGCGATCGTCAGCTTCGACGCGGAGTGCCGGTACGCGTCGGCCGCAAGGATCTCGGACAGGCGGATCATCTGGCGTTTC
>JBCNPL010000377.1:0-3496 GCA_039593375.1 Paraburkholderia sp. | reverse complement strand
GGAGATGATCTGTCCCCCAGGCGTTTTGACGCGCACTTGCTGGCCGGGCGACGCGTTGTTCATCACACTGCCTTCCGACGAAATCGTGAATCCGGGGCCGACCGCGACGACGCGCACGGTCTGGCCAATCGTGACCGACGTCGCGCTGCGCAACATGTCTTGCCGTAGCGGCATGCCGGCGCTGATACGCCCGAGCGCCACGGCGCCGACGGCCTGCGAGGCGTCCGTGACGATTGCGCGGGGCAGGTTCGCGAGGTCGCCCTCGCGCGTGGTGAGGTCGGCGACCGTCAGCACGCTGCCCGGCTCGATCTGGCGAGCCGCCAGGTAGTAGGTCGCTTCCAGCGAGACGCGCGCCTGCAGGTAGAGCGTCCACGGGCGCTCGCCCGCGCAGCGCACGCCGACCGTCGTGCGGCCCCAGAGGCGCGCGCCGGGCGGCGTGAACGGCACGAGCGTCGTGCAGGCGGCGAGCCCGCGGGCAAAGGCAGGCGCAACCGTGACGGTCACTTTCCCGGGCAAGCCGACGGTCTGCTGTTCGAGGTAGGCCTGCGCGACGCGGCGGATCGATTCGCCGTCCTGCTGGCCGGTCGGCGCAGCCGGGTTTTGCGCGGGCGTCGCCGATGCGAGCGCCGGCGCTTGCGCCGGTGCGGGAGACGGTACAGATGGCACGGACGGTACGGGAGGCACCGTGGGCGCGGCGGCGTAAACGGCTTTCGTCGATACGCTCGCCCGCGCGCCCGTACCCGCGCTCGTCGTCGAGTTCGGGCCAAGGCGAGGCGGCTCGCCGCGGGCCGCGAGCGGATCGATGCTGACGCCGGCGTCGTTCGCGCTTGCCGGCCGATCGACGACGATCGGCTGCGGCGCTCGCGCGGCACGAGCCGATGACGTGACGATGACAGGCGTGACGCGCTGCTCGGCCGGATTCATCGTCTCGCGCTGCAACGCGGCGCCGCCGGCCGGAGCTTCGGCCATGGCCTGAGCCGCGCGTTCACCCGGCCCAGGAATCACGATCATCCCGCTGGCGGCATTGGCAGCCGCTACGGCTCCCGTGCTCGCGCGCGCCGTGGTATTCGCCGCCGAGGCGCTCGTTTCGCCGGGACCCGGAATATAGATCTGCCCGCTGCTCGTCTGCTGTGCTTGGACGGGCCCGGCGGCCAGCAGCGCGCATGCCGCGAGCGCGCCGAAGGCCGCGCGCACCGAGGCGCGCACGCCCGGCGGGCGGCGCCGGGACGCGCAAGCGGCCCCAGGCGGATTGGTCGGCGACAGCGGCGACATCGGTTCGGTTTCTCCATCGGACGGGCCCGGCGTTCGTTGCAGCTCGCACTGCACGCTGCATCGGATTGCCGGAACGCACGGACCCCATGACTGCTACCGCATTCTAGAAGTCCATCGAATGGCGCAAACGTTGAATAGAGGGCTGCTTCCCTGGTTATTCGTCCGATTGCCGCTTGCGCTCGGCCCCTACCATGCATCGCATGTGAAAAAGCCTTCCCGGCGCGCGCGGCCTACGCACGCCGTTGCCGGGGAGCCGTCAGTCGTTTCGCGCCGCGAGGCGTAGCCAAGCCTGGCTGGCAACGGAGAACGCTCGATGCTGGACCAACTCGATTCCAATTTCGCTTTCAACCGCGAGGCGCTCGATGTGCGCGCCTATCGGCAGGAATTGCTGTCGTCGAACATCGCCAACGCGGACACGCCGGGCTACAAGGCGCGCGACGTCGATTTCTCGTCGTCTCTGGCCGGCGCGCTGAAGAAGGCCGGCGCGTCGGGCAGCACGAGCGCGACGACGATGGCCGGCACCTCGAACGCGGCGCCGCTGCCGATGGCGCAGCCGGCCGGCGTGACGGTGAGCATGTCGATGGCCGCGACGGAGCCCGGCCATATGAGCGGCAAGGCAACGCTGATCCCAGTCGGGGGCGACAGCGGCAGCTACGGTCAACTGGCGTATCGCATTCCCACGCAGCCCGCGCTCGACGGCAACACGGTCGATCTCGATGCCGAGCGCGTGCAGTTCGCCGACAACTCGCTGCACTACGAAGCGGGGCTCACGGTCGTCTCACAGCAGATCAAGGGAATGCTCGCGGCGATCACGTCGGGCGGCTGAAGTCCGCGCGCCGCGATCGATAGAGTCGATAAAAACGCTACGGGGTTAATACCAAAGGCCGCAAGGAGGCTATGCCGCCATGTCATTGATGAACATCTTCACCGTCGCGGGCTCGGCGCTGTCGGCCCAATCCGAACGGCTCAACGTCACCGCGTCGAACCTCGCGAACGCCGACAGTACGACCGGCCCGGACGGCCAGCCCTACCGCGCGAAGCAGGTCGTGTTCGCGGTGAAGCCGATCGGCGGCGCGGCCACGCGCTCCGGTCAGCAGGTAGGGGGCGTCGAGGTCACGAACGTCATCGACGATCCGACGCCGATGAAGACGACTTACGACCCGAGCAACCCGGCGGCCGACGCCAACGGCTACGTAACGATGCCGAACGTCGACCCGGTGCAGGAAATGGTGAACATGATCTCGGCCTCGCGCTCGTATCAGGCCAACGTCGAGACGCTGAACACCGCCAAGAACCTGATGCTGAAAACCCTGACGATCGGCTCGTAAGGAGAGACCTGTTGAGCTCCACTTCCAGCACTTCCAGCGCGAGCAGCGTCTCGCAGCAACTGCTCAATACGATGAACGGCACGTCGTCGTCGGGCAGTTCGACTTCGTCGACGGGCTCGTCGTCATCGAGCGATCTGCAGACCACGTTCCTCAAGCTGCTCGTCGCGCAGCTGCAGAATCAGGATCCGACGAATCCGATGGACAGCTCGCAGATGACTTCGCAGCTGGCCGAGATCAATACGGTATCGGGTATCAGTCAACTGAACACGACGCTCACGTCGCTCGCCACGCAGATGCAGGCGGGGCAGAGCGCGCAAACGGCGCTTCTCATCGGACAGAACGTGCTCGTGCAGGGCTCGTCGGCGTTCGTGACGAGCGGCAAGTCGCCGGGCTTCGGCGTCGTGCTGCCTTCCGACGCGACGGACGTGCAGGTCACGGTCAAGGACAGTTCGGGCAACGTCGTCAACACGCTCGACCTCGGCGCGCATACGGCCGGCAACATTCCCGTCAGCTGGACGCCGACCGATTCGTCGGGCGCGAAGCTCGCGGACGGCACGTACACGATCTCGGCCGTGGCGACGGTCGGCGGCAAGACGAGCAGCGTCTCGACGCTCTCCGGTGAGCAGGTGCTCTCGGTCGTCCAGCAAAGCTCGGGCACGACGGGCCTCTTGCTGCAAGACGGCACGACTGTCGATGCGACGAGCGTCGCCGCGATCCTTTAATCGAATTCAGGACTATCCGAACGGAGACCAGCAATGGGCTACCAGCAAGGTTTGAGCGGCTTGGCCGCGTCGTCGAACGACCTCGACGTGATCGGCAACAACATCGCCAACGCGAACACGATCGGCTACAAGCAGAGCACGGCTGAGTTCGCCGACGTCTATGCGAACACGATC
>JBCNPL010000376.1:0-3499 GCA_039593375.1 Paraburkholderia sp. | reverse complement strand
TGCCGGACAACCCCACGGGCGCATTCGATTGGGACCGGATGGCGGGCGTCGGCGTCAACAATTCGATCAAGTATCGGAGCGTGACCTATGGCGGTTTCTCCGCGGGCGCAATGTACGGCTTTGGCGGCGTGGCGGGGTCATTCGGCTCGAACAGTAGCGTAAGCGCCGGCATCGACTACACGCACGGTGCGTTCGGTGCGAACGCGGCCTATACGCAGGTGAAGACGGCGGTCTCGGGCGTACAGGACAGCGTGCGCAACTGGGGTTTCGGCATGCACTACAGAATCGGCTCTGTCACCGCGGCCGCGCTCTACACGTCGGTGCGTAACGAGTTGAACGGCGGCGAAGTCTGGCAAGCGGAGGTGGGCGGCCTGTGGCAGATCGCGCCGGAGTGGTCGCTGAGCGGCGCGTACATGTACATGAAAGGCAACGACGTGGTCGACAACAACCACGCCCATCAGTTGACTGCAATGCTGAACTATCAGCTGTCGAAGCGAACCGGCATCTACGTGGCGGGCGTCTATCAGCGCGCAAACCAGGGCGCGGCCGCGCAGATCAACGACGTGATGATCGCATCGAGCAGCGCGTCGCAGTTCATCGGCCGAATCGGAGTCCAGACCCGTTTCTGAGCGTCGGAAACATCATCGATCCACCGGAGAACTGTATGGAGATCGCTCCATTCGACCCTGCTCGTCTTGCGCCCGACGTCCGCGAACTGCTCGCTTCGATCGCGGCGAGCGGCGCGCCTGCGCTCGAATCGTTGCCGATCGGGCAAAGGCGTGATGCATACCGGCAGATCGGCGCAACGCTCGGCGGCGAACCGGTGCGGATGGGCGCCGTTCGCGAGTTGCAGGCGCAGGGGCCGGCCGGACCGATACCGTTGCGTCTCTATGTACCGGAGGAAGCCGGGACCGCTCTCCATGCCGCAACCGTTTACGTTCACGGCGGCGGGTGGACGATGGGTGACCTCGACAGCCACGACGCGGTCTGCAGGCGCCTTGCGCGCGCGAGCCAATGCGCGGTCGTCGCGGTCGACTATCGGCTGGCGCCGGAGCACCCGGCTCCGGCCGGACCGGAAGACGTGCTCGCGGCGATTCGGTGGCTGGTGCAAAACGCCGCGGCGCTGGGGCTCGACGCGGCCCGCATCGCGGTGGCTGGCGATAGTGCGGGCGGAAGCATGTCAGCGGTCGCGTGTCAGCGGCTGCCGCGCGAAGTTCCGGCCGTGTCGCTACGCGCGCAGGTGTTGTTCTATCCGGCGACCGACCTCACGCCTGCCGCGCAGCAGTTTCCATCGCGGCGGGAGAATGGCGCGGTGCCGCCGCTGACGCTGGAGTTGATGCACGCGCTAACGAGCCCGTTCATTGCCGGCTTCGACACTGCCGACACGCGCCTTTCTCCACTGCGGGAGCCGGATCTGCGCGGCTTGGCACCCGCATTGATCGTGACGGCGCAGTGCGATGCGTTGCGCGACGATGGTCGCTTCTACTGCGAGGCGTTGCGGGCGGCGCAGGTGCCCGTCGACTACGTGGAGGTACCCGGCATGGTGCATGGTTTTATTGAAATGGCCGGTGTTCTGCCGGCCGCGGTCTACGCGATCGAGCGTGCGGGCGAGTTTCTGCGGCACCACCTCGCAAGGGAGTAACGGCAGACGTACGACGCGGCCGGTCACGTCCAGGTATCGATCCGCGACGGGCCGGTTCGTCGGACAGATGAGCTGGGGACATCATAAGACGCCATGCAACGCTGCATGGGCCGCCGGGCGATCTGAGCAGCCGGCCGGCCAGTCGAAACACCCGAGCGGAACGGCTCGTCGCCCCAGTGCCGTCTCCGTTCTATTGACTATTGCTAGGTTGCTAGTATGCTAGCAAGAATGGCAGACGAAGAAGTCAAACAATTCAACGTGTACCTCCCGATCGATTTGATCCGGGCGGTGAAGCATCACGCGATCGAATCAGAGCAATCTCTCTCAGCCCTGGTCGCCGAGGCGCTGCGCGCGTATCTCGACGCGCGCGCCCCCAAACGGCGATCGTCCAGACAGGAGTAAGCGCATGAAAACCGATGGAATAGAGGCGGTGTTTCTGACGACCCACAACTGGGGCAAGGCGGCGAAGTTCTTCCAGGCCCTGGGCTTCACGCTCGAGTTCGAAACCGACCATCAGTCGGGGCAATTGCGCAACGGCGACGGTCCGTATCTGTTCATTGCGGAAGTGCCCGCAGGCGAGCCGACCGAGGCGCAGGTCGTGCTCAAGATGCGCGACGAGCACGCGTTCAAGCCGGAAGCGATCGTCGACGTCGTTACGCCGTTCGAAGACACGCACTGGGGTACGCGCGAGATGACCGTGCGCGATCCGGACGGGCGGGTCTGGCGGCTGCAGGCGCCCGCGAAGGCCGACCGCTAAGGAGGCGGCCATGAGCAACGAACAGGATGGCGAGCCGGATGGCACGGCCGCGCGCGTCGCGCTATGGCGCGCACTGCACGTCGAGGTCGATGCACCGCCGCACGTGCTCGACGACGAGATCGGTCTTCGGCTGCTCGCACCGGATTCGGGATGGCGGCAACGCGGCGATATGGACCCGGGATTTACGCGTCCGTTTCGCGCATCGATCGTCGCGCGCGCTCGCTTCATCGAGGACCTTGTCGTCGAGCAGGTCGCGCACGGGCTGACGCAGTACGTAATTCTCGGCGCCGGCCTCGACAGCTTCGCGCAGCGACGTCCCGACATCGCATCGCGCCTGACGGTGTTCGAAGTCGACCAGCCCGGCTCGCAGGTCTGGAAGCACCGGCGCCTGATCGAGGTCGGCTTCGGCGTGCCGAGCTGGCTGCGTTTCGTGCCTGTCGATTTCGAGGCGGGTGGCTCGTGGCGAGACGGCATCGCCGCCGCCGGTTTCGACGCCAGCAAGCCGGCTGTCGTCGTTTCGACGGGCGTCAGCATGTATCTGACGAAGGAGGCGAACGCGGCGGCGCTGCGCGAGGTTGCGGCACTCGCGCCTGGGTCGACGCTCGCGATGACGTTCCTGCTGCCACTCGAGTTAGCGGACCCCGACGTCCGCCCTGGGCTCGAGATGGCAGCCAAGGGTGCACGCGCGAGCGGAACGCCGTTCATCAGCTTCTTCACGCCGGCGCAAATGCTGACGTTGGCTAAGGAAGCGGGCTTCCGCGACGCACGGCATGTATCGGCGGACGATCTGACGCAGCGCTACTTCGCTGGTCGCAGCGACGGTCTTCGTCCGCCCAGAAACGCAGAAGAATTGCTGATCGCCACGACGTAGCCGGTCATAAAGACGTTCTGCAAGGCGGCAACATGGGTGCACGATAGAAGCGGCGGGTCTGGCGAATCGATCGACTGGCGGCCTTTTGGCGCCATGCTCAAAAGAGCACGCTGACCACGACGAATATCGCCGCTCCCGCGACGATCAGCACGAGCGCGTTGATTCGCGTGCGCATCACGCAGACAGTCGACACAACCGCGAGCGCGCGCGCCAGCCATCCGCCCTCGAG
>JBCNPL010000375.1:0-3521 GCA_039593375.1 Paraburkholderia sp. | reverse complement strand
TGTGCGTCCCGAAGGGGCGCTGGAAAAGAATCAAGGAGGGAGAGGACAACGAATACCGCAGGGGAGCGGTCAGTGATGAGCAGCAATCGCGCTTCTTGAATACTTCAGCCTTCGACCGTACGCCTGGTCACGGAGGAAGTCAAGCGCTTTCGGTGTGGCAGGCGCTTTCGGCGGAGCAGAGCAGATTGCTTCCTCGCGCGCGCAAAATCCCACTCCCCAAACCACCAAAACCCCTGTACAATTACGGGCTCTGCGGGCGTCGTATAATGGCCATTACCCCAGCTTCCCAAGCTGGAGACGTGGGTTCGATTCCCATCGCCCGCTCCAATCGGCTCAACGCCTCCCCTCCCCCCCAGACGCTCGCCACCGGCACAGCCCCGGTCCTCCGCAGCGCATATCTTTATAACTAAACTCTCCTATACATCTTTTCGCGCTAGACAGATAATTCATTTGGGGCTTCAGATCCCTACTCGTTTGTCTTCCCTCTCAGAACTCAGCTTCGCTATGTCCGACATCTCCGTCGCAAGTCGCGTCGTGCGTCCGAGCATTCACGTTGGTGCGCTCGGGATCGCATCGCTCGCGTTTCTCGCAGGCCTGATCTATCTCGATACGACCGTCAGCGGCCGCCAAGCGGCCCTTTGGATCGTCGGTGGTCTGCTCGGCCTCACGCTCTATCACGCATCGTTCGGCTTCACGTCCGCATGGCGCCGGTTCATCTCCGATCGCCGCGGAGCCGGACTGCGCGCGCAGATGGCTATGCTGGCCCTCGGCGTCGTGCTGTTCTTCCCTGCCTTGTCTTCGGGAACGCTGTTCGGCCATCCGGTGGCGGGCCATGTGCTGCCGGCGGGCACGTCGGTCATCGTCGGTTCGTTCCTGTTCGGCCTCGGCATGCAGCTCGGCGGCGGATGTGCGTCGGGAACGCTCTTCGCGATAGGCGGCGGCAATACGCGCATGATCGTCACGCTGTTTTTCTTTGTGGTCGGCTCGCTCATCGGGACCCAACACTTCGCCTGGTGGGCAGCGCTGCCGGCGCCGAAGCCTTTCTCGTTCATCACGACGTTCGGTGTCGGCCCGGCGATCGCCATCAACCTCGCACTCTTCGGTGCCGTCGCGTGGCTGACGGTCGTTGCCGAGAAGCGCCGGCATGGCGCTTTGCAATCCGGCACGGCGGCTGGAAGCGATAACGGCCCGGCTTGGCTTGTCGGTCCCTGGCCGATGTGGGTCGGCGCAATCGCGTTGGCCGTCCTTAACTTCGCGACGCTCGCGCTCGCCGGTCGGCCCTGGGGCATTACGTCGGCCTTCGCCCTCTGGGGCGCGAAGGGAGCCGCGGCGTTCGGGGTCGATGTCGCGAGCTGGTCGTATTGGCAGCACCAAGCTAAGGCACTCGCGGCGCCACTGTCGTTCGATGTGACGACGATCATGGACATTGCGATCATGATCGGCGCGCTCGCCGCTTCCGCGCTGGCAGGCCGCTTCCAGCCGGGCTGGCGCGTGCCGCCGCGTTCGCTGGCCGCAGCCGTTATCGGCGGCTTGTTGCTTGGTTACGGCGCGCGCCTTTCGTTCGGCTGCAATATCGGCGCTTATTTCAGCGGCATCGTGTCAGGTAGCCTGCACGGATGGCTCTGGGCGATCTGCGCGTTTTTCGGCAGCGTACTCGGCACGCGCTTGCGGCCTGTTTTTGGTCTTGCGAACGAGAAGACGGTCCGACAAACCGCTTGCTGACGTGCTCGCCCGATAAGCGGTTTTCGCGCGCTGCCGCGAAAACCGCTTTTGGCTACTGTTGCCAGCGCCTGCTACCAGATTGGGCGACCGCCGTACATTCGCCATCAGGCTGCTCGTTGTCGTCCTTGTTCACTGCAATAACCCGAACACCGCCACGCCATTCGTCGCGCCCACGTACACGTGTCCAAGCGCGATCATCGGCGTGATGAATTTGTTCCCGGCGCCCCACTGATCGCGCGTACCAGCCTGGTTGCTGTTGTAAAGCTCGTTCGCGAGATTCGTCGCGTCATACGCGTGCAGAACGCCCGTCGTCGCGTTCTCCGCCGCCCATACGATGCCGTTCGTCGCGCCGTTAGCCGAGATGGCCGGCGTCGTGCCGGGGTAAGGGAACGTCGTCGGGCTCTTCGATGACGGTGTCGTCGCGAGAAAGCCGTTCGTAATCGGCAGCGCCTTCAGGTTGTCGTTGAGGCCACCGTAGTAGACCACGCCGTTGTAATACGCCGGCGAGCCCCATATGCCGCCGCCGAGCGTCCCCGGGGGAATCTCCTGCCAGATGTTGTCGCTCGCGGCATTCCATTTGCCCATCGAATCCCGATCGACCACATAAATGCTGTTGTTCTTCCCGGCCGCCACCACGAGGTGCTTGACGGCGCCCCCCGCCGCCGTCTGGTCCGGCAACACCATCGCGCCGCCTGAACCCAAATCGTTGTCTGCATTCGATTCGGCGACGGTATCGGTCATCGTGAAGTAGTCGGATACGTTGAGCGTTCCGACCGGCAGCTTCATGAGCGTGTTGCCGAAGTCGCCGTTGGCCGGCATTCCCTGCGCGTTGAGCGTCGTGTCGAACGTGCCGTTCCCATCCGGCACATAGAGCGACGTACCGTCGGAGGCCATGCCCGAGCCCGCCATCCAGACGGACCCGGCGCTGCCGTTCGGCGTGACGAGCATCGCGCCTGTCTGAGCCAGCGTGGCCGCGTTATAAGCCATGATCCAGCCGTGATAATTGCCGGACATACAGTGCGACGTCCACCCCATATAGATATTCCCGCCGACGAGCGTCAGCGCGGCACGCTCCGTCTGCAGCGAGGGATCGAACGTGACGACGCCATTCACGCTCCCGGACCCGCCGCCGGGCGCGCTCGCGGTAATTTCGGTAGGCCCGCCCAACATCTCGGCACCGGTAGCGAGATCGAGCGCATGCAGGCGATGGTGGTAGCCGCCATTGCCGTCTTTCGTCATCGCGACGACGTAGATAGCGCCGTGCGGGCCACGGCTGCGGTCGATGACGGGCGTCGAGGTGATGCCGATCTCAGGGGTGAAATCCTGGCAGCCGTGATCGTCGCTGGGCGTCTCGCCGCCGCCGAGCAACGACTCCTGCCAGAGCACCGCGGACGTGCTGGCGTCGTAAGCGTAGACGCTGTCATGCTCGGTCACGACGTAGACAACGTTATGTAGCGAGCCGCCGATCGAGAGCTGCGTGACGAAGAGCGGTTGCGCGTCCACCTTGCCGTCGGCCGGCAGGAAGCCGACCTTGCCGAACGTCGCGGCGCGAACGTTGCCGGGCGTCAGCGCCGTCTCGGCCAGCATCTGTCCGGTACGAGCAAGATCGTTGTGATGCATGAGCACGTCGGTCGCCATTGCCGCCGCACCGCCGCCGCTTGCCGTCGATCCCGATCCCGCCGCGCCACCGGCACCGGTCGACACCGCTCCGCCACCGCCACCCGATCCACCACCGCACGATACGCAACCACCCGCTATCATGAGCCATGCGCAAATGCGGCGGACCCAGTACCAGCAGC
>JBCNPL010000374.1:0-3540 GCA_039593375.1 Paraburkholderia sp. | reverse complement strand
CGAAGGGAGCTTCGCCAAGGCCGGCGACCGCCTCGGCATCGGTAGATCGGCCGTGAGCCGGAACGTCCAGAAGCTCGAAACACACTTGAGCACGCGGCTCTTTCAACGCACCACGCGGACCACGCAATTGACATCCGAAGGTCAGCGCTTTTTCGAGAACTGTCACCAAGGCGTCACGCAGATCGTAGAAGCCATGAACGACATGCTGGAGCTTCGTGGCGGCCCGCCGCGCGGCCTCGTGCGCATCAGCTCGGCGGTAGGCTTCGGCAGGAAGGTCGTGGCGCCGCTGCTCGAGAAGTTCATGACGGCCTACCCGGAAATCTCCATCGAGCTACTGCTCGACGACCGGCCGACAGACTTTGCTTCCGAGCAGATCGATATCGCTTTCCGCAACGGGCGCATCGAAGATTCGCGCATCATCGCCAAGCAACTGATCCCGATGCAGATGGCACTTTGCGCTGCGCCGTCCTACGTCCAGGAGCGTGGCCTGCCGAAGACGCTCGAAGAGCTCGGTCAGCACCAATGCATCAACTTCCGATTTTCCAGTGGTCGGGTTCTCGAATGGGAGTTCAAGGTCGACGGCCGCGTGCGCAAATACGTGCCGACAGCCTGTCTGACGTTCAACGACGCAGACCTCGTGTTGCACGCGGTGTTGCGCGGCTGTGGCATCGCGCAGATGGCCGGCTATCAGATCTGCAATCACGTTGCGGCCAATGAGCTCATCGTGGCGCTCGCCGGGCAGGCACCCGATGATCGCGGGCACTACATCTGTTATCTGAGCCGACAGCATTTGCCGACGCGCATCCGCGTCTTCATCGATTTCATGACCGAGCATATCCGTGCGCTTCATCTCGACTGCATGACCGGATACAACATCGATAATACCGGCACTGCAACAGCGGAGATGGCAGCCTAAATCTCGTTTCATGGCTATGCTCGATCGGCGCAGCTTCCATCGGTGCAAATATGGAAACGTTGAAGGGACCGTCTGATGCCTACCGCTGCACGGCTCCGGCACCTAACATGGCATTCATCGGCACTTCTCCTTCGTGAGGGATCGTTCATGGACACCCTTCAATGCATGCGCATTTTTGTCAAAGTCGCAACCGATGGCGGCTTCAGCTCGGCGGCCAGAAAACTCAATCTCAGTGTGCCCGCTGTCTCGCGCGCGATTACTCATCTCGAGGAACATCTGGGTAGTCGGCTGTTGCACAGAACAACGAGACACGTTGCTTTGACCGAGGCAGGCGAGCGCTATTTGAGCCGATGCCAGCAGATTCTCTCGAGCTTCGACGACGCGGAAGCCGAAGCGCGATCAGCGACGACATATCCCACCGGGCGGCTGCGAATTCATGCGCTTTCGAGCTTCGGTCATCAACTGATCATGCCGGTGCTGCTCCAGTATCAGCAGCGGTTCTCATCGCTCAGAGTCGAGGTCATGATGACCGGAACGATGGTCAATATGCTCGAAGATGGATACGACGCGTCGATCGTCATCGCGCCGGAGCTCCCAAGTTCAGGCCTCATCAGTCTAAAACTCGGCAGGATCGGCGGTGTCGTCTGCGCCTCGCCGCAGTATGTCGCCAAATGCGGCATTCCCGTTGTGCCGCAGGACTTGCGCAAGCACCAATGCCTGCAACTGACCACGCCAGCGTTTCCATTCGATAGCTGGATATTCAAAGGCGCAAGCGGCCAGTTCGCCGTAAACATCGGTATGGCTCGCTTGACAGTCAATGCAATTGAAGCGTTGGAGATAGCGGTAACGATGGGACTTGGCATCGCCGTCCTGCCAACCGGGATTGCCCTGCGCGGTTTGCGCTCGGGGGCGTTGGTCCGGCTGCTTCAAGAATACGAGGTTCAACCCGCGAATGTCTACGCGCTATATCAGTCGCGTCGTTTTCTCGACGCAAAGACCCGGACGTTCATCGACCTTCTTCGCGAACAAATGCCGTCGGTGTTGGAGGCCGACGAGCGCGCGCTTGCCACGCTCGAAGGACATGACGTCGGGAGCCAGCCGCAAGTCAAGCGCGCTGCGTGATGGCGCGTTGCTTCTCTGCTTTCGTCCCGTTTTGCCGGCGTTCCTGCCCTCCGCGGGCGTCGGCTCTTTTCTGCCAGATCGCGATTCTCGATCGATCGAGCAAGCGCTATGTTTCGTCCGTGACCGCCGGCAGCGCAAGCGCGACGATATTCTCGATCCCCTGTCGTGCCATCTTGGTGTAAGGACAAATGCGCTCGGTGTTGCGGACCAGTTCTTCCGCCACGGCACGCTCGATGCCGAACAGGCGGACGCGAGTATACGCTGTCAGTATGAAGAGCCCGTCCATCGGATCACGGGCGAAATCGATCGTGACCTCGACGGAAGCGTCCGGAATGGGAATGTGCGACTTTGCCGCGAGCAGACTGAGGGCGCCATGAAAGCACGCGGCATAGCCAGCCGCGAACAGTTGCTCCGGGTTCGTGCCGCCGCCAGGGCCGCCCAATGCCTTGGGCATTCGCAATTCGACCGCTAGTTCGCCATCGTCGGAACGCGCGACACCGGACGCGCGTCCGTGCCTCGCGTCTCCTCCCGTGACGTTGACCGTGGTCGAATACAGAGTCAGCTTCTCACGTCCGCGATACCTGTCCAGTAGGTCGAACGACGGTGGCCGCAAGGTGGGCATGGCGCTCCTCCTTCGTGGTTGCCGCTTTTTTCGCGGCTTTCCTCGCGTTCTCATGTGCTTCGTCATTGAGTCGCAGAGCGCAGGATGCGGGCAGGGAAATGCTTACCAAAAAGCCTCACTTCACCGGCACGAGAATGGGCGCACCCTTTTTCTTCAACAGCACCACGACGAACCGCGCCGGCTCGGTCTGGCTGGCGTTGCGCCCGACCGTATGAACATCGTTCGGGCCTTCGTAGAAGGTCTGCCCTGGCGCAAGCGTGACTTCCTTGCCGCCCTTCACCTGCATCACGATCGATCCTTCCAGTACATAGACGAAGGCGTCCGCATAATGCCGGTGAACCGGATCGATGGCACCCGGCGGGTACTCGACGGAGATCACCACGGCTTCTTTGCCCGGATAGTCGTCGAGCGACTTCGTCATGAGCGGCGTGACGATAGCTTCGGGCGCGGCGGCCTGCGCGATCCCAATCAACTGGCTTGCGACGACGGCCACGACTATTGCGGTACTTTTCAAGCGAAGCATAGGAATGCGCTCCCCAAATGAGCAGGGCCCGCGCGTGCAGACCGGGCATGACGAAGGTTCAGGCAAGGTTCGCCTTGTCCAAGCCGTACGCCTTGTCGGACGAACCCGGCACGGCTCTGAAAGCAATGCTCGCGCGGTTCCATCCGTTAATGGCGATCACTTCGAACGTCAGGTCGGACAGTTCCTTCTCGGAAAATTGAGTCCGCACGTTCTCGTAAATATCGTCGGGCACGCCGTGTTCGGGCAGCTTCGTCAGGACCTCCGTCCATGCGAGCGCAGCGCGTTCGCGTGCCGAGAAGAGGGTCGATTCGCGCCAGATCGCGACATGATGCAAACGCAACTCGCGCTCACCGTGGA
>JBCNPL010000373.1:0-3546 GCA_039593375.1 Paraburkholderia sp. | reverse complement strand
CGGCGTGTGGAGCGCATCCTCGAGCCCGCCGAGGTAGGCGAAACCCGGCTGAAAGCCGAGAAAGAACACGACGTATTCGCCCCGCGCGTGCCGCCTCACGACTTCTTCGGCATCGAGCCCGGTGTGGGCGGCCACGTCGGCGAGGTCGGGGCCGAACTCACCGCCGTAATGCACGGGAATCTCGATTTCGCGCGCGGGCGGCCGCTCCTGCGCGGGCCGCTCCCACGCCTCGGCGAGCTGGGCCGCGAGTGTCGATGCGTTGGCGGCAAGCGGGTCGAAAACGATCGTCAGATTGTTCATGCCGGGCACGACCTCGACGACGTGCGGCCACCGGCGCGCGGCCTCCGCAACGGCCCAGACGCGTTCCTGGCAGGCCAATGTCGCCGGCGGCGGCGCTTCGCAGACGAGCGCTGTCTCGCCGAAAGGGAAGATACGGGGCGCGGTCACGAGCGGAATCCCGGCGATAGGGGCGGGGCGCGGAACACGAGGCACGCGGCATCGCCATTTGCCGGCGCGACCGCCATTATCGAGGAAGCGCGGCGTGCCGGGTTCGCGGCGGCGGATCGCCTCATTGCCTTATGCTTTGACAATTGTCTTCTCCATTCGCTTCGTTCGTCTTTTACTTCCATGTCGACATTCAACTGGCATAACCCCTACCCGACCGTCCGCGTGCCGGTCTTCGCGCGCAACATCGTCGCAACCTCACATCCGCTTGCCGCTCAAGCCGGCCTGCGCGCGATCTGGCAAGGCGGCAACGCGGTCGACGCGACCATCGCGGCAGCAGCCGTCATGACAGTCGTCGAGCCCGTCTCGAACGGCCTCGGCAGCGATGCCTTCGCGCTTGTTTGGGACGGCGAGAAGCTGCACGGCCTCAACGCCTCGGGCGTCGCGCCCGCTGCCTGGAACACCGAGTACTTCAGGAAGAAGTACGGCGAGGAGCGCGGCAACGCGCGTCAGCCGAAGCGCGGCCCCGACACGATCACGGTGCCGGGTGTCGTCGCCGGTTGGGAGGCGCTGCACGCGCGATTCGGCAGTCTGCCGTTCGCGGATCTGATGGCGAGCGCAATCGAAATCGCGGAGCGCGGGCATGCCGTCGCTCCGGTCGTCGCCCACAAGTGGGCGGCCGCCGTACCCGAGCTGAAAGATCTGCCCGGCTACGCCGCGACGTTCATGCCGCACGGCCGCGCGCCCACGACGAGCGAGTTCGTCCGGTTTCCCGGCCATGCGCACACGCTGCACATCCTCGCGCGGCAGGGGGCGCGCGCCTACTACGAAGGCGAGATCGCCGAGCGTGTCGCGGCGTTTATCGGGCAGTGCGGCGGCGCCATGACGAAGGACGACCTGCGCTCGTTCAAGGCCGAATGGGTCGAGCCGATCGAGAAGGATTACCGTGGCTATACGGTGCACGAGATCCCACCGAACGGCCAAGGTATCGCGGCCCTCATCGCACTCGGCATTCTCGAGAAATTCGGCGTCGGCGATCTGCCGCTCGACAGCGTCGCGTCGCAACACCTGCAAATCGAAGCGATGAAGCTTGCGTTCGCCGACGTGTATCGGTATGTCGCCGATCAGCGCTCGATGGAGGTGACCCCGCGGCAAATGCTCGACGACGCCTACCTGTCCGCGCGCGCGAAGCTCATCGATCGGGACAAGGCGACGCATTTCGATTTCGGCATGCCGCGCGCGGGCGGCACGATCTATCTCTCGGCCGCCGACGAAAAAGGCATGATGGTGAGCTTCATTCAGTCGAACTACATGGGGTTCGGCTCGGGGCTCGTCGTGCCGGACTACGGCATCTCGCTGCAGAACCGCGGCGCCGGGTTCTCGATGGATCCGCGCTCGCCGAACGTCGTGGCCGGAGGCAAGCGTCCGTTTCACACGATCATTCCGGCTTTCCTCACGAAGCGCATAAACGGCAGGCAGGAAGCCGTGATGAGCTTCGGCGTGATGGGCGGCGACATGCAGCCGCAAGGCCATCTGCAAACCGTCGTGCGCATGCTCGACTATGGCCAGCAGCCGCAAGCGGCTTGTGACGCGCCGCGCTGGAAGGTCAATCGCGATTTCTCGCTCGATGTCGAAGCCGCGATGAGTCGCGACACCGTCGCGGGACTGCAGGCACGCGGGCATCTGCTCAAGTCGGTCGACGATCCCTACATGGATTTCGGCTCGGGGCAGTTCATCTGGCGCCTCGACGGCGCGAACCTCGAGCACGGCTACGTCGCGGCGAGCGACAGCCGGCGCGACGGCATCGCGGCCGGTTCCTGAATCCGCGAGCGTCCTGTCCGAAGCGAGGGCGAACCCTCGCTCGCATCAGCGCGCCGAACGAAACCGCACGCGCCGCTCGGTGACGACCGCATCGAGCGGCACGTCGTGCAGCTCGCGCGGCAGCGCGCTCACGCGGCAGGCTTCGTAGGCGACGCCGACCGTCACCGGTTTCGCCGTGCCGGGCCACGCCGCGAGCGTGCGGTCGTAATAGCCGCCGCCGTAGCCGAGCCGGTAGCAATCCTCATCGAATCCGACGCACGGCACGAAGAGCAGATCGGGCAGCACGGCCGGCGTATCGTGCGGCTCCGGAATCCTGTGCTCGCCGACGCGCATCGGCGTCGCGGGCGTCCATGCGTGGAAGGCGAGCGCCTGTCCCTTGACGGCGATGACGGGCAGCGCGGCTTGCCTGCGGACATCGCTCTCGAGCCACTCGGCGAGTGCGTCGCGCGCATCGAATTCGCCGGCCAGCGGCCAATAAAAGCCGACCGCGCGCGGCTCGTAGCGGGCCAACGCTTCGAACATGCGAGCCTTCAGCGCGACACCGACGCCGTTCTCCGCGGCGGCCGCGAGCCGTGCGTCGCGCAAGGCTTTTCGCCACTCGGCTTTCGATTTTTCCGCGGGGTTGCGTGCTATGCTTTCGCTCAATTTTTGCTCCACGAACCAAGATGTCGAAACGCCTTTTTCGAGTATATCGCGCGGCTTGCTCCGCTCTTGCCGCGGCGGCACTCGTTGCGTGCGGCACGGCGTCCGCCGGGCGTCACACCGCTTCTGCCTCGGCCCTTACCGACGACCAGATCTTCGTTCAGCTTCGCGAAGCGGCGCGCAACAACGATCCGGCGCGCGCGGCGCAGCTCGCGGCCATGATTCCCGACTATCCGGCGCCGTCTTACGTCGAATACTTTCAAATCAAGCCGCAGCTCTTCGACAGCTCGGGCCATGCGCGGCTCGACGCGCCCGATGCGCCCGTGCTTTCGTTCCTCCAGCGCCACGACGGCGAGGCCATCGCCGACCGCTTGCGCAACGACTATCTCGTCGTGCTCGGCGCGCGTCACGATTGGAAGAACTTCGATGCGCAATATGCGCGTTTCGTGCTGAACGACGACACGCAGGTCAAGTGCTACGCGCTCGAATCGCGCGCCTCGCGCGGCGAGAGCGTGGCGGACGCCGCGCGCGCATTGCTCGTCGAGCCGCGCTGGTATGGCGACGGCTGCGTCGATCTGATCACGTCGCTCGCGCTCAACGGCCAGTTCACGGCCGACGACGTCTGGCAGCAGATCCGCC
>JBCNPL010000372.1:0-3560 GCA_039593375.1 Paraburkholderia sp. | reverse complement strand
TGGCAGCAGGGCCGCTTCGGCATCGATCCGCAAAAAGGCGATACCGGCAGTTACGACGCGATTCGCGTCTATCTCTGGGCCGGCATGACCGCGCCCGGCGATACGCTCGCCAAGCCGTGGCTCGCCGCGCTCGGCGGCATGCGCGCACGCGTCGACAGCACGGGCTTTCCGCCTGAAAAAGTCGCGACGGAAACAGGAACGGCGAGCGGCGAAGGTCCGCTCTCGTATTGGGGCGCGCTCGCGCCGTACTTTTCCGCGCTCGGCGACAAGCGTAACGCCACGCTCGCGCGCCTCCACCTCGCGGTGCTCGACGGCGACGCACCCGAGAAGCCTCCCCTTTACTACGATCGTGTGCTGGGCTTGTTCGGCACCGGATTCATCGACGGCCGTTTCCGTTTCGACGTGAGCGGACGTCTCGTGCCGAATTGGAGACCTGCATGCGGCTGAAGTCCCTTGCACTCGCATTGAGCGTTGCCGCGGCCTGCGGGGCGACGAACACCCCACGCGCGCAGACGGCGCCGGCGAACGCCGATCCGATGAGTGTCCTCATCTCGCAGGGCAAGTATTGGCAGGCCCATCGACGCGGCGACCTCGCCGAGCAAGCGTGGCGCAAGGTGCTCGGCATCGATCCGAACCAACCCGACGCGCTCTATGGAATGGGTATCGTCCTGGTCGACCGCAAAAACGACGGCGAGGCCCAGCAGTACCTCGAGCGCTTGCGCCGCGTGGCGCCGAACTATCCGGAGATCGACGAGCTCGCGCGGCGATTGGGCATCGTCAGTCCGCGGGACCAGACGGTCAACGAGGCACGACGCCTTGCGCAAAGCGGCCAAAGCACCGCGGCGGCGCAGGAATATCAGCGCGCCCTCGCCGGCAAGCCCGCATCGCCCGAGCTGCAGCTCGAGTACTACCAGGCGCTCGCGGCAACACCGCAGGGCTGGGACGAAGCACGCCGCGGTCTCGAGCAACTCGCGCGCGAGCACACCGACGACCCGCGCTATGCGCTCGCCTACGCGCAACATCTCACCTATCGCGACGCGACACGCCGCGAGGGCATCGCGCGGCTCGAGAAGCTCGCGAATGATGCGACGGCTGGCGAGGCCGCGCGCCGAAGCTGGCGCCAGGCGCTGCTCTGGCTCGGCGCTCGCGCGTCGGATGCCGCGCTGTACCAGGACTACCTGCGCGTGGCGGGCGACGACGTCGCGGTCAAGGCGCGCTACGAGTCGATGGTCGAGCAGGACCGGGAAGCGCGGACGCGCGCGCAGCAAGCCGCGGCGGCGAGCGCGCACGGGCGCGCGGTGGCCGAGGCATTCGATGCCCTCAACCGAGGCGATCTCGCATCCGCCAAGCAGCAATTCGCGGCGATCCTCGCGAAATCGCCCGAGGATCCCGATGGCCTCGGCGGGATGGGTATTGTCGCGCTCAAGCAAGAACGGTTTACCGAAGCACGCAACGATCTCGAGCGTGCGAGCGCGCGAAGCGCCAACCCCGCACGCTGGAAGAGCTCGCTCTTGAGCGCGACCTACTGGAGCTACACGAGCGAGGCGATCGGGGCGCGCAGCAACGGCGAGTATGCAAAGGCCAAGACGCTTTTCGAGCGGGCCATTGCGCTCGATCCGTCGGACGTCACGGCTCAGGTGTTGCTCGGAGACATGCTGCTCGCCAATCGCAATCCTTCCGGCGCGGAACAGGCTTACCGGATGGCGCTGCGCCGACAGGGGGACAACCCTGATGCGATACGCGGGCTCATCGGTGCGCTGGCCGCGCAAGGGCGGGCCAGCGAGGCGCTCGCGCTCGCGAGCCGGCTCACGACCGAGCAGCAGGCGAAGGCGGGAGGCATCGATCGCCTGCGCGGCACCGTGGAGGCCGAACAGGCACGCGCGGCCGAAGCGCGTGGCGATTTCGGCACGGCTCGCAGCCTCTTCGAAGATGCGCTCGCGAGCAATCCGACCGACCCGTGGCTGCGTCTCGATCTCGCGCGCATCTACGTGCGCGAGGGCGCCTTCGGCAACGCGCGAAGCATCATGGACGGGTTGCTGGCGACGAACCCCGATATGCCCGATGCGATCTATGCAAGCGCGTTGCTGGCCGCGGAAACGCGCGATTGGTCCAAGGGGCTCGCGCTGCTCGAGAAGGTGCCGGCAAAGCAGCGAACCGATGCGATGGCGACGCTGCAGCACCGGCTCTGGGTGCACCAGCAAGCCGAGCTTGCCGCGCAGCTCGCGCGTGAAGGTCGGCCGCAGGATGCGGCGGCGACGCTACGCTCGGCGCTGCCGGTCGCGGGCGGCAACGCCGAACTGATCGGCGCAATCGCAACGGGCTATCTGCAAATCGGCGACGCCGGCCAGGCGCTCGCGCTCGTTCGCGATGCGGCGAATGCGGCACCCGCCAGCGCCGATGTACTGCTGCAATACGCGGGTATTGCGCTCGCCGCGCGGCAGGACGCCGAGCGCGACGAAATCATGCGCCGACTCGCGGCGATGCCGTTGACGGCGGCTCAGCGCACCGATTTCGACAAGCTCAATATCGCGATCGTCGTGCAGCGGACGGATGCCGTTCGCGAGCGTGGCGACTTGGCCGGCGCTTACGACGTCATGTCGCCGTGGCTCGCGTCGATGCCCGACGATCCCGATCTGCAGGCCGCGCTGGGCCGACTCTACTCGAGCGCCGGCGACGATGCGAACGCGCTCGCCAGCTACCGTGCGGCGCTCGCGCGCCATCCTGAAGACCAGGGATTGCTGCTGGCCACGATCGGGGCCGCGAGCGGCGTCAAACAGTTCGACTATGCGAAATCGCTTGCGGCGCGCGCGCTCAACGCGGCGCCGAACGATCCGGCAACGCTCGCCGCGGTCGGCCGCATGTATCGGGCCGAAGGGGACCTCTCGCATGCGGCGCTCTACCTGCGGCGCTCGCTGATCGCCGCGAACAGCTCGATCGGCAATCAGGCCGGACGCGCCGATCGCTTCAGCAACGTGCCGCGCAACTGGCAAATCGCGATGCAGCGGATCGGCACGACGCCGCTGCCAGGTACGAATCCTTTCGTGGGAAAAACGCCCGTCGCCGGCGCGGCGCAATCGACGAGTTTCGACGCCGACACATCGGCGGACGGCAACGGCGGCGCGCGCACCGCTTTGCCGACGCTCCCCAACTTCTTGTCGCCTTCCTCTCCGAGGCAAAACGTGCCTTACTATCCGCCGGTTTCCCAGCCCGCCGCTCAGCCGGGACTCGAGCCCGCTCCCTATGTTGCTCCGTATCGCACGCCGACGGCGGCGCCCAACGGGGGGTATGGTCCTGAGACTTACGGTGCCGCCGAATCTGGAGCGCCAGGCGCCGCAACGTATGTGGGCATGCCTGACGGCTACGCCCCGACGCCTTGGCCGATGTCGCCGGCCGCGCAGGATGCGCAGATGGCACAGGCGTATCCGGGAGGGGCGCAGTACGGTCAGGGTATGCCTTCGGGAACGCAGGAAGCTCAACGAAGCAACAAGAAGACTGCGGCGCGCAAAAGCGCGAGCTCAACGGCTAATGCGACGACGCGCTCCGCGCCGCGTAGCGCTTAT
>JBCNPL010000371.1:0-3561 GCA_039593375.1 Paraburkholderia sp. | reverse complement strand
TCGTGGGGCGCCTGCATCCGCTCGGCATCGCGCTCGCCAGCTTGCTGATGGCGTTGCTTTATCTCGGCGGCGAGGCCGTGCAGACGTCGTTGCAGTTGCCGCAAGCGCTTTCCGGCGTTTTCCAGGGGTTGCTGCTCTTTTGTCTGCTCGGCGCCGATCTTTTCGTGAACTACCGCGTGCGGCGCGTCGCGCATGCCGCATAACAAGACCCGATGAACATAGAACAACTCAGCGCGCTCGCCTCGAGCGCAGTGGTCGCCGCCATCCCGCTCATGTTCGCGGGACTCGGGGAACTCGTCACCGAAAAATCGGGCGTGCTCAATCTCGGCGTGGAAGGGATGATGCTGATGGGCGCCGTGAGCGGCTACGCCGTCACGGTCGCGACAGGCAGTCCCTGGCTCGGCATCGCCGCGGCCGTCATGGCCGGCGTCGCGATGGCGCTGCTCTTCGGATTTCTCACGCTGACGTTGCTCGCGAACCAAGTGGCCACCGGCCTCTCGCTGACTATATTCGGCGTCGGCCTCTCGGCCTATGTCGGCAAGCCGTTCACTTCCGCCTCGGTCGGCATCACGATCGGCACGTTGCCGATTCCCGGTCTCTCGCGGATCCCCGTCATCGGTCCGGCGTTGTTCACGCTTACACCGCTCGGCTATCTCGCTTTCACGATGTTCGCCGTCGTCGGCTGGTTTCTGTATCGCACGCGCGCGGGGCTCGTTCTGCGATCGGTCGGCGAATCGCCGGAGGTCGCGCACTCGGTCGGCTTTTCGGTCGTCGGCGTACGCTACGGCGCGACGCTTTTCGGCGGCGGCATGGCCGGTCTCGCGGGGGGCTATTACTCGGTCGTCTATTTGCAACTCTGGCAGGAGCAGCTTACGTCGGGGCGAGGCTGGATCGCTCTCGCGCTCGTTGTTTTCGCGACCTGGCGGCCGGGGCGGCTGTTGGTCGGCGCCTTGCTCTTCGGCGCCGTGACAGGCCTGCAATTCTATGCGCAAGCCATCGGCATGCCGGTGCCCACGCAGTTCCTCGCGATGCTGCCGTACCTCGCCACGATCGTCGTGCTCGCCGCGATTTCGCGCAATCCCAGCACCATCAAGCTGAATGCGCCCGCATCGCTCGGCAAGCCGTTCTTTGCCGCGGGCTGAGCGGAAGACGCGAGATGCAAGGCCACGGTTGCCCGCCGCGCTGGGCCGATGACACGACACGATGCCGCGATTGCCGATTTTTACCGTAAAACCCACTCCACTGGAGAAGCGCAATGAAAAGAAAAATGTCGACCACCTTGGCCCGAGGCGCCGTATTCGCGCTGGCCGCGATCATTGGTGCCGCGGGGCAGATTGCCCGTGCGGCCGATGTCCCCGGCGTGGCATTCGTCTATATCGGCAACCCTGGTGATGCGGGCTGGACCTACGCGCACGATCAGGGCTCCAAGGAAACGGAGGCCAAGTTCGGCAACAAGATCAAGGTGACGCGCGTCGAGAACATACCGGAATCGGCCGATTCCGAACGCGTCTTCCGCGATCTCGCGAGCAAGGGCAACAAGATCATCGTCGGCACGAGCTTCGGCTATCAAGACTTCGAACTCAAGGTCGCGAAAGACTTCCCCGATACGGTGTTCCTTCATGCGACGGGCTTCAAGAAGGCGCCGAACTTCGGCACCTACGACGTGCGCATGTACCAGGGCGCCTATCTCGCGGGCGTTGTCGCCGGCTACGTGACGAAGACGAATACGCTAGGCTTCGTCGCCTCCGTGCCGATTCCCGAGGTCGTTCGCAACATTGACGCTTACACGCTCGGTGCGCGTTCGGTGAATCCGAAAGTCCATACGAAGGTGATCTGGATCAACAGCTGGTTCGATCCGGGCAAGGAGAAGCAGGCGGCCGAGACGCTGATCGGTCAGGGCGCCGACGTGCTGCTGCAAAACACCGATTCGAGCGCGACGCTCGCGACGGCCGAAGCCAAAAAGGTGCATGCGTTCGGCTGGGATTCCGACATGAGGAAGTTCGGCCCCGATGCGCATCTTGGGTCCGTCGTCGGCCACTGGGGCGTCTACTACACGGCGGCCGTGCAAGAGGTGCTCGACGGCAAGTGGAAGAACGACCCGGTCTGGTGGGGCATCCCGCGGAAGGCCGTCGATCTCGAGGACCTGAATTCCGCGGCGATTCCGGCCGAGGGCCAAAAGAAGGTCGACGCGATGCGCACCGAGTTGGCGAGCGGCAAATGGGACGTCTTCACGGGACCGATCAAGGATCAATCGGGCGCGGTGAAGGTGCCCGCGGGCAAGACGCTGACCGATCCTGAACTGCAGCGGATCAACTGGTACGTCGAGGGTGTCGACGGCGGTCTGCCGAAATGATCGGGCGCCCGCGGCTAGCGCGGGCGGAATGAGTGCGCGAACCGGGACTCCTCGGTAAGTATCGGGGGCTCCACGTCCGTTCCGCCGCCGCTTGTTTCGTCAGCGCCGGCGAGGTCACTCCTCGAGGCGCATGCCACCTTCACTCGAGGCGCATGCCCACCTTCAGGGTGACCTGCCACTGCGCGACGCTCCCGTTCTCGATTCGTCCGCGCGTTTCCGTGACCTCGAACCAGTCGAGGTTACGAAGCGTCTTCGACGCGCGTTCGAGGGCGGTGCGAATCGCTTCATCGCTCGAGTTCGTCGACGAACCGGTCAGCTCGATCTGCTTGTAGACGTGGTTGCTCATGAGCGGCTCCCTGTAGGGTACGAACTCAGCGCAGCGAGCGCGGCGTGGCGTCGCCGGCATTCTGGCGCCGGGCGCCGCGTGCGGCCGCGCCGGCTCCGAACTCGGGAAGAATCCTCGTGCGTGCGCGGCTGGCGAAGACGAGGAATCCGAATCCGTTCGCCTCGTACCAGTAACCGCCGTTCTCGAGCCCGTCGAGCGGTTGTTCGAGCGCGTTGGCAATCGATTCCATGCAGCGCCGGCGCAGCTCTTCGACCGCCGGATAAGGCGGTTGCGCGCCGCGTACGCTGCAAAGCAGGACATCGAGGCCAGGCAGCACGTGCGCGTAGAGTACAGGTTCGTCTTGCGCGCGAGCGCGCGCGATCTTCGTGTCCAGCTGAGCGAACGGCTTGAATTGACGCAAGACGGCCAGAAACGACTCCTCGCTTTGCGCGCTAGCGCGCCTGCGCTTTTTCGGGAAGGACATAAACATTCGCCTGAAAAAGAATTGCAAGAAACACAGCGTCCTCATGCGACCACTCCCGGCTCTCGCGCGCCGCACGTCGATCTTTTATAGCATACGAACCGGCCGTCTTCACGATAATGCTCGCGTTCACCGACGATTCAGCTCGCATGCAGTGGCGCGCGGGTACCGCGCTGCGCGGCCGGCTCCCGCTCGTCATCTATGTCAATAATAGGCCTCTCGTCCGTTCGCGTGCTGATCAAACGCAGAAAAAATGGCGATTTTGTGTGCGCCGTCGCCTGCTGCCGTCGTGTCCCGCTTCGTTGAAATATCCGGGAACTGCAACGATAATGGGGCAGCTTGACGTCCCGCACGCACGTGCGACGCAAGGGCCGTGCCGCGGCGCTCGCCTGGGCCTCGGTG
>JBCNPL010000370.1:0-3562 GCA_039593375.1 Paraburkholderia sp. | reverse complement strand
GGCAGCAGCACGAACGCGCGCGCGTCGGCGAACGCGTCGCGGTACCAGCCCGGCAGCCGCGCGACGATTTTCGACTCTTGCGCGTTTTCGATGAAGATCCCGACCGAGTTCGCGATGGCGAGATGGAAGACGTCGGGTTCGAACGCTTCGTCGAACTGCAGCGTCGGCAGGACATGTTCGACGTTGCGCCCGAAGCCGAGCCGTGCCTTGAAAAGGCCCGCGGCCTGGCGCACGAAGACGATCGTGCGCGCGAAACCGAGGCTCGCGAGCACGGTCTCCGAGGCGAGCGAGAGCACGGGGGCGAGCGCGTTCTCCGATGGCAGGGCGCGCAAATCCTCGATCCCGGCCGCGATGCGCGCCTCGGCGTCGACCGAGGCGCGCGCGATGGCCTCGGCGCTCGCCCGCAGCTCGACGATCTCGCGCATGACGCCCTCGCCGGCTTCTTCGCGCGCAAGCCCGATGCTCATGGCGACGAGCGCTTCGGGTTCGCTCGAAAGCGCGTGGCAGTAGCGCTGCGCGAGCTCGGCGAGCCGCGCCTCGACCGCATGGGCGGCCATGCCGGGCGCGGTGAGCACGTCGGCCACGTCGGTCGAGAAGTTCGTGATGGCGCGCAGCCATTGCGTCTGCTGCGGCTCGTTGGCCCCGGGTTCGTAGGTGCCCATGCCCGAGCAAACGATCTCGGGCAGACGCCAGCGCGTGGCGGCCTCGAGGCCGATCTCCTCGAAGCTCACGCCGAGCACGGCGGAGCAGGCCGCGCTTTCGTCGAGTTTGCCGCTTTCGGCTTCGCGGCGAATCGCGTCCCATTCGGCTTCGAGATAGCAAACGACGAGCAGCTTGCCCACTTGCCGCATCAGCGTGCAGACGACGGCTTCTTCGCCCGCGCGCAAGTCGATGCGCTCGGTCAGTTTGCGCGCCACGGAACCCGAGAGCATCGTGCGGTTCAGCTCGAGCTTGGCGTCGATGCGGTGCGGCGCGCTGTGATGGAAGTGATCGACGATCTTGAGGCCGACGACCAGATGGCCGACAGCGTCCATGCCGAGCACCATCAACGCTCTCGTCACGGTCGTGATGTTGCCGCCGAACGCCATGTACATCGCCGAGTTGGCGAGCCGCAGCACTTTCTGCGTCAGCGCGAAGTCCGAGAGAACGACCTGCACGAGCGCCGTCAGGTCCAAGTCGTCGTTCTTCATCGCCGCCATTGTCGTGCGTAGCGACTGGGAAAGCATCGGAAAGTCGCCGCGCTCGCTCATGCGCGCCCACAACTTGTCGAGCAGCGCGGCCTTTAGCATGTCGTCGATCTCGTCAAAACCATATGCAAATCAGTGTTGCGGTGTTGTATGGGGCGGCGCCCGCGGGCCGTTCCCGCGTTGCCGCCCGGTGCTTTATATCATTGCGTCGGCTTCGTGCAGCCGCAATGTGCGGGATGCGAAGCGTTGGGCGAGCTCCTCGGAGGGCAGCGCCTTGCAGATGAGCCATCCCTGGATATGATTGCAGCCCATCTCGGTCAGCAGTTGCCGCTGCGCTTCCGTTTCCACGCCTTCGGCCACGAGCTCGAGCTCGAGCGTTTGGGCGAGCCCGACCAAGGCCGACACGATCGCCTGGTCGTTGCGAGAGGTTAGCAGGTTCTCGACGAAGGTGCGGTCGATCTTCAATTTGGCGAGCGGAAAACGTTGCAAGTACGCAAGACTCGAGTAGCCCGTGCCGAAGTCGTCGACGGCGAACCGGATGCCGGCGGTCGTCAATTCCTCGAGCAGCACCTTCGCGTGGGCGGGGTCCTGCATCAGCAGGCTCTCGGTGATTTCGAGCACGAGCCGGCGCGCGTCGAGGCCGGTGAGCGCGAGCGCGTCGCGCACGTTCTGGGTGAAGCGCGGATCGCGGAACTGCTGCGGCGAAACGTTGACGGCGACGTATTGCAGCGGAATGTCTTGAGCGTCCCATTGCACGAGCTGCATGCAGGCGACCTTGAGCACCCAGTTGCCGAGATAGTTGATGAGGCCGATCGATTCGGCGAGGGGGACGAACGTCGAGGGCGGCACGAGCCCATGCACCGGATGATGCCAACGGATGAGCGCCTCCACGCCGACGACGCCGCCGCTCGCGCTGCTCGTGATCGGCTGGAAATGCAGCGAAAACTCGCCGTTGCGCACGCCATCGTAGAGGTCGGCCTCGAGTTTCAGGCGTTCGGCATCGGCCGGATCGGCGCTCGGCGTATGGAACGCGAGCGTATTGCTGCCGGAGGCTTTCGCCTGAACGAGCGCATGGTCGGCGCGGCGCAGAAACCGCGCGTGATGGCCCGGTCGCGCGTCATCGACGCCCGGTTCCGGATAAAGCGCGATGCCGACGCTCGCCGAGAGATGCACGGGCTGGCCGTCGAACGTGTAGGGCTGCTGCACGGCCGTCATGAAGCGGCGTCCGAGCGCCTCGGCTGCGGCGGCCGCTTCGTCGCGCGTGGGCGCGCGCAGAAGCACCGCGAACTTGTCGCTCGTCAGGCGCGCGAGCGTCTCGGTCGGCAAGACGAGGCCGGCCAGCCGCTGCGCCGTGTCGCGCAGCAGCGCGTCGCCGGCATCGTAGCCGAGCGCGCGATTGACGCGCTGATAGTCGTCCAGATCGACGAACACGAGCGCCGCGGCGGTGCGCTTCGTATCGGCCTCGTCCTGCGCCTGCCTGATCCGCTCGGCGAGGGCGATGCCGTTCGCGAGGCCCGTCATGCGGTCATTGTGGAGTTCGTACGTGAGGCGCTCCTCGGTGGTCCGCCAGCTCGTCACGTCGAACGCGCACACGGCGAAGCCGGGCGTGCCTTCATGCTTGCTCGGCACGACGCGCAGCTCGACCGGAATCGGATAGGTGAGCGACTTCATCAAATGCAGCGTCGCCCGCTCGACCTGGCGTGTCTCGGACGCGCGCGCGATGAGTGCGTCCAGCGCCGCCACGTCGCCCGCCGCGACGAGCTCGTGCAGTGTCACGGTGCGCAGGTACTCGCGCCGGTAGCCGACGAAGCGAAGGCTTGCTTCGGAGACATAGGTGAAGCGCAAGCTGGAGTCGATGTGGGCGAGAAAGTCGACCGTGCCGACGATTTGCTCGAGTCCGGCCGGAAACGCGTTACCCGGATCTGTCTCGCCGCCGCGAGCGGCGTCTGCCCGCGCCGCGCCGCCGCGGCGCAACAGCAGGTCGATCGCCATGCGCAGCGTTCGGCGGCGCGGGGCGCTGGATTTTTTCTCTTGCATTGTTTCTCGTAGACGACTGAGTCCGGGTCGGGCCGCGGGGAAGTCGAGCGCGCGACGCGATGCTTCTCAACAGCGGAATTATCGGCGCTGCGGTACGTTTCTTTAGGGATTTTGCCTGAAAGAAAGGATTCGTAAGGCTTATTGCTCGAGCGTCCGATTGCGGGCTCAGGGCTTCGCCGCGTTCATCTCCGTTCCACGGCATGCTCGGGCTGTCGTCCGGCCGCGCTGCAAGGCGCGCCGGCAAATGATTCAATAGGGCTTCCATCCACTCGTTCCATTACGCGATATCGAATTCGTGAGGAACGCAAATGAAGTCCCCTTGGGGACGGGAGGCATCA
>JBCNPL010000037.1:0-15550 GCA_039593375.1 Paraburkholderia sp. | reverse complement strand
TAAAAGAGGTCAGATACCGACGCGGATAACCTGCAGCGAAGGCAAAGCAAGTCCTTCGAGGGGGGGCCTCAGGGCAACCGATCAAAGCAAGAAGGCGGATCGCCACCGGCCGCGGCGATTCTTCAATTCAGTCGGGATCGACCGTGTTGCCATGCTCGAATGGTAGAAGCCGAGTCCGTATCGGACTAGACACTCGTTCGAACACTCACCGTTTCCGCGCAGGCACCAATAGGCGTCACGGTGACGAGTTCGTGAATGCAATAAAAAGGGCGTCTGCCGGCGATGGCGCGCGGCGCGACGACGTCGACAGAGGGGGGCTGCGTGTGTTTTCGGCGGCTTACGCGTGAACGTTGCTGTCCGCGCAGTCCGCAAAGAAATCGGGCAGGCACAGTAGGTTGAGCGCTCGAACTTCGTCCGTCATGAAATCGACAAGTACGCGAATGCGTGACGGCAAATGCTCTCGGCTCTGGTAACAGAGGTAGTGGCCCCGATCGTCCGGCACATACCGGCCCAAGGCCATGACGAGCTCATTGCGCGCGATGTGATCGCAGACCTGGTAGCCGGCCATTTGCGCAATGCCCGAGCCGCGCAGCACCGCGCGCAAGACCAGGTCAGCGTCGTTGAACGTGAGGCGCGCCGTCGGCAGAAATTTCCGCGCGCGGCCGTCGACCTTGAACTCCCATTCGAGCGTGCGGCCACTGGAAAGGCGCAAATTGATGCACTCGTGCTGAGCTAGCTCTTCCAGCGTCTGGGGCAGACCAAATGCTTCGACGTAGGCTGGCGCGGCGCAAAGCACCATTTGCATGGGGATCAGTTGTTTGGCGATGATGCTCGAGTCGTCGATGCGCCCATCGCGAAAGGCGACGTCGATTTGCTCCGAGACCAAATCCAACGGCCGGTCGTCGAGCAACAGGTCGACGGCAATGTCGGGATAGGCTTTCATGAACTGTTCCAAAAGCGGAGCCACCACCTTCCGGCCGAAGCCTACCGTCGAGCTGATGCGCACGAGGCCGCGCGGCGGGCCCTCGCGAAGCTCCAGCATGTCGTTCATTGCCTCGACGATATGCGTGACTCCCTGGTTGCAGTTCTCGAAGAATCTTTCACCCTCGAGCGTAAGGTGTGTCGACCTCGTCGTTCGGAGAAAGAGGCGCGTGCTCAGCTGAGCTTCGAGTTTTTGGACATTTCGACAGACAGCCGAGCGTCCGATCCCCAATCGTTCCCCCGCCTTGGCGAAGCTTCCCTCGGTCGCGACCGCCATGAACGCGATGATTCCGGAGTAGCTCGTCGCGAAGCAAGTGGACAGGTCATCAGAGCGATTTGACAAGCCAACGCGGAAGCCGTGCAGCGAAGTATCCAATTGATCCATTGATGACTCCTACTATCGACGCATGCATGCCGAGGCGCTCGGCGTACCGAACGCGTTGCTGTACGGACGATAACGGTCGTCGTGCACGTGGGGCGTGGCGGTTATCGAGGTCGGCCCGGCGGGACTGGAAAAGAAGCGAGTGAGGTTCCGGAAGGCCGTCGCGCCAGGAAGCTCCATTCGCCTCTTCGAGGGGACAGGCGGGTGGCGGTTACCGGACCGAGAGCTAAATGGATTTTCGGGGACTTCTTCGCGTCTGGCAATCCGCGTCGAGTTCGCGCTCTTATTTGGACAAGGCGATTTCGGACGGGGCCGCTCGGTTGCTTTGGTTTCGTCTGCTTATTCGGATTGTTGTCAAACGGGGAACACCGTGTGTCCCGGACCGGTTCTACCGCTTCAGTCCGCGCTCGCTTACGATGGGACCACGGTGCCCCGTAATCTCACGAGGAATCGAGGTGCACATCATGGACGACGACAAAAAACTGCACGCTCCATCACTTTCTCTTCTCGACAGGTACCGGGGCAAGGAATTTCTTCCGCTCTATACGACGACAGTCACTGTTTCTGGTGGCGAGACGGGACATGGTCGAGCGTCCGGCGTGGCACGCTCGGACGACGGAAATCTCGTCGCGGAACTGCGTCTCCCCGCGGAGTTCGGCGGCCCCGGCACCGGGACCAACCCTGAGCAATTGTTCGCCGCGGGCTTTGCCGCTTGCTTTCACGGCGCACTGAACCTGCTCGGGAAACGCGCCGGGATCGAGATCGACGATATGGCTGTTGCGGTGCAAGTTTCGTTCGGCCGCGATCCTATGGATGGCGGTTACGCATTGGTCATCGATGTCCGCGTGCGGATACCAGGCGTCGAGCGAGACGTAGCCGAACAATTCGTTCGAAATGCGGAGCGTTTGTGCCCCTACGCAAAGATGGCCAGACAGGGGACAGTCAATATCGTAGCCGTCGCGGATTGATGGGCGTTCGTCCACGTGGCAGGCAATGATGTCGCCCACCAATCGGCTCGTGCGCCGTGGGCGCTGCGCGCGATGGTTCGCTCTTTCCGATTGGTGCCAACTGAGCAACATCGTGAACCACTTTCCGTGCCTACCGCAGTGGCCCACGACCGCATACGATGATTTCGTGCGGCGCAGTGCCGCCAATACCGTATGGAGAGCGAAACATGAAGATCGTCGTCATCGGCGGCACCGGGTTGATCGGCTCGAAGACTGTCGCCATTTTGCGTCAGAAAGGTCAGGAGGTCATTGCGGCCTCGCCTCAGAATGGTGTCAACAGCATCACCGGCGAGGGCCTCGCGCAGGCCATGGCCGGTACGCAAGTGGTGATCGACCTCGCTAATTCGCCCTCATTCGAAGACAACGCGGTACTGGAGTTCTTCGAGACCTCGGGCCGCAACCTGTTCGCAGCGGAGGCTGCCGCAGGCATCCGGCACCATGTCGCGCTATCCATCGTCGGAACCGATCGGACGCCTGAAAACGGATATTTTCGTGCCAAGGTTGCACAGGAGAAACTGATCGAGGCGTCCGGCATTCCCTACACGATCATTCGCTCGACGCAGTTCATGGAATTTCTCGGTGGCATCGCTGCTTCGAGTATGGAAGGAAACAAAGTCAGGATTTCGCCGGGGCTGTTCCAGCCCATTGCCTCGGACGATGTTGCCGCCGCCGTGGCCGACGTGGCGCTCGCGGCGCCACGCAACGGGATCGTGGAGATCGCAGGCCCGGAAAGAGCGCCGTTCAACGAGATCGTCGCTCGCTATCTGAAGGCGGTGGGCGACCCGCGCGAGGTCGTATGTGATCCCGAGGCCCTCTATTTCGGTGGCCGAGTCGAAGAGCTATCGCTCGTGCCTTTGGGCGAGGCGCGTCTCGGTCGCATTGGTTTCGACGAATGGCATCGTCGCTCACAGGCGGGCGCGTGATCCTGCAATTGTGCAACCGCCCCGGTCGACGCATCGCAATTCCGTCCTTTATCTCTCCAATGACTTTCGAGTAAGCGATCGGTAGCCAGGTCGACGACGGGCGGTAACAACCGATACCGCCGGTCGGCGCCTTATCGAGTTGTCCCGCGCTCGCTCCGGGTCAAAGTCCGCGAGGCCCGCATCGGCGGCCCATGCCCGCGTCTCCGTATAAATCCTTACTTGAAGCATAGAATCCGGATACATAAGCTGTGAAACGTTTCATTTCCGACAATTCACAAAAGACGAAGCGCGTCGTGGACGAACGCAAAAAGACGACCAGCACGTTGAAGGACGTGGCGAATGCCGCGGGCGTTTCGCTCGGCACGGCTTCGAAGGTTCTTGCCGGCGCCGCCAACGTCAGCGAGGCGCGTCGCAGGCTCGTATGGGAAGCCGCGCGGCGGCTCGGCTACCGGCGCAATAGCCTCGCGGCTGAGTTGCGCAGCAACCGGCCGACGTCGATCGGCCTTGTCGTCCCCGACCTGACGAACTCGTTTTTCATCGAACTGGTCTGTGCGCTCGAAGGCCACGCGGAGAAAGCCGGCTATCGGCTCGTTCTCGCGCATGCGCAGGAAGATCCGGAGCGCGAAGCGGAGCGGATTCGCTTCGTATTGTCGCGCCAGGTCGCCGGCATGATCCTGATACCGTGCCACGGGTACCAGCACGCCGTCGACGAGCTCCGTGAATGCGACGTGCCGCTCGTGATGGCGGACCGCGTGGACAACACGTTTCCCGCCAATACGGTCACGACGGACAGCCGCCGTGCAGCGATCGACGGCACTCGGCACCTCGTTGCGCTCGGTCACAGGCGCATCGCTTTCGTCGTCAACGCGCTCGATCTCGTCAACAGCCGCGAGCGCGTGGACGGATATCTCGATGCAATGCGGCGGGCCGGCCTCGAACAGTTCGCGCGCGTGGTCGTCTGCGGCATGACCGACGCGGAGAGCTATGCCGCGACGCTGAGTCTTTTATCAGAACGCGAGCGGCCGACAGCCCTCTTCACCGGCGCGAACGTCGCGACGCTCGGCGCCTTGCGGGCGATCCGCGATGCCGAGCTGCGCCTGCCCGACGACGTCTCGCTGCTCTCGTTCGACGATGCGCCCTGGATGTCGGTGCTGCGCCCCGGCATCAGCTCGATCCATCAACCGGTGGAGGCGATCGGTCGAGCGATCTGGAATCTGCTGCACAAGCAGTTGGAGGGCGAAACATCGGAAATCGTGCATCTGCGCATGCGCGCGGACCTTCGCCTGCGCGAAAGCACGGGCGTCGCACGCGAGCCGGCGAGCGCCGACACCGCATCCACATCCGAATCAGCGCCGGCTTCCGCAGTGCCGGCCGGGCGCGCATAAGAGGAGTATCGAAAGGTCCGGCGCTGTAACGTTCCATTTTTTTGCATGCAGATCCACAAATTCGAGCCGTCCGGCTCGGAATTACAAAAGGAAAGGAGACAGGCAAATGAACAGGCAACGACGCATCGTCTTGGCGGGTCTCGCCGCGGCACCGCTCGCCGGCGCGGCGGGCGCCCTTGGAGCGCTCATCAGCCAACCGGTATTCGCTCAGACCGCCGGGAAGAAGTACCGCTTCGGCTTTTCGCAAGTCACGACGGTCGAACCGTGGCGTGTCCAATTCAACAAGGACATGAAGGCGGAGGCCGCCAAGCATCCGGGAGTCGATCTCATCATCGCCGACGCGGGAGATCGTACCGACAAGCAGAATGCGGACATGGAGAACTTCATCGCGCAGAAGATGGACGCGATCTTCATTTCGCCGAAAGAATCGGCGGGGCTCACGGGCGTCGTCGAGAAGGCTTACAAGGCTGGCATTCCTGTGTTCGTCCTCGATCGCAAGGTCAACGGCGACGCCTATACGCAGTTTATCGGCGGCGACAACGTGCAGATCGGTCAAAAGGCCGGAGAATTCATCGTCAAACTGATGGGCGGTACGGGAGCGGCCAAAGGCAATCTCGTCGAGATCTGGGGCGGCTTCGGCGCGCAGCCGGCACATGATCGGCACGACGGGGCGTTCTCGGTGATCGGCAAGGAGCCGGGCATCAAGCTCGTGGGCGAGCGCGTCGATTGCGACTGGAAGCAGGACAAGGCCTACGAGTATATGAAAACCGTGCTCCGTATGAATCCGAAGATCGACGTCGTGTACGGTCATAACGATCCGATGGCTTACGGCGCTTACCTCGCGGCGAAGGACGCAGGCCGCGAAAAAAGCATCAAGTTCGTCGGCATCGACGGCTTGCCGCAAGAGGGTGCCACGTGGGTCGAGCAGGGTCTGCTCGCGGGCACGTTCATGTATCCGACACCGGGGGCCGAAGGTATTCGTCAGGCGTTGAAGCTGCTGAGCGGCCAAAAGATTCCGAAGGAAGTGACGCTGGCCACGCAGGGGATCTTCCCTGATAACGCAAAGACCTACATCGCCAGCCACTGACCGTTCCCCGAGGCGCGGCATGCGCACGCTCGCGCCTCATCGATCGCACGAGGAGCCTGAATGCAAGCAGTCGAGACGACGGCGCTGATCGAAGCAACCGGCCTTTCGATCTCATTCAACGGCAGTACCGTACTCTCGGACGTCGATTTCGGCGTGTCCGCGGGCGAGGTCCATGCGCTCGTCGGCGAGAACGGCGCGGGCAAGTCGAGCCTCATGAAGATGCTCGGCGGTATCTATACGCCCGATCGCGGGACGATTCGCGTGCGCGGCGTGCCGGCGCGACTCGCGGGCGCGAAGGATGCGATCGATGCCGGGATCGCGCTGATTCACCAGGAGCTGAACCTCGTCGATACGCTCTCCGTCGTCGACAACATCTTTCTCGGCAAAGAGATCCGCACGCGCTTCGGATTTCCCGATCGGGCCGCGATGCGTGCGTCGGCGCGTGGCGCGCTCGATCAGCTCGGATTCCATGCGCATCCGGATGCGCTCGTCGGTACCTTGCGCGTCGGCGAGAAGCAGCTCGTCGAAATCGCGAAATCGCTCGTTGCCGACGCGAGGGTCCTCATCATGGACGAGCCGACGTCGGCACTCTCCGATACGGAAACAAGTGCGCTGCTCGCGCTGGTCCGTCGTCTTCGTGAGCGCGGCATGGGTATCGTGCTCATCAGCCACCGGCTCAGCGAGATCTTCGAAGTGGCGGACCGCGTGACCGTGCTGCGCGACGGGCGCCGCATCTCGACACTGAGGACCGCGCAGATCGAATCGTCGACGGCGCTCGTTTCGATGATGATCGGCAAGGACTTCGCGCCGCCCGAGCGCGAGGTGAACGATGCGCCGCGCTCGCGGAACACCGTCGTCGATGTCGGCGATCTCACGTTGCGCGCGCCGGCGAGGACGATGGTGCGCGACGTCTCGTTCTCGGTTTTCGAGGGAGAGGTGTTCGGGCTGTCGGGCTTGCTCGGTGCGGGCAAGACCGAGCTGCTCGAGGCGATCTTCGGCACGTCGTCCTACGCGTTGGACGGAAACATTACGGTGGCCGGACATCGTCGACCGTTTCGATCGCCGAAGGAAGCGGCCGCGGCGGGGCTCGCGTTTGTGACCGAAGATCGAAAGAAAGACGGGCTCATGCTCGATCACTCGCTCGAAGCGAATTTGTTGTTGCCCTCACTGCCTCGCGTGCCCGGCTTTCCGTTCTACCGGCGTGGCCGGCTGCGCACATGGGCGGGCGAGCAGGCCCGCGCTTCGCGCGTCAAGCATCGAAGCCTCGTCCAGCCCGCGAGGACACTGTCGGGTGGAAACCAGCAGAAGCTCATCATCGGCAAGTGGTTGATGACGCGGCCGCGGATACTGCTCCTCGACGAGCCCACACGTGGCGTCGACGTGGCGGCGAAGGCCGAGATTTACCGTCAGATACTGGAAGCGGCGAGCACGGGCGTCACCGTGATCGTGGCGAGCTCGGAGATCGACGAACTGATGCTGCTTTGCGACCGCATCCTCGTGCTGTGCGAGGGCCGGGCGAAGGGGATCTTGCGGCGCGGCGAGTTCTCGGGGGATGTCCTCATCAGCCTCGCGTCCCCCTCGGCCGAGCCGGCTCGGCCCGCGTGAACCCGTAGAACCCAGCGCAGCCTCGAAACGGAGAATCATCATGCTGCAAGCGCAGGACCATGCCGTCGAACAAGTCGCCCCGACGCGCACGCGTCATCTGAGCCTTCTGATGACGCATCTCAAGTACTACCTCGGGCTTATAGTACTGCTCATCGTCGGCGCGCTCACGTCGCCGCATGGGAGCGACGGTAGCAATATCTTTCTGTCGAGCGCCAACATCTCCGATGTATTCCGGCAGGTGGCGAACGTCGGCGTGATGTCGATCGGCATGACGCTCGTGATCATTACCGCCGGCATCGACCTTTCCGTCGGGGCGATCATGGGCCTCGGCAGCGTGCTGACGGCGATGCTGCTGACCACGGAAGGGTGGAGCCGCGCCACCGGTGCTTCGCTCGTGCTCGATGCGGTCGCCGTGCTGTCGATGGTGGTCATGGTGTCGCAGGGGTGGCTCGCTCGCGCGCCCGTCCAAGGCAAACGCACTCCGGCCCTCCGTGCAGCCTCCGCCGGCATCGCGCTCGTCTGTGCGGCGCTCGTCTGTCTCTACATCGCGTCGCATGCCGCGCACCGGATGCCGCTCCTTGCCGTGCTATGGATCGTGCCGCTCGCGGGCTTCACCGTCGGCGGCATCAACGGCTGGGTCATCACGCGAGGCCGCATGCAGCCGTTCATCGTGACGCTCGCCGCGATGGTGGGCGTGCTCGGCGCCGCACGGCTCATCGCCGGGCAGGATACGGCCGTCTATTCGATCTATAGCGGGACCAACGCGTCCTCGGATATCGAGAGCCTGCGCGCGCTCTTGTTCAATCTGGTGCCGGTGCCGGCGCTTTTCTTCCTCGTCATAGCGCTGATCTTCGGCTTCATCATGAACCGGACTGTGTTCGGCAAGTACCTGTACGCGATCGGCGGAAACGAAACGTGCGCGACTGTCTCGGGCCTCGACGTCAACCGTCAGAAGATGATCGCCTATGCGATCTCCGGCATGCTGTCGGCGCTCGTCGGCGTGCTCTACGCCGCGCAGTACAGACAGGGGAAGGCCGACGCAGGCATGGGCTGGGAGCTCGATGCGATCGCCGCGGTGGTGATCGGCGGGACAAGCCTCATGGGCGGCGTGGGGCGTATTTCCGGAACGGTGGTCGGCGTGCTGATCTTCGGTTTTCTCGGCAACATCCTGTTGCTGAACGACATCGACAGCAACACGCAGCTCGTTCTGAAGGGATTGATTATCGTGATTGCGGTGTTTCTGCAGCAAACCGACATCGGGCGCCTCCGTTGGAGGAAATGACCCCCACGCTCCCCAACGGGACTTCCTCTGGGAGCTCCGGGAGGGTGCGCCGTTCGGGGCGCTCGCTGCGCTTGGGGCGGCCCGGCGCGCGCTGAGCCGTTAGCGCACGGCACGCCGGGTCTTGCCATCGCGTGCCGATTCGGGGCACGATGCGCGGATCGTTTCGTCCAGTCACGGTTCGCGCATGCCCCAATCGAACGGCAATTCATTCATAAGGTTTGGTCTTCTAAAAGGCATTTTCCCGATCAGCCGCGCCGCGGCCATGCGCGATGCGCTTGCCGGAATATCGCTGGCGTCGATGGATATTCCGCAGGTCCTCGGTTACGCCCGTATTGCCGGCATGCCGGCCGTGACCGGGCTCTACACGGTCTTTCTGCCGCTCGTTGCATTCGCCTTCTTCGGCGCGTCGCGTCATCTCGTGGTGGCGGCCGATTCGGCGACCGCGACGATCTTCGCAAGTCGTGTTTCGTCGATGGCGACGATGGGCAGCGCCGAATACATCACGCTGGCGAGCGTGGTCGCGCTCCTGACCGCGGCGATGTTGCTGCTCGCCCGCATTTTCAAGCTCGGCTTTCTGGCCGATTTCCTTTCTCGCACGGTACTCATTGGCTTTCTCGCGGGCGTAGGCGTGCAAGTCTCGATCGCCATGTTCGGCGATATGTTCGGCATGACGGTGCCGATCCCGTCATCGCGAAGTTTGGCGCAACTGCTCTACGTCGTGGGCCATCTTGCGCAGGTCGATGAGCCGACCGTTGCGCTGACGGTGCTCGTCGTCGTCGCCATCCTCGGCTGCAAGCGCTTTTTGCCGCGCGTGCCGATGTCGCTCATCGCCGTGGCGGGCAGCATCGCGGCCAGCAAGGTTTTCGATTTCGCCGCGCGCGGCATTTCGGTGCTGGGCCCCGTTGCCGGTGGATTGCCGCCGCTGCGCTTTCCGATCGTGACATGGCAGCAATTTCTCGATCTCGTGCCGATCGCCGCGTCGTGCTTCGTGATGATCATCGCGCAGAGCGCCGCGGCGGCCCGCGTGTTCGCACAGGCGTATCACGAGGAAGTCGACGCCAACGCCGACATCCTCGGACTGGCCGCGGCCAATGCGGCAGCCGCGCTGAGCGGGACTTTCGTCGTCAACGGCAGTCCGACGCAAACGGCGATGGCCGAGCGCGCGGGCACGCGCAGCCAAATCGGGCAACTCGCATTCGCGACTGTCGTCGTGATCGTGTTGCTTTTTTTCAGCTCGTTTCTTCAATATCTGCCGCGTTGCGTGCTGGCGGGCATTGTCTTCACGATTGCGCTGGGGCTCGTCAACGTCCAGGCGCTGAAAGCGATCCGAGGCGAAAGCCCAGGCGAGTTCGCGCTGGCTCTGGTGACGGCCGCCGCCGTCGTACTGGTCGGGGTCGAGCACGGCATTCTGCTCGCTGTCGCGTTATCGCTGATGCGCCACGTGCGCCACAGCTATCATCCGCATACGATGGTGCTGGCGCCTGCCGCGCCGGGCGGACGGTGGCTTCCCGTGCCCTCGCGGCCCGGTGTCCTGACCGCGCCGGGGCTTATCGTCTACCGGTTCGGCGCGGATCTGTTCTATGCTAACGATCACTTCTTTTGCTCCGAAATCGCTGGGCTCATCGAAACGGCGCCCGGCGGGCTGCGGTGCTTGGTCATCGATGCAGGTGCGATCACCGACCTCGACTACTCCGCCGCGCGTACCTTGACCGATTTGATACAAGATCTGCGCGCGCGCAACATCAGCGTGATTTTCGGGCGAGTCAACCGCTATCTGCGCTCGGACATGGATCGGCATGGCTTGACCCCGATCGTGGGGGCATCGAGCATCTTCGAAACGCTCCACGAGGCCCTGGCCGCGGTAGGGGTGGAGCCGCCCATGCACGTGAACGGCGGCCTATAGATGGCGGCCTATAGATCCGACCTACCGTGACCACGAGCCGCGGTGAGTCGAAGACCAAGGAGACGCTCATGAAGATTGGGTTTATCGGCCTCGGCGTCATGGGCCAGCCAATGGCGCTCAACCTCGCGCGCGCCGGTACAGAGCTAGTCGTCTGGAATCGTGCGTCCGATCGCTGCAATGCGTTGCGCGAGGCGGGCGCACACGTCGCGGCCAGCGTCGGCGAGGTCTTCGAGCAGGCTCGCATCGCGATCACGATGATGGCAACGGATGCCGCGCTCGACGCCGTGCTCGGCCGCGGCACCGATGCGTTTGCCGCGAATGTCGCACGACATACGATCGTGCACATGGGCACGACATCGGCCGAATATTCGCGCGGGCTCGAGGCCGATGTCCGCGCGGCGGGCGGCCTCTATGTCGAAGCGCCGGTCTCAGGCTCGCGCAAGCCGGCCGAGGCGGGGCAACTCGTGGCGATGATGGCGGGCGAGCCGGCGGCCGTCGAGGAGATTCGGCCGCTGCTCGGGCCGATGTGCCATGAAACGGTCGTTTGCGGAGCCGTGCCGTCCGCATTGCTGATGAAGCTCGCGGTCAATAGCTTCCTGATACCGATGGTGACGGCGCTTGCCGAGGCCGCGCACCTTGCGCGAGGTTTTGGGCTCGACATGAGGCAGTTCCAGGCTGTTCTCGACGCGGGGCAGATGGCGAGCAGCATATCGCGCGTGAAGGTCGACAAGCTCGTGAACGAAAATTTCGAGGTCCAGGCAGCGATCGTCGACGTGCTGAAGAACAATCGGCTTGCGGCTGAGGCGGCACGCAACGCGAATCTGGCATCGCCGCTGCTGGACGTCTGCTCCCAGCTGTATTCTGAGACCGTGTCGCTAGGCCATGGCCACGAAGACATGGCAGCGGTCGTGCGCGCCATCGAGGCGCGAAGCGACGCGAGGCGAGGGTCGGTTTGACCGGCGCTTCTCCGTTGACCCCGCTAATCGTGATTCCCGCCAAGGCCGGCGTCTAGCGCCAATCTCTCGCCGTTCCTGCATCTGGTTGGTCTCGCGAATGAGCGCAATTGGGCTCCAAAGACTCACCTGAAGCAAAATGTCGTCTGTGTGCGTCGGCTGAGCGCCGTTACGTACCGCTTTTCCGACCCTTTTTGTACCGTTCGCAGGCCATCGATGCCGAGCAAACGGTAAGTCAATTTCATCGTTCAAGCGAGCTCAACGGAGCTCAAGGGAGCCATTGCTCATGCCCGAAACGAACGTATCGTTCTTCAGTCGATTGTCACTCGCGATCGGCACGTTTTTTACCATCCTCGCCGACCGTGAGTTCGCGGCCGGCGTGCTGCGCTTGCGGGAGGGCGCGGCGCCTGTCGCCGCCGCACCGCAAGCCCCAACGCCCGTTGCGCCGGTCATCAAGGAGGCGGGTCCCGAGGCGGCGCTCCAGCTATTGGGGCTGTTCCAGCGGGAGGCGCGCTTGATCGATTTCGTCGAGGAGGACATCGGAGGTTACGCGGATGCCGACATCGGCGCCGCGGCGCGGCTCGTGCACGAAGGTTGCCGCAAGGCGCTGCGCGAGCATTTCACGATTCGGCCGGTGCGTGAAGAAGCCGAGGGCAGTCGCGTGACGTTGGCCGAGGATTTCGATGCCACGGCAATTCGGCTCACGGGCAACGTGGTGGGCAAGCCGCCGTTCAGCGGCAGCATCAGCCATCGCGGATGGCGGGTCGAGGAGGTGCGGTTGCCGAAGCTGACGGGCAGTCATGACGCGACTGTGATCGCGCCGGCGGAGATCGAGCTATGAGCGAGCCGCGCTATTCGATCGGCATCGATCTGGGCACGACGCACTGCGCGCTCTCCTATGTCGATCTTGCTGCAAGCGACGGAGAGAAAACGAGTCAGGAAGTCATGCCTGTCATGCAGTTGGTCGGCCCAGGGGCGCTCGAAGCGCTCGATCTGCTGCCGTCGTTTCTCTACCTCCCGCACGAGAGCGAATTGACGCCGGGCGATCTCGCGCTGCCGTGGACTTCGACACGAGACTTCATCGTCGGCGAAATGGCGCGCGGCCGAGGAGCCGGCACGCCGATTCGGCTCGTCTCCAGCGCGAAGAGCTGGCTTTGCCATCCTGGCGTGGACCGCCGCGCCGCCATTTTGCCGAGCGACGCGCCGCCCGAAGTCGCGCGCACGTCTCCGCTTGAGAGCTCTGTCCGCTATCTCACGCATCTGCGCGAAGCATGGGACTACGCGCACCCCGACGCGCCGTTCGCCGAGCAGGCCGTGACCGTGACGATTCCCGCATCGTTCGACCCGGCCGCGAGGGAATTGACCGCGGAGGCCGCCGAGACAGCCGGCTACAACCGCGCCACGCTGCTCGAAGAGCCGCAGGCGGCGCTCTACAGCTGGATTCAAAAGAGCGCAGGGGCGTGGCGCAAAGAGGTGCGCGTGGGCGACATCATATTGGTCGTCGATGTCGGCGGCGGCACAACGGACTTGTCGCTGATCGCGGTTATCGAGCGCGAGGGCAACCTCGAACTGCATCGCGTCGCGGTCGGCGAGCATATCCTGCTCGGAGGCGACAACATGGACCTCGCGCTTGCGCACGTCGTCGCGCGCAAGCTGGCCGCGCAGGGCACGCAAGCCGACGCATGGCAATTGCGGGCACTGACCTATGCCTGCAGGTCGGCCAAGGAGACGCTGCTCAGTGCGGCCGAGACGGACGTCGTGCCGCTCGTCGTGCCGAGCCGCGGTTCGAAGCTGATCGGCGGCTCGATCCGTACCGAGCTCACTCGCGAAGAGCTGACGCAGACCATCCTCGAAGGCTTTTTCCCGCAAGTCGACGTCTCGGCGCGGCCGGTCAATCGGCCAAGAGCGGGCTTGACGCGCCTCGGCCTGCCCTATGCGCAGGATGCAGGCATCACGAGGCACCTGGCCGCGTTTCTGAGCCGACAGGTCGGCGCGCTCGCCGAGCTCGAAGGCCTGAACGCGGCGCGCGTCGAAGGCGCGAGCTTCCTCCATCCGACAGCCGTTCTCTTCAATGGCGGCGTTTTCAAATCGCCGCTGTTGGTCGAGCGCGTCATGGAGGCGCTGAACGGTTGGCTTGCAGCCGAAGGATCGGCACCCGCACGTCTGCTCTCCGGCGCCGATTTCGATCTTGCCGTCGCGCGCGGCGCGGCCTATTACGGCTATGTGAAGCGCGGCAAAGGCGTGCGGATTCGCGGTGGTACGGCGCGTTCCTACTATATCGGCGTGGAATCGGCGATGCCGGCCGTTCCTGGCATCGAGCCCCCGATTCAGGCGCTTTGCGTCGCACCGTTCGGCATGGAGGAAGGCACGGACGCGGAGCTACCCGCGCAAGAGTTCGGACTCGTCGTCGGCGAGCCCGTTCATTTTCGGTTCTTCGGCTCGTCGGTACGCCGCCAGGATCAGGTCGGCACGATGCTCGAATACTGGTCGGCGGACGAGTTGCAGGAGCTCGATGCGATCGAGGCGACGCTGCCGGCGCAAGGCCGCAGCGCTGGCGAAGTCGTGCCGGTCGGGCTCCACGCACGAGTCACTGAATCGGGAACGCTCGAGCTCGAAGCGATTCCGCGCGGCACCGACGAAAGGTGGAAAGTCGAGTTCGATGTGCGCGGAGGAGCCGTCGGCTGAATTCGATGAAGCAATACACGGTCGGGATCGACCTCGGCACGAGCAACACGGTTCTCGCCTATGTCGAGGCGGGATCGGAAAACATTCGTGTCTTCGATGTCGATCAGCTCGTGAGTCTCGGCGAAGTGGGAGCGCGATCGCTTCTACCGTCCGTGCGCTATCACCCGGCGCCCGGCGAGCTCGATGCGGGCGATCTGCAATTGCCGTGGACCCACACCGAGCAAAGCGGCGAGACGGGCAGCGCGCGAGCGGTCGTCGGCCAGCTTGCGCGTGCATTGGGCGCGCGAGTGCCGGGCCGGCTCGTCGCAAGCGCAAAAAGTTGGCTCTCGCATGGCTCGGTCGATCGTCTCGCGCCGATTCTGCCGTGGGGGGCCGACGACGAGGTCGGTAAGGTATCGCCCGTTGCGGCGAGCGCCAGTTATCTGGCGTATCTGCGCGACGCATGGAATCACCGCTTTCCCCATGCTCCGCTCGAGGAGCAGGACGTCGTGCTGACGGTGCCGGCTTCGTTCGACGACGGCGCACGCGCGCTGACGCTCGAAGCGGCGCGTATGGCGAAGCTGCCGGATCTGCGTCTGCTCGAAGAGCCGCAGGCCGCGTTCTACGATTGGCTGTTTCGCCATCGAGCAACGCTGAACGAGGAGCTCTCCGATACTCGGCTCGTGCTGATTTGCGATGTCGGCGGCGGCACGACCGATCTCACGCTCATCAAGGTGGAGTTCGACAACGGCGAGCCGCGCCTGACCCGCATCGGCGTGGGCAATCACCTGATGCTCGGCGGCGACAACATGGATCTCGCGCTGGCACGTCTTGTCGAAACTCGCCTCGCCCCGCACGACACACGCCTGTCGGCCGCGAGTCTCTCGCAACTCGTCGAACGATGCCGCGCGGCCAAGGAGCAGTTGCTCACGGACGACGCGCGCGATTCGGCCGCCATCACTCTGCTGTCCGCCGGAGCGAGACTGGTCGGAGGAGCGCGGACGACCGAGCTTGCCAGAGACGAAGTCGAACGAGTCGTCGTCGACGGATTCTTTCCGATCGTCGAACCGAGCGAGCCGCCTCGTCGCGCGCGCGGCGCCATCGTCGAATTCGGGTTGCCGTACGCGGCGGATCCGGCCATCACGCGTCACATCGCTGCGTTCTTGCAGCGCTTTGCCGGCCCTTCCCGTGAAGCGTTGAGTGTGTCCGAAAACGCGGGTGCTGCTGCGTCGATGCCCGACACATTGTTGCTCAATGGCGGCGTTTTCCGCAGCCGGCGTCTGTCGGACCGTTTGGCCGAAACGATCGGCACATGGCGCCAAAAGCCGCTGCATGTGTTGCGAAACGATCACCCCGACGTGGCTGTCGCCCGTGGCGC
>JBCNPL010000369.1:0-3566 GCA_039593375.1 Paraburkholderia sp. | reverse complement strand
AAGTGCTCGCAAAGGGCGAGGCCGGCGTCTATTCGCTCGATCAGGTGAAGCCGCTTTCGACGGAGCGCCTGAAGCGCTTTTTCCTCAAGGGAACGGGCCAGCATGCGGGGCTCGTGAAGGTGCGGCCCGAGCTGCGTGCGATGATCCGGTTTCAGCAACTGAATTTGACCGACGCCGATTATGGATTGCGGACGCAGTTCGACGCGATCTTCTGCCGCAACGTGATGATCTATTTCGACAAGCCGACGCAGTCGCAGGTGCTCGCTCGCTTCGAGCCGCTCGTGAAGCCGGGCGGGCTGCTCTTCGCCGGCCATTCGGAGAACTTCACTTATGTCACGCAGGCCTTCCGGCTCCGTGGGCAGACCGTATACGAGCTGATGCGCGATACGGGGGCGGGCGCCCGCGCGCAGGCGAGCGGACGCGCGGCGGGCGGCAGCGCCGCGAGGCGCGGGCAGGAGGCCGAGGTATGAGCAGCCTGCCGATCGCGACCAATCTTTACTTCGACAACCACTTCAATCGCCGCGGCGTGAAGCTGCTGCCGAACGAGTTCTATACGACGGGCGACGACATGGTGCTCGTGACGGTGTTGGGCTCGTGCGTGGCCGCCTGCATTCACGATCGCACGGCCGGCATCGGCGGCATGAATCACTTCATGCTGCCCGACGACGGCGAGCCGACGCAGGCCGCGTCCGAATCGATGCGCTACGGCGCCTACGCGATGGAAGTGTTGATCAACGAGCTCATCAAGATGGGCGGCCGGCGCGAGCGTTTCGAGGCGAAAGTGTTCGGCGGCGCGGCCGTGCTGGCCGGCATGACGACGATCAACATCGGCGATCGCAACGCCGAGTTCGCGCGCCGCTATCTCGCGCTCGAGAAAATCCGCATCGTCGCCGAAGACCTGCAGGGCGTGCATCCGCGCAAGGTCGCGTTCATGCCGGCGACGGGCCAGGCGATGGTCAAGAAGCTGCGGCTGCAACAGGATCCGAGCGTCGCCGAGCGCGAGCAGGAACTCGCGCGGCAGGTGGCGCAAGCGCGTGCGGCGCGGCATGCGCGCGCACGTGCGAAAGAACATGCCGAGCTGTTCACGTCTCACGCCGCGCCGGGCGCCGCGAAGCCGCGCGCCGAGCTCGCGGGAACGGCGGCCAAGCCGCGCATCGAGCTGTTCGGCGCGGTGGGCGCGCGCGGCGGCAAGAACGACAGCCCTAAGACTGTAGAGGAGGCCTGAGCGCTGTGCAGAAAATCAAGGTTTTGTGTGTCGACGATTCGGCGCTGATCAGAAGCCTCATGACGGAGATCATCAACGGTCAGCCCGATATGACGGTCGTCGCCACGGCGCCGGATCCGCTCGTCGCACGCGAGCTCATCAAGCAGCACAACCCCGACGTGCTGACGCTCGACGTCGAAATGCCGCGCATGGACGGACTCGACTTTCTCGAGAAGCTGATGCGACTGCGGCCGATGCCCGTCGTCATGGTGTCGTCGCTGACCGAGCGCGGCTCCGAGATCACGCTGCGCGCGCTCGAACTGGGCGCCGTCGATTTCGTCACGAAGCCGAAGGTCGGCATTCGCGACGGTATGCTCGAGTACTCGGAAAAGCTCGCGGACAAGATTCGCGCCGCATCGCGGGCGCGCGTGCGCCAGGCCCAGCCGGCTCGCCCGGGCGGCGCGGCGCCGGCCGGGCATGCGCCGATGCTCAACAATCCGCTCGTCAGTACCGAGAAGCTCGTCATCGTCGGCGCCTCGACGGGCGGCACCGAGGCGATTCGCGAGCTGCTCGAGCCGCTGCCGCCCGACGCGCCGGCCGTCATGATCGCGCAGCACATGCCGCCGGGCTTCACGAAATCGTTCGCGCAGCGCCTGAACGGGCTCTGCCGGATTACCGTGAAGGAAGCGGAACATGGCGAGCGCGTGCTGCCGGGTCATGCCTATATCGCGCCGGGGCACGCGCACTTGCTGCTGGCGAGGAGCGGGGCCAACTATATCGCGCACTTGTCGGACGACCCGCCCGTCAACCGGCATCGACCGTCGGTCGACGTGCTGTTCCGGTCGGCCGCGCAACACGCGGGCAAGAACGCGGTCGGCGTAATCCTGACGGGCATGGGGCGCGACGGCGCGGCGGGAATGTTAGACATGCGAAATGCGGGCGCATACACTCTCGCGCAAGATGAAGCGAGCTGCATCGTCTTCGGCATGCCGCGCGAGGCGATCGCGCTCGGCGCCGCCGACGAGATTGCGCCTTTGTCGGAAATGAGCCGCCGCGTGATGGCGCGACTGGCGGCGATGGGCGATCGGGTACAGCGCGTGTAGCTTCGGCCGACGGCCTGGCGCCCTTGCTGGAAAGACGGGTGCGAGGCCGGATGCGGGGGCTTTCGTGCGGCGAAATTGGGAACTAAGGGAACGAGATGGACAAGAGCATGAAAATCCTGGTGGTGGACGACTTTCCGACGATGCGCCGGATCGTCCGCAACCTCTTGAAGGAGCTCGGCTATTCGAACGTCGACGAGGCCGAGGACGGCGCGGCCGGACTGTCGCGCCTGCGCGGCGGCGGCTACGACTTCGTGATTTCGGACTGGAACATGCCGAATCTCGACGGCCTCGCGATGCTGAAGGAGATTCGCGCCGACGCTTCGCTTCAGCATCTGCCGGTGCTGATGGTGACGGCCGAATCGAAGAAGGAAAACATCATCGCGGCGGCGCAGGCCGGCGCGAGCGGCTACGTGGTGAAGCCTTTCACGGCCGCCACGCTCGACGAGAAACTCACGAAGATTCTCGAAAAGTTGGGCAAGACCGGGAGCTGACGTGGACGAGCCGACGAACCTCCTCAGCGACGGCGCCGATAGCGCCGACCTGACGACCGATCGCATTCTCGCGCGCATCGGTCAATTGACGCGCACGCTGCGCGATTCGATCCTCGAGCTCGGGCTCGACAAGCAGGTCGAGCACGCGGCGCAAACGGTGACCGATGCGCGCCAGCGCCTCAACTATGTCGCCAATATGACCGAGCAGGCCGCTCAACGCGTGCTCGGCGCGATCGAAGTCGCCAAGCCGATGCAAGAGCAGCTGCAAAGCGACGCGCAGTCGCTCGACAGCCGCTGGGAGCAGTGGTATGACGCGCCGATCGAACGCGAGGAGGTGCGCGCGCTGCTTTCCGAGACGCGGACGTTCCTGGGGGGAGTGTCGGAAGCGACGAGCGCGACGAATGCGCAGTTGCTCGAAATCATGATGGCGCAGGATTTTCAGGATCTGACCGGGCAGGTCATCAAGAAGATCATGGACGTCGTCTATTCGATCGAGCAGCAGCTTCTCTCGGTGCTGATCGAGAACATCGCGCCCGAGCGGCGCGAGCAGTTCGCGCAGAACGCCGCCGCGCTCGCGGCCGAGCCGGGCACGTCGTTCAGCACGAGCACCGACGACGACGGCCTCCTCAACGGCCCGCAGATCAATCCGCAGGGCAAGACCGACGTGGTGCAAGACCAGCAGCAAGTCGACGATCTGCTCGCGAGTCTCGGGTTCTGAGCATTTCGGCTGCGGTTTCCCTACTTGTTCCGATACGGGTGGACTGTAAC
>JBCNPL010000368.1:0-3567 GCA_039593375.1 Paraburkholderia sp. | reverse complement strand
CCCACAGGCGCGGGCTCCGCCGACGACGAGGCACCGCCGCGCGTGGCCGATGCGCTTGCCGCATCGATTCGTCGGCCGCGCGTCTCCGGCAGCAGCAGGGCCGCGACGACGACGAGGCCATAGGCCACGCCCGCATCGATGCCGAGCGCGGCACCGAGCGGCATCGAGCTGCTCATATGCCCGATCAGCACGGGAAAGCCTGCCGACACGATCCGACCGAAGTTATAGCAGAAGCCGACGCCCGTGCCTCGCACGCCCTGCGGATAGAGCTCGTTGAAGAGCGCGCCGAGCGTGGCAGGAATGCCCGCCGAGAAAAGGCCGAGCGGAAAGCTGAGGATGAGCATTGCCGTGTCGCCGATCGGAAGGAATACATAGAGATTGACGGTCACGACGCAGCAGAGCGCGAAGAGGATCACGTTCAGCCGCCGGCCGATGCGATCCTGCAGCCATGCGCTGACGAAACATCCGATGATGAATGCGACGATGACGACGGCGAGATAGCCGCCCGTGCCGAGCACCGATAGATGGCGCTCGGTCTTGAGGTAGGTCGGCAGCCAGGTCGTGATGGCGTGATAGCCGCCGTGCGCACCGAGGCCGATGAGCCCGCCGACGATCGTCGTGCGAATGACGGACCGGTCGAAGATGCCGGCCGCGATCGCGAAAGCGCCGCGCCTTTTCCCAGGCTGCGCCGCCGTTGGTTGCGGACGAGGAGGCTCCTCGACGTTGCGGCGCAGATAGAGGACGAGCAGCGCGGGCAGCAGGCCGAGCGCGAAGACGACGCGCCATGCCCATTGCGGCGATACCCACGAGAAAACGATCATATAAAGCAGCACGGCGCCGCCCCAGCCGAAGCCCCAGGCGCTTTGCACGACGCCCATCGCCTTGCCGCGATGTTTCGCGCGGATCGTTTCGCTAAGCAGCACCGCGCCCGCGGTCCATTCACCGCCGAACCCGAGGCCCTGCAGCGCCTTGAGCGCGAGAAGCTGTTCGAAGTTTTGGGCGAAGGCGCTCAGAAACGTGAAGAGCGAGAACCAGACGACTGTCAACTGAAGTGCGCGGACGCGGCCGATACGATCCGACAGAACGCCACCGAGCAATCCGCCCAGCGATCCGGCCACGAGCGTGGCTCCGCCGATGAGGCCCGCTTGCCCTTTGCTGATGCCCCAGGTCGCGAGCAGTGCAGGGATGACGAGACTGAATAGTTGCGTATCGATGGCATCGAGCGCCCAGCCGGAGAAGCAACTCCAGAAGGTGCGTCGTTCGGACTGCGAAATGTCTCTGTACCACTGCATCGATGTCTCCCGTTATTGGTCGCGTGCGATGAACGAGCCTGCGACTCCAACGCACGGTTGAGTCAGATTCTAAAAAGCATTCCATTAGCGCGATACTATGAAAATGTTGATCTTTCATCACATGACGATATGGAATCCACGCGGAACCTTCGATACTTTCTCGCGGTGGCCGACGCCGGCAGCGTGACCGGCGCGGCCGATCTCCTCGGTATCGCGCAGCCGGCGCTCAGCCAGGCGATCACGCGAATGGAGCGCGAGCTCGGCGTGAAGCTATTCCAGCGCACGCGCCGCGGGGCTGCGCTGACGGTTGCCGGCGAAGCGATCGTCGACGATATTCGGCTCAGCGTCTCACGGATCGAAGCGGCGGAAGCACGCGCTCGCGATATCGGTACGCAGCAAGGCGGCACGCTCGTGATCGGGTTCGTCTCGGCGGCGCTTTTCGAAGTGCTGCCGGCCGCGATCCGTGCGCTGCGCAAGGCGTCACCGAACGTCAAGCTGTCGTTGAGAGAAATGAGCAACGCCGAGCAGGCGAGTGCGCTGGAGAAGGGCGAAATCGACCTTGGGTTGCTTCATACGCCAGTAACCGTCGGCGGCACGATGAACGAGAAGTTGATCGCAAGCGAGCCGCTCCTTGCCGTCGTTCACGAATCGTTCCATGTTGCGAACGACGGCAAGGTCAGCCTGGCCGAGCTCGCCGACATCGGCCTGGTCTGGTTTCCGCAAGACCAGCTTCCCGGCATCCGCGCGGTGATACTGAGCGCGTTCAGGAAGGCAGGGCGCGAAGCCACCATCGTCCAGGACGCCAATCGCTCGCTGACGGTACTCGCGTGCGTCGCGGCGGGTTGCGGTGCATCGCTTCTGCCTCAGTCGACCAAGACGCTGCAATTCGCGGGTGTGCGGCTGTACGAGGTGCGCGACGGGGCGCACCTTCCGGCGTTCGAGTTGAGCGCGATCTGGCCGCGGCGCTCGCGGCCGACGCTCGCGGACAAGTTCGCTTCGTTGCTCGGCACCACCGTTCGTTCATCGCGCCCAACCCGCCGCAACAAAGCCTGACGCGACAACGCTCGCGCCGGCGTCAGGCTCTGCCGCGTCCCCACGTCATGCTGGCAAGCACCCCGTCGCGGCGGATCAGGCCGTGCATCAGGGCGGCCGCGAGATGGAGCAAAATCGTCGCGAACAATGTGAAGGCTAGCCACGTGTGGAGCATGCGCAGCGCCGCGAAGAGTCGCGTGTCGTGCGGGAGGATCGGGGGCAGATGGAACGCGCCGAACATCGTGACAGGGTACCCGCCTGCCGAAAGCATCCCCCAGCCGATCAGCGGCATCGCCGCCATCAGCAGGTAGAGCACGAGATGCGATGCGTGCGCGGCGAATCGCTGCGCGCGAGGGATATCGTCAGGCAGCGGCGGGCTGCCGCGCTTCGCGCGCACAAATGCCCGGACGATCAGCAGTACGAAAAGAGCGATGCCGAGCGGACGATGGATGGCGAGCAGCGTCTCGTGAGCGCGCGAGACCGTGGCGACCATCGCGACGCCGATGAAAAGCATCGACAGGATCAGGATGGCCATCGACCAATGAAGCAGCCTCTGGACAGGGCTGAAATGCGTATGGGAACGGCTCGTGCTCATGACGGATTCGCCTTGTGTGTGTCGCTGTGCAGCGCGGGATTCAGCGCTTCTTCGCGTGTTCGGCGCTGGTAGGAGAGGGCGTACGCGGCGGATCGCGCGGCGAGCAGGGGATCGTCGGAGGGCTCGATGCCCGCGGGCACGATCGTCGGGTCGAAATTGACGTCGCGGCATGCGCCGCTCTCTTGCGACGAGGCGTGCTCGACGACGAGCGTCCCCGCGTCGATTCGCGGACGATCGGCGGGCCATGCTTTCGTGGCGTCGTCGATCGGGTCGCCTGGCGCGGCAAGCGTCACGACCAGGTGCCAGCGCAGAGGGCCTGCCCGGAGCCGATCGTACAAGTCGGCCGCGAGGTAGGCGGATTCGCTTTTTTCTGTGGCGGTCAACGGCGCATACGGCAGCTCGGGCTCCATCGACCACCGTACCGCGTTGCGCTTCCCGGCCGCGTTGACGAGATAAAACGCGTTGACGCTGTAATAGGCTCCGTTCGCGAAGCTCGACGAAGGCGCGTGCTGTTTTACCCAGGTCATGAACGGTTGAGCTTCGGGATTGGTTGAATAGAACGCCTTCAACTTGGCTGGATCGGGTTTGCCCGTCGCAGGATCGGGGCGCGAGGCGACGAGCTGCTCGTAAAACTGCGAAGGCGTATGC
>JBCNPL010000367.1:0-3579 GCA_039593375.1 Paraburkholderia sp. | reverse complement strand
CGAGCTGGAACGCCGGGCGCGATCGTTTCCAGTGCTCGACTTGCGCGTTCGTCGCAACCGAGCAGCTGCCCGAGAGCACTACGCTGCATCCGGCGATCCCGGGCAACTCGGATGCTGCCGACGCCTGCGCCGTCAGCTTGCCGGCTGCTCGGAAGTTCCGCGGCAGTCCCATGGCGACGCCTGATCCGCCCGTCACCAACCGATGGCCGGACACGGCAGCGCCGATGTTCAACAGATCCCGATCGGTGACCGCATCTACGATCGCGTATCGCGAGCCGTTCTTTCGAAGCGCATCGAAGGCAGCGGCAATCGCGTCGGGACCACGCGAGACCACATCTAGCGCGACCGAGCCGACCTTCGCCTCCGTCTGGCCTTGCAGCACCCTGACGAGGTTCGAGTCCGTCATCGGCGTCAGCGGATGATGACGCATGCCCGACTCGCTCAGCAAGACATCGCCGACAAAAAGATAGCCCTTGTAAACGGTCCTCCCATTCTCCGGGAAGGCCGGGCAAGCGATTGCGAAGTCGGCAGCCAAAGCACCGGCCAACGCGTCCGCGACCGGCCCGATATTGCCCCTTGGCGTCGAGTCGAACGTCGAGCAGTACTTGAAGAAAAACTGTTCGCAGCCTGCGCTCTTGAGCCACTCCAGCGCCGCCAGAGACTCGCGAACGGCTATCGCCGGATCGACGGTCCGGCTCTTCAGCGCGATTACGATCGCATCGGCGTCCGGCGCCTCAGCCTGCGCTGGCACGCCGATCATCTGCACCGTCCGCATGCCACCGCGGACCAGCGTACTGGCCAGATCCGTGCCACCCGTAAAATCGTCGGCGATGCAGCCGAGCAGAGGCTTGCTCAAAGGAAACTCCTGATAGAAGTCATGCCGTGCGAGCACTGAATCCGAACAGCTTGGCCGCGTTCTCAACGAGCAGCTTGTGCCGTTGGGCCGGCTCGGGAGCCCAACTTTTCACCAACGTAAAATTACGCCCCTCGTCTTCGCTACGAAAAGGCTCGATATCAGTCGGCTTGGCATCGGCGGGGCGTTCGCTGCCCCCAGTGTGAGGCCAATCGCTTCCCCAGATTACCTGATCGGGAGCGGCCTCGACCAGCGTCCTCCCAATTTGCGCGGTGTCCTCATAACCTGGCTTCCGAACCGATAACTGACCATCAAGCGCTCCATTTTTGGTTGTCAGACGGCCATTCAGGCCAGCGGTGCGACGGACGCACCGGCAACGCCGTGGCGAGTCATCGACGACGCCACGAAACCACTCGCTTTCATTTCCTCGATAAATGCGGCAACGAACTGCGCGGCGTCTACACCACGCGCCTTCGGCACGCCCATGGCTTGTTGGATGACCATAAACGCTTCATCCAACAAGCGCAGGCTCGGGAACTTCTGTGCCTCGACCTCGAGCACTTGCTTCACGCCAGCGGCAACCTCGAGCCCTTCATCGAGAAACGTCCGGACCACGACTTGCGACGACGCTGTCCGGACGAGCGTCGCAGCCTTGATTTCCCGGGTCAGGAAGAGATCATAAGCAGTACCCCGCCCCACGGCAATGCGGTTGCCTGCAGCGTCCACCTCGGCGTTGCGCGTGATCGGCGAGTGCTCACGAACGAGGTAACGGCCTTCGATCTGGATATAGGGGGCCGTAAAGGCGATGTCGGCGCCCCGTACGGGATCCACCGCGAAAAAGCCGATGTCCGCTCGTTCCTCGGTGACGGCCTCGACGGAATTTCGCGCGGTATCGAATACCACCATATCGAGATCGACTTGAAGCCTACTCGCGAGCTCCCGAGCGAGATCGACGGAAATGCCCGTCGGCAACGACTGAGGCGATGCCCGGTTGGCCAGAACCGGATTGCCGAGGTTGATGGACGCGCGCAGCTTTCCGGTCGGAGCGAGCGCGCGAACGATGGATGCGTCAATTTTCATGAATGGACCTCACGACAGATGGCCAGCGGATGGCCAGTTAGGCTAGCTCGGAACCGAGATGCTTCTCGCGAAGCACGCCCGTTACCACGTGTCGATACCACTCCGACAGGAGAACACTAACTCCGCTTCAGATTCTCCCGACGCTCCTCGACGCTTACACAGGCAATAGTCGCGCGTCCGAAATCGAAGTCGACTCAAGCGGACGCTATGTCTATGCGTCGAATCGCGGGCATGACAGTATCGCGATCTTCCGGATAGACCCAGCCACCGGTCGGCTTGGCTTTGTCGATGCAGAACCACCGCGAGGCCGGACCCCGCGCCATATCACGAGCACACTCGATGGCCGCTTCATGTATGCCCTCAACGAAGATAGCGACAGCGTCGTCGCATTCGCAATCGATAACGCGAGCGGCCGACTAACGGCGACGGGCTTTTCGATCGCTGTCGGCAGCCCGGTATGCATGGTCTTTTCGAGATGAAGCAATCAGCGGCATTGCGAGCGGCAACAAAAAACCCGCGGAGCCAATAGCCACGCGGGTTCTCGGATACTGCAGCAGAACACCATGGACCTGCTGGGAAGCTAATCGCGAAACGGAATGGTGGGTGCTGAGAGGCTCGAACTCCCGACCTACGCCTTGTAAGGGCGCCGCTCTACCAACTGAGCTAAGCACCCGTTCGCGCCGCCTGACACATGGGCTCGCTCATTCGAGTTCGCCAAGTATCACGGCTTGCAGCTTTCTCGTCGACCGGCTGATCAGCTCAATCAACGAGCCCGCTAGTTTAGCGCATCTTTCAGCGCTTTGCCAGGCCTGAACTTCGGAACTTTCGCCGCACCGATCTTGATCGCCGCGCCCGTGCGCGGATTGCGCCCGGTGCGGGCCGTGCGCTTACCGACCGCAAACGTGCCGAATCCGACGAGCGTGACCGAATCGCCCTTTTTCAATGTGTTCTTGACCCCTGCGATCAACGCGTCGAGCGCGCGCCCTGCCGCTGCCTTCGACAAATCCGCCTGCTCCGCGATGTGATCGATCAGTTCCGACTTGTTCATCCAAAACCCCCGAGCGTGAATGTTGGCAATCATGGTGAATGCCCTCGCGATGCGCGCGGCGTTCGGCACGCAAAGGTGAGCTTGCTCATTAGATGCAGACGAAACCCGCATGTCAACCGGGGTTGCGCCGGGATGACCCCAAGCGGGACATCCCTTATGAGAGCGGTGGATGCGCATGGAAAAAAGCCCACAGGGCCAAGACCCTATGGGCTTTCGGACACGCCTGCGCCAATGTGGCGCTGCCTGCCGGCGGATCGGGACCGCCCAAGCGATCCCTTCCGATCGATCCTCAGTGCTTCACGAACTCGGTAGCCGTCTCCTTGGCGGCCTCGGCGACGGGCGCGGCCGCCTTCGGCTCTTCCTCGGGCAGCGGCTCGGGCACGCGCTCGAGCGCGAGTTCGAGCACCCTGTCGATCCACCGCACCGGAACGATCTCGATCGCGTTCTTGACGTTATCGGGGATCTCCGTCAAATCCTTGACGTTCTCCTCCGGGATCAGCACGAGCTTGATGCCGCCACGGTGCGCGGCAAGCAGCTTTTCCTTGAGCCCGCCAATCGGCAGCACTTCGCCGCGCAGCGTGATCTCACCCGTCATCGC
>JBCNPL010000366.1:0-3581 GCA_039593375.1 Paraburkholderia sp. | reverse complement strand
GTCGGTCACGCCGAACGACGTGCGCGATTGGATCGACGGCGCTCAATCGATGCTCGCCGGCGCGTTCGACGTGCTGGCCGCGGAGCTCGCCAAGCCCGGCGAGCATCTCGGCGATGAGACGCGCGCGGCGGTACAGGACCTCATGCGGATGCGCGAGCGTCTCGTGCAAGCAATCGAGAACCACGTACCGCCTGAGATCGATGCCCTGCGCATCCGCATTCATGGCGACTTCCACCTCGGTCAAGTCCTCGTCGCGCAGAACGACGCCTATCTGATCGACTTCGAAGGCGAACCGGCGCGCCCCCTCGACGAACGGCGCATGAAGAAAAGCCCGCTCGTGGACGTGGCCGGACTGCTGCGCTCGCTTTCGTACGCCAGCGCGGCGGCACAGCCAACGCTCGAAACGCTGACGGCGCAGTCGGCGGACCGCAAGCGCACGCTCTACGAATATTTCCGTGAGCGCGGCGAGGAGAGCTTCCTCGCGGGCTATCGCGAAGCAGTCGGCCGGGCAGTAAGGCCGCTTGTCTCGGTCGAAGCCGAAGCGGCGCTACTCGACCTCTTCCTGATCGAAAAGGCCGCTTACGAGGTCCGCTACGAAGCGGCAAACCGGCCTGCGTGGCTCGGGCTTCCCGTCCGTGGGCTCGCGGCGCTCGCGCGCCGGTTGCTCGGTGAGCCCGCCGGCGCGGCCGATAACGAAGAAGAGCGCGGCGATAACGGCGATAGCGGCAATGACGATGGCAGCGGCGGTGACGGAGGCGGAACGCCTTCCGCATCGCCCTGATTTTCTCCGGTTCGTGCCATGAACGAGCAATCCTCCTCATCCCGTATTCATTCGATCGCCGAGCGAGACCCCGCCGTCGGACTGGACAAGGTCGACATGCAGGCACTCGTCGACGCCCGCCACCCCGATCCGTTCTCGAAGCTCGGCATGCATCGCACGACGGAGGGCTACGTCGTGCGCGCGATGCTGCCAGGCGCCAGTGCCGTTGCGGTCGTCGACCGTGATAGTGGCGAATCCATCGGGCGGCTCGCCTCGATCGATCCGTCCGGCCTTTACGCCGGATTCGTCGAGCGCGCGGCACCGTATCGACTGCGAATCGACTGGCACGGCGTCGAGCAGGAAATCGAAGACACCTATTCCTTCGGGCCCGTGCTCGACGAAGACGCGCTCCAGCGTCTCGCGCGCTCGGACCCGTACGCGGTGATGCAATGTCTCGGCGCGCGCCCCTGCGCGTTGGACGGCATCCCCGGCGTGCGCTTCGCGGTCTGGGCGCCGAACGCGCGGCGGGTTTCGGTGGTCGGCGACTTCAACGCGTGGGACGGTCGCCGACATCCGATGCGGCTGCGTCACGTCGCGGGCGTTTGGGAGCTTTTCGTGCCGCGCCTCGCTGCCGGAGGTCGCTACAAGTACGAGATCGTCGGCCACGACGGCCATACGTTGCCGCTCAAGGCCGATCCGTGCGCGATGCAAACGGAGCGCACGCCGGCGACGGCATCGATCGTCGCCGACGTGAGCCGCATCGATCAGTTCGCCTGGACCGACGGCGAATGGATGACGAAGCGCGCGGCATTGCAAACGTCTCGTTCGCCGATCGCCATCTACGAAGTGCACGCGGAATCGTGGCTGCGCGTCGAGGAAGAAGGTCGGCGCGGCCTCGATTGGTCCGAGCTCGCGGACCGCCTGATCCCGTACGCGCTCGGCATGGGTTTCACACATGTCGAATTCCTGCCGATCGCGGAGCATCCATTCGGCGGGTCGTGGGGCTATCAACCGCTCTCGCCTTTCGCGCCGTCGGCTCGCTACGGTCCGCCGGAGGGCTTCGCCCTGTTCGTCAACCGCGCGCACGAGGCGGGGCTCGGCGTGATCATCGATTGGGTCAGCGCCCACTTCCCGAACGACGCGCATGGCCTCATTCAGTTCGACGGCACGGCGCTCTACGAGCATTCCGACCCGCGCGAGGGCTACCACCAGGACTGGAACACGATGATCTACAACCTCGGTCGCAACGAGGTCAGCGCGTTCCTGATCGCGTCGGCGCTCGCGTGGCTTTTGCGGTACCACGTCGACGGACTGCGCGTCGACGCCGTCGCCTCCATGCTCTATCGCGACTACTCGCGAGCGGCCGGCGAATGGGTGCCGAACATCTACGGAGGCCGCGAGAACCTCGAGGCGATTTCATTCCTCAAGCGCGTCAATCATGAAGTCGCCTATGCACCGGGCGTTCCCGGCGCGATCACGATCGCGGAGGAATCCACGGCGTGGCCCGGTGTCAGCGCACCGGTCGAGGAAGGCGGGCTCGGCTTCAACTTCAAATGGAACATGGGTTGGATGCACGACACGCTGCACTACATGCAGGAGGACCCGATCTATCGCCGGTATCACCATCACAACATGACGTTCGGGATGATCTATGCCTACTCCGAGCGCTTCGTACTGCCGCTGTCGCACGACGAAGTCGTCCATGGCAAAGGATCGCTGCTCGGCAAAATGCCCGGCGACCGGTGGCAGCGCTTCGCGAACCTGCGCGCCTACTTCGGTTTCATGTGGACGCATCCAGGCAAGAAACTGCTCTTCATGGGCGGCGAGTTCGGGCAGGATTGGGAGTTCGATCACGATGGCTCGCCGCGCTGGAATCTACTCGACGACCCGATGCATAACGGCGTGCAGTTGCTCGTTCGCGATCTCAATCGCCTCTATGCGGGCGAGCCGGCGCTCTACGCCACCGATTCCGAGCCCGGCGGCTTCGAATGGCTCGTCGGCGACGATAGCGACAACAGCGTCTTTGCCTATCGGCGCTGCGACGGCAGCGGCGCGGAGCTGGCGATCGTCTGCAATTTCACGCCGGTTCCGCGTCGCGGCTACCGGATCGGCCTGCAACGCGCCGGGCACTGGGCCGAAGTCCTCAATACCGATGCAAGCGTCTACGGCGGCTCGAACGTCGGCAACGGGGGCGCAATCGTCACCGAGACGATCGCGAGTCACGGCAAGCCGCAGTCGGCCGCGCTCGTGCTGCCGCCGCTCGCGACGATCGTCCTGCGCGCGAGCTGAGTCGACGCGCGGAACGATGCCCATGCGAACAAACAACGGACAACGGGGGCCAAGCGAATGTCGAACTCTCTACCCGACCGGCTCGAAACCGGTACACCGCATCCGCTCGGCTCGACGTGGGACGGCCTCGGGGTCAACTTCGCCGTCTTTTCGGCGAACGCGCAACAAGTCGAGCTCTGCGTCTTCGATCCGACCGGTCATAGGGAACTCGCGCGCCTGCCTCTTCCCGAATGCACCGATGAAGTCTGGCACGGCTACCTGCCCCGCGCGCATCCAGGCACCGTCTACGGCTATCGCGTTCATGGCCCCTATCAGCCCCATCATGGGCATCGCTTCAATCCGCACAAGCTGCTGATCGATCCGTACGCGAAGAAGTTGACGGGCTTGTTCCGCTGGTCCGACGCAATGTTCGGCTACCGCGTTCATTCGAACCGTCATGATCTGTCGTTCGATCGCCGCGATTCGGCGCCGGCCGTTCCGAAATGCGTCGTGATCGACGAAGCTTTCGACTGGTCGCGCGACACCCGGCCCG
>JBCNPL010000365.1:0-3587 GCA_039593375.1 Paraburkholderia sp. | reverse complement strand
TCGAGCAACGCTAACGCGGTCTTTCCGTAACCACGACTCCGGTAGGCATCGGAAAATAACAGCAGTCCGATCCAGATGCAGTCGTCAGTTGGATAGGCGCGAATCACGTCGGCACAGCCAACCATGTCTGGCCCGACATAAAACCCGAAGACTGATTTATCTCCCCCATCTTTACCTGCAGGCTTGCCGTGGAAGAAATCATCAACATCTTCTTTGGAGGGCGACCGTCCTTCGACCAGTTGAGTATAAGAGGCGGCTTCGATAAAGACGCGCGATACATTCGCGTAATCGCTATCCGAATCGATGCTGAGAGGGCGGACTGTGACCATCTGGCGCTTGTTCGAAGTGTGAGGCGCAATTCTAAGTCGATTTACCCATGAACACACGCAGCACAACATGGCGCTAGCATCCGCTTCATGGGAAGTTGAAGGTCGCTTCCGGGTCGGATAGCGCCCGCCGGTAGAAGCGCACACTCAATCTCCCTTTGCGTGAAAGGAGATTGTCATGGAAATCGAGCGTGTTTTCGTTGGCCACGAGATAACCGGGGTATCGATGTCTCATGTGCCGCCGAGGTTTGAGCCGCGAGCTGACTAAAACTTGGGCGCCGTCCAGTAATCAGAAGATAAACGGAACCTGACGAAGCGCCAGGCGATGCTCTATTTTTGCTCGTGAACCTTCATGCGGCGCGCCTCGCGCCGGGGAGCATTGACGTCTGAACGTTTCCGGGCCGCTGTGCTCTTCGACGAGCGGTAACCCAACCCTTCACGTATCGACACGCGGCATACGCATGACGGAGATGCAGCGACATCATCCGACGCGTGTCACGTCGACGCCTTCGCTAAATTCTTCCAGCAAGAAATTGATGAAGGCACGGGCCGCCGTCCGGGTCGCACGGCCGAGGGGGAAATAGGCGTGCACCTTGGTGCCGACCATCGACCAGTCGGTGAGGATCGGCACGAGTGATCCTTCCTCCAGCTCCCTGCGGCACGCCCAATATCCTATCGAAGTAATACCCAAGCCAGCCTTCGCAGCTGCAACTGCGCCCTCGTTGTCGCTGAACGACAGGTTGGGTTCTATCGGCACGTTGGTGGTGATCTCCTTTTGCGTAAATGTCCAGGCGGTACTGACGGTGGCCGCGGGCCCATAGACGATCCGGTGACCGACGAGCGCGTCCGGCGAAACGGGCGTGCCGCATCGGGCGAGATACGCGGGGGAGGCGACGATCAGTCGTGCGTAGCTCGTGAGCAGACGCGCCGTCGCGTTCGAGTCCGGGAGGGTTCCGATACGGATGGCGACATCGACTGCGTCCCGGACAAGGTCCTGGCGACGGTCGTCGAGCACGATCTCGATCCGTAGCAGCGGATGACGTTCAGTAAAACGGGGAAGTCGGGGAATGATTTCCCGCACGCCGGCACTCGTCGGCATCCCAACGCGAAGCGTTCCACGAAGCTCGTCCTGCCGGACGCTTTGTCCTGCATCGTCGAGCTGATCGAGCACCCCCTCGACGCGAATGAGATAGTCGGCACCCGCCTCGGTCGGAATCACGGCGCGTGTGGTCCGGGCCAATAAAAGCGTGCCCAACTCGGCCTCGATATCGGCGACAGCGCGCGAGGCTTGCGATTGCGAGATCGACAGCTCCCGCGCGGCGGCCGAGAAACTTTGCAGTCGAGCCACCCGGCAGAAAATCCGCAACGCGTTGATGTCCATCGTATTCCTCGTGGCGCCTGACGTTCTATCTATGCAATTTCAGGATAGATCATAACCGGGTTTCACGGCTAGTGCACGGCGTGCCCGACCTCTATATTGACTCCAACGCAGCAAGAAACCGTCAATTCCGGCAGGCTGCCACCACCCTGGTGAGCGCGTCGGCGAACAGAGGATTGAACCATGAACAGCATCAGTCACGATACAGCACCGACGCAGTTCGTCGAGGCCAACGGCATCCGCTTCGCCTACCGCCGGTTCGGCAAGCCGGGCGGCTTGCCGCTCGTCTTCAATCAGCACTACACCGGCACCCTGGATCACTGGGATCCGGCAGTGACCGACGGTTTTGCCAAGGATCGCGAAGTGATCCTTTTCAATAATGCTGGCGTCTCCAGCTCCTCGGGCGACACGCCGACGAGTTTCCAGGAAATGGGGGCCAATGCGATTGCGTTCATTCGCGCGCTGGGCCTGACTCAGGTCGACGTACTCGGCATTTCGATTGGGGGCTTCGTTGCGCAGGAGATCGCGCTGCAGGGCGGTGACCTTGTCCGCAAGATCATCCTCGTCGGCACCGGGCATCGTTCGCAGGACATGTCGGAAAGCCGCTCCGCGGAAATCTTCGCCGGCAGCTATGACCCGCCCGAACATCTGTGGCTTGCTGTCCATTTCGGGCCTTCCGAAGCCAGCCAGAAGGCCGGCCTTGCCTTTCTCGAGCGCAAGCTGCGTCGTCAGGATCGCGATCCGCAAGTGAGCGCGCAAACCATTGCCGCCCAAGGCGAGGCGATCGGCAAGTGGCATGTGCCGAACGATAGCGCGCTGGCGTATCTGAAATCGATCCGGCAGCCCGTGCTGGTCGTCCAGGGCAGCAACGACGTCATTATTCCGACGAGGCATTCGTTCACGCTCCAGCAGCATCTGCCGAACGCGCAGCTGATCGTCTATCCGGACTCCAATCACGGGTCGATTTATCAGTATCCGGACACGTTCGTCGCCAATGCGACGACGTTCCTCGACGCCTGAAACCAGCCGCTGACCCGTCAATCGGGCCAGCGGCACCTGACGCGACGGAGCGACAGATGGCTCGTCATCGCCCACTCCACCTCGGTGCATTCATGCGCCCCGCAGCCATCCACACGGGCGCGTGGCGCTATCCGGGCGCCGACCCGCAGGCGAATTTCAGCCTCGACCAGATGCGGCGCTCGATCCGGCGACTGGAAGAGGCGAAGTTCGATGCCTTCTTCATGGCCGACCATCTGGCGTTATTGAATATGCCGATCGCGGCGCTCATGAGGAGCCACACGGTGACGTCATTCGAACCTTTCACGCTGCTCTCGGCGCTGTCGGCGGTTACCGAGCGGATCGGGCTGATCGCCACAGCCTCGACAACCTTCGATGCGCCGTATCACATCGCCAGGCGGTTCGCGTCGCTCGACCACATCAGCGGTGGCCGGGCCGGCTGGAACGTGGTGACGACGGCGAACCCCGACGCGGCCCTGAACTTCGGCTACGAGGCCCAGATGGATCATGACGAGCGCTACGAGCTTGCACGCGAGTTCGTGGATGTCGTCACCGGTCTGTGGGACAGCTTCGCTGATGACGCCTTCGTCAGGGACACGGAGAGTGGGGTCTTCGTCGATCCGGCACGCATTCATGCGATTGGTCACGAAGGCCCGTTACTGACAGTACGCGGCCCGCTCAACATCGCACGGCCTCCGCAGGGCTGGCCCGTGATTGTTCAGGCCGGGGCGTCGCCGGCAGGCCGTCAGCTCGCGGCGGAAACCGCGGAGGTCGTTTTCGGCGCTCCGCCGACGATGGAGGCCGCACGCAGCTTCAATGCCGATGTTCGTGCGCGCATGGCTGCGATCGGGCGCACACCCGACATG
>JBCNPL010000364.1:0-3610 GCA_039593375.1 Paraburkholderia sp. | reverse complement strand
CCCATTTTCGCTCGCTGCCCCCCGAAGGGGCGGATGCCACCCCTGGGGCGGCCCGGCAAAAAGCATTGCTCATGAAGTCGTATCTCCCTATCGTCATTGCCGTTTCCGCAATGCTCGCCGTCTGCGGTAGTGCTTCCGCGGCCCAACCGGCCGCGGATGACGCCCAGGCGCACGCGGCGGCGCGCGCCGCCAACGAGGCGGCCGGCCTGCCCGATCTCGACGCGATCAATCGCCCGGCGGCGCAAGTCTCGTCGAAAGTCGACATCAACGTGCCGCGTACGCCGAGCTTCTACGAGAGAAGCGGAAACGGCACGGAGATCACCGAGTATCGCGACAAAGGCAAGCCCGTGGAGATCGACGTTCGCTCGAATTTCGGCACGCACTACCAGATGAGCGCTTCGCCGGATACGTCGCCGAAACCGCACGACAGCAGCCAGCCCAGCACGCGCCTGCCGTCGATCAACCTTCATTACTGATTTATCGAAGGGTCCGCCGCCGGGCCGCCGCGCGTTGGCGGCGGCCCGCGGCGGCGCTCCCGGCACTCGCCGATATTCGTCATCGCGCCGCCGAACGCCGGCTTTGCCGGTGAGCCGCTTTGCAAGGCGCACCCAGGCTTGCTCCCTTGCCGTTTTTCAATCCGACTTCGAAGCTTTTCGCATGGCCGTATTCACTGTCGTCAATGAAACCGACCTCGCGCAATGGATGCGCCACTACGACCTCGGCGAAGTCGTCGATTTTCGGGGCATCAGTTCGGGCATCGAAAACAGCAACTACTTCCTGACGACGACTCGAGGCGCCTTCGTCCTCACGATCTTCGAAAAGCTGACGGCCGAACAGTTGCCGTTCTACCTCGACCTGATGCGCCACCTCGCGTCACACAGCGTGCCGGTGCCCGACCCGGTGCCGCGCGACGACGGCACGCTCTTCGGCATGCTCCACGGCAAGCCGGCCACCATCGTGACGAAGCTCGACGGCGCGGCCGAACTCGCGCCCGGCCCCGAGCATTGCGGCGAGGTGGGCCAAATGCTGGCGCGCCTGCATCTGGCTGGTCGCGACTTCGCGCCCTATCAGCCGAACCTGCGGAGTCTCGCGTGGTGGAAAGAGACCGTGCCGCGGATCGTGCCATTCGTCGACGAAGCGCAGCGCGAGCTTATCGTCGAAGAACTCTCTCATCAGACGGCATTCTTCGAGTCGGCCGATTACGCGGCGCTCCCGGGCGGCCCCTGCCATTGCGACCTTTTCCGCGACAACGTGCTGTTCGCGCCGGCAGCGCCGGGCACGAACCACCAGGTGCGGCTCGGCGGCTTCTTCGACTTCTACTTCGCTGGCTGCGACAAGTGGCTCTTCGACGTGGCGGTGACGGCCAACGATTGGTGCGTCGATCTGGCAACAGGCCGTTTCGACGGCGCGAGACTCACGGCGCTACTTCGTGCCTATCAGACCGTTCGCCCCTTCACGCCGGAAGAAAACCGGCATTGGCGCGATATGCTGCGTGCGGGCGCGTACCGTTTCTGGGTGTCGCGCCTTTATGATTTCCACCTGCCGCGCGCAGCCGCGATGCTGCAGCCACATGACCCGACCCATTTCGAGCGCATTCTGCGCGAGCGCGTGATGCACGCCGACGCCGCGAGCGCGTTCCCGACATGAAACAACCCCGACGCTGCCTGCCCTCGCTGCCCGCCTCCCGACGGGATTGCCTCCGGGAACCCCCGGAAGGTTGCCCCCTTTGGGATGTCAGAAAGCGAACAGGACGCGCGGGGCGGACCAGCACATTGATATGCAGCTAATCGAAGTTCCCGCAAAGACCGGCTACGTCTGGTATCGGCAGGGTATATGGCTCTTTCGCCGCAACCCGTTGGCCTTCCTGACGATTTTCTTCACCTATCTCTTTGCGATGTGGATCGTCTCGCTCGTGCCGATGGTCGGCGGCATTCTGCCGCTCGCGTTCATTCCGGGCGTGGCTGTGGGGTTCATGGCCGCCTGTCGCGACACGGTGGCCGGCAAGCCGGTCTTTCCGACGATACTCGTCGATGGATTTCGTTCGTATGGAGGGCTGGCCGCGCGGCGGCTGGTCGAGCTCGGCGGCCTCTATGTCGCGGCGATCGCGCTCGTGTTCGCAGGCTCGGCGATCGCCGATGGGGGGATATTGTTCAGATTGATGCTCGGCGTTTCGGGCGTTTCTCCGGAAACGCTGGCGAAGACGGGGACGGTGCCGCTTGCCGGCCTCGTCGCGCTAGCCTGCTATGTGCCCGTGGCGATGCTGTTCTGGTTCGCCCCGATTCTCGCTGCCTGGCACGGCGTGCCGCCGGCGAAGGCGATGTTCTTTAGCCTCGTCAGTTGCTGGCGCAACCGCGGCGCGTTCATCGTCTACGCCGTGCTGTGGTTCGCGACGGCGATCGTCGTATCGTTCGGACTTTCGCTACTGATGGACGCGCTCGACGCGCACGACTATGCGTTCGCCGTGCTGTTTCCGGCGACGATCACGCTGACGACGATGCTCTACTGCTCGTTCTACGCGACCTACCGCGGGTGCTTCGGCACGCAAGAAGCGCAAAAGCCGGCCGAGCAACAATAAGCCAAGGCCGGCTTCGCCGGCGCGGCGTTCGGCTCGAGTTCGAGCCCGAGCCGCCCTTCAGCTCAATACTGGCCGAGCCAAGCGGCCGAAGGCGTCGCCGCGTCGCGGTCGAGCTTGCGCATGCGGAATTCGAGATCGTAAAGATCGGTGGCTTCCGCCAGATAGGCATCGTCGCGCTCTTTCTTGCGCTCGTCGGCGGATTTCGTCAGGAACAGGAACAAGCGGCTCAGTAGGAACATGATGGACCTCTCTACGGGGTTAACCCCTAGGCATTTACCCGTATTATAGGGAAAACCCTGAGCCTTTGCCAGTCCTTTGTCGCACTGCGTCAAAACTGTGGCGTCGACGCATCACCCGTTCGGCGCGGCCTAGCCGCTTCCGTCTCAGCGACCGGAGGCAGCAGCACGCGTAGTCGCGGTACGCAAAACACGCTTGCGCCGGTGCTGGTAGCGAAAGAACTCCCATAGCAGCGCGCTCGCATCGGGCCCTTTACGCGAATGGAATGGGATGGCGTCGTCGCCGCCGGCCCATGCGTGCCCCAGGTCGGCCACGCGCACAAGCCGCACGACTCGGCGGCCTCCCGCCGAGTAGTCGCGTATCGTCGTGCCCGCGTCCCGCGTTTCGCGGACGGAGCCCGAGACCGCCGCACCGCTCGCATCGACGAGGCCATTCGCACGCAGAAATTCGACCGCTAGCTGCTCGGCGTTTTGTGGCGCCACGACCGCGTCCTGGTCCCCTTGCACGATGACGGCGGGCATGCCCGGATAAGAGGCGGCATCGATGGCGGCGTCGACGAGCGCTATCGGGTCGTGCCGCGCGCCGCGCCGCATCACGTCCATCGCCGTCATGCCCGAATGTGCCTCGCCGAATGCCGGCGCCGAGTGAAGCCCGACCGCCGCAAACCGCTCCGGGTAATGGATTGCGAGCAGCGAAGCGAGCCCAGCGCCAGCCGAAAGGCCGGCGACATAGATTCTTTCAGCGTCGAATCCGTATTGATTAACGAGCTCGTCGACGAGCGAAACGATTGCCCTCGCC
>JBCNPL010000363.1:0-3614 GCA_039593375.1 Paraburkholderia sp. | reverse complement strand
TCGCCCCCGCGAAGATCTCGGTCGTATAAGCGCCCGTATTGAGACCGAACGCGAGAATCGCGCAGTTGAGGCCGCTTCGGAAGAACTCGTCCGCAAGCGGATGAGCGCGTACGATCGCGAGGCTATACATGCCGCTATAGATGAGCAGCAACTGCACGTAAAGCGGCGTGCCGCGAAAGACGTACGTATAGCAGCGCACGGGAAACGCGAGCCAGCGATTCTTCGAGACGCGAGCCACCGCGAGCGGCACCGCCATGACGAAGCCGATCACGAGCGAGGCGACGAGCAGCCACAGCGTCATCGCAAGGCCCGAAACGCCTTGCCCATCCCAATAGAGAAAGGCACGGCCGAATTGCGAAAGGATCTCGATCATAGTTCCGCTTGCCTTATGCCGATCGAATAGCGCCGCTCGAGCCAGACGAGCACGACGTTCGACACCGTCGTGATGGCGAGGTAGATGAGCGCGGCCACGAGGATGAAGAAGAACATGTTGAACGTGCTCTTGCCCGCGTCCTGCGCGGCCTTCACCACGTCGGCCAGGCCGATGATCGAAACGAGCGCCGTCGCCTTGACGAGCACTTGCCAGTTGTTGCCGATCCCGGGCAGCGCGAAGCGCATCATCTGCGGAAACAGAATGCGCGCGAAAACGCGCGCGCCGCTCATGCCGTATGCCATGCCCGCCTCGAGCTGGCCACGCGGCACGGCCAGAAACGCGCCGCGAAACGTCTCGGTGAAATACGCCCCATAGATGAATCCGAGCGTCAGGACACCCGCCGCAAACGGGTCGATGTCGACTTGCGCCATTCCCAGCGCGTCGGTCGCGTCGTTGACGGCGATCTGGATGCTATAGAAAAGCAGCAGCATCAGCACGAGATCGGGCACCGAGCGGATCAGCGTCGTGTACGCCGTCGCCGCGGCGGTCATCGCGCGCCGGCGAGAGAGCTTCGCGACGGCGCCGGCCAGCCCGAGCAGCACAGCGACGCCGAGCGACAGCAGCGAGAGCTCGATCGTTCGTATCGCGCCCGCGAATAGGAGGGGGCCGAAGCCGTAAAGGAACACGCGTGTCTCCGTTTCTCGAGTCGTTTGTCGTTCGGGGCGGATCGTCGCAAGCTCAAAATGTTTGTTCAAATCGGGTCGCCGCCTTCTATTGCACCGCAACATCCCCACGCGGGAAGCCGAATCCCGCGGGGAGCCTTGATGCGGATGCGGCGCCGCCGGGAGCCAGGCCGATCGGCCAGATGCGATTGCACAAAATTCGCGTCGCTTTTCCGATATTGGAGCGGACAGCATCTCGCACGCCGGCGCGTCGGAACCGTACGATGAAAAGAGGTGTGAAATGTATGGAGGGCGCGGAAAAAACAGAATCGCCCCGGCAAACGATCGATCGCTACGCTAGCGCCGGGCTCGCGCACTAGCGCACGAGGTCGTGGTCACGCGTTTCGCTCGTGTCTTCCTCGCGCCGAGCGGACGCGTGTGTCTCAGCCCCGCTCGTTGCGGGAGCCTCGCCCGGCGTGCCCCGCAAACGCATATGGCCACGAGCGCGGCCGAGCTCGGCAAGCTGCCACGACCCGAGTGCGATCGCGCCGAAAATGACCTCGCGCATCCGCTTCACGAGCGCGAGCGAGAGCGCGACTTCGTGGTCGACGCCGAACATCTGCGCGAGCAATACGACGGCCGCCTCCTGCACGCCCAAGCCCGCCGGTACCACGAACGCCGCATGGCGCACGGCCTGCGTGAGCGCTTCGATGGCCACGGCGCCGCTCGCCGATACGGGATGACCGAGCATCGCGAGCGCCCAGTAAGTCTCGAGCGCGCCGATCAGATATCCCGCGAATTGCCAGACGAAAGCCCGCAGCAGCGTGCCGGGGCGGGACATCAGCGTGTCGATCTCGGCGTCGAGCCGCTTGCCGTCGATCCCCTGCAACAATTGATGCTCGCTGCCGAGCGCGCGCGCCGCGAAACGCTCGATCGCATGAAAGACGCCGCCTCGACGCAAAAGGGCGATCGCGAGCACGGGAAGCGGCAGCGAGAGGCCGAGCGCCAGCGCGATCGTCTTCACGCCGCCACCGTCGGTGGTGGCGAGAATCAGCACGAGTCCGAGCGCGGAAAACGCATATTGGACGGCAATCGTGATCAGTACCTCGACGATCACGGACGCGCTGACGAGGCTGGCATCGTGCACGCGCCAGCGGGCAAGGCGGACGCCGACGATCTCTCCGCCCACGCCGATGGAGGGCAAGAGACGGCTCACCGCCTCGCGTACGGCCGCGATCCACCAGAGAAAAGCGATCGACGCACGCCTTTGCAGCAGCACGCGCCATCCCCAGGCATCGAGCAGGAGCGGCAGCGCGTGGAATGGGACGAGCCAGAGCAGCGCGAAACCGGCTTCGCCGATCACGTGGACGACGTCCCCGAGGCCTTCGTGCACGACGAGCCCCAACAGGATCGCCACGCCGATCGGCCATCCGCCCCACTTCAGCCATTTCGTCATTACCGGTCGCTCCCTCGCTCGAGCCCACCGGGAAAGCGCGCATCGTCTGTGCCGCAGACGTCCATGAAACCGCCTCGCGCGATGCCGGCCATTGCCACCGCCACATTTGGCGAGACGAGCGCGGCGAGTTCGTCGGCGTGGCGATACGCGCGCATCGACGGCGTGAGCGGCCCCTCGCCCGCTTCGGCAGGATGGCAATAGATTTCGCCGACGCCGGCCGGCAGGCGCGCCAGCGCTTCGAGCATCGCGGCTTCGTCCATGCCGCCCGTGCGCGCGATACCGACGACGTAATCGTTGTGAGCGATGCCCGCCCGCGCGAGCCGCGAGCGCATGAGCGCGATCCATGGCGCGAGCCACCAGGGCGCGTGCGCCTCGAACGGCAGGCGAATCGCGCGCAGGCCATACTCGCGACCGATCGAGAGAATCAGCGAGAGGACCGTCGGATGCACATGAAAGTGCTTGTGTGCGTTGACGTGGTCGAGAGGCAAGCCCGTCGACGCGAACGCCTCGAATTGGGCGCGGATTTCGCGCGCGAGCTGCGCGCGTACTGCCGGAACAAAGAAGAAGCGAAAGCCGTCGCGCACCATCGCGTCGCCGAACCGGCCGTCGGGGCCGACGAGCGCCGGAATTTCGGCAGCCGGCAGCGTCGCTCGGCCGTCGGCCAGCACGAGGTGAAGCCCGATGCGCAAACCCGGCAGCCGGCGTGCGCGCTCGACGGCGTCGCGCGCGGCCGGCGCGCTCACCATGAGGCTCGCGCAGGTCAGTATTCCGTCACGATAGGCACGCTCGACGGCCGCGTTCACGCGACGGTCGAGCCCGAAATCGTCGGCGGTGACGATGAGCGCGCGGCCTCCTCGGCTCACCGGGTCATGCCTCGCGCCGGATCTGAGCGTGGGGGCGGTTCATCATGCCTCGTGAGCGCGCAGGAACCGGAAGAACTCGACGCCTTCGCGCAGGCGCCGCTTCATCATGTCCCAGCTCGTCAACATCTCTCGGACGATTTCCCAGATCTTCGACGGCCGGAAGTAAAACTCGCGGTAGAACTTCTCGAGATGGTGATAGATCTGCTCGCGAGACAGATGGTCGTAACCGATCGCCGCGAGCTGCACGCCTTCGCGGCTCA
>JBCNPL010000362.1:0-3627 GCA_039593375.1 Paraburkholderia sp. | reverse complement strand
GTCGTCTATAAGCTCGACCGCATCGCGAGATCGCTTAAGCATCTGCTGAGCATCATCGAGTGCTTACAACGGCGCCAACTTCGAAAGTCTCACCGAGTATATCGACACCAATTCGCCGGCCGGCTCATGCTGCAAACGCTCGGCGCGTTCGCCGAGTTCGAACGAGAGATGATTCGCGAACGCAGAAGAGCGGCATACAGGCGAAACGGGGCGAAGTCATATGACATCATATATCTTCACACATGCGTAGACCTTTAGCCAGCATAAACCCTACTATGAAAGCAAACGTCGCATGATATCGTACGACCGCCGAGCCCCGGTTAGACTCTGCTCAGGCACGAGAAATTACCAATTCATATCGGATTCTTTCGACTTTATTTCATGGAAGGTGGGACGATTATGAAACTGAAATGCAAACGGCCTGCGATAGTTTCCTTGGTGCTATTTGCCAGTGCGCTTTCCCTTTCAAGCGCGCATGCCGCGACGTGCAGTACTCCGCAATGGACATCGTCGGCTGATACGAATACCGCGAACCTCCAGTCGGCGATCAACAAGTGCTCGGGGGCGAACGGAAGTGTTGGTCTCGTCGACCTGACGGCAAATAACGGCATCTCGACGGCCGTCATCACTTCGGTCAATCTCGCTAATAATCTCGTGCTGAAGCTCGAGAAAGGATTCACGCTGAAGGGTAGCGCAGGCCAGCCATCCGGCGGCGCGATGATCGTTGGCAACAATGTTAGCAATGTGACCATCACAGGTACGGGCGCAATTGACGGCGACGGTCAGGCCTACTGGCCGAGCGCCGTAGGTCAGAACAACACCGCGCGGCCGAAGCTGATCATGATCAGCGGGTCGAACATCCACGTTGGATCGAACTTTACCGACGCGGGTCAGCCGCAATCGATCGTCGCATTTCCTACGTCAACGAATGATCCGACCAACGCGCTCATCATCCGCAATTCGCCAAAGGAACAACTCGTCATCGAGTCCGGCTCGACGGAGGTGACCATAGATGGCGTATGGATCTACGCGAACCCGGCCCGCAACAGCAGCGGGCAGAATCTCGCGCCAAACACAGATGCGATCGACATCATTGGCACGCAGACTGCGAACATCCGTAACTGCCTGCTCGATACCGGTGACGACGACGTTGCGATCAAGTCGAACTCGGGTAGCGTGCCGACGTCGAACGTCAATATCAGTCATTGCGTCGTCGGCGGCGGGCACGGAATGTCCATCGGCGGGCAGGAAGCCGCTGGTGTCACGCTGGGGAAACCAGGGGTTTCGGGGGTGACCATCGATACGGTTTATTTCAACGGCACAGATTACGGCTACCGGATAAAGACGGACGAGACCGCGAAGGACAGCGGCGTGACAACGGGTGTCACGTACAAGAACACTTGCATGCACAATGTCGCGCAGCCGTTCCTGTTTACCTATGCGTATGCGTCCGGTACCGGCGGAGCGCTGCCGATCATCGCCAACGTGACAATAGACAATGTGATCGCGACGGCTGGCAAGACGCAAGGCGCAATCGTGGGCCTTGCGAACGACATGATGGGCCAGCCGAGCTCGGGCAATTTCGGCATCAAAATGACCAACACTAAGATTACCGGCGGCAGCAATTTCTCGGTCACGTACGGCGAACTGCAACTCGGCACCCACAGCACAGTGAGCACGTCGCCGGGAGCGAACGGCCTAGTCGTGCCGATCAGCGATACAGGGCCGACGATCTCGTGCCCGAGCTCGATCAACATTCCGTCTCAGATTTGACGAGCGCGCTACGCGACCGGCCGGTTCGTGCGTTGGCGTCGTCCACGGCCAGTCGACCGAAGAGCGCGATCGGCCGCCCGTAGAAGAAGGTCCCGATGGGCGCGCCGCGCCCATCGGCGGCGGATGGTCTGCCTCCGTTGCAAGCCGGTGCACCCTGAAAAGGTAAGGTCACCGGATATCGTCCGTCGCGTGCCGCACGATGTCTCAAAGTCGCCGAACCTGAAGTAGCAACAGAATCTCGCTCTTCGACTTTGAGGTGGGGTGCCCGGCCATCCAGCGAGGCAGGAACGGCAAGCCCGAGTTGGCGCTTGTGTCTTGGTCCTGCGTCAGCCCGCCAATGAGCAACACGTCGCCATCAACAAGCCCGAACGTCGATTCGACCTTGCGCGTGTTCTGCGTCGGCGAATTATTGACGCCGGTTGCTTGAAGCCCTCGACATTTGCGGAGCAAAATTCGGTCGCTCACTTAACGTATCGCCCGCCGCACGGGGCTGCCGAATGGCCGGCGCAGTGCGAAATTGCTCCAACGTTCCGAACACACACGTATGTCGGCGGCGGAGCGCAAGTGCGGCCGGATCGTCATTCCGACGCTGTATCCCTCGCCAGCGTGACGTCTTTCGTCTTCGTCGCGCGCGCGAAAATGCGGCGCAGCCAATGCTCGAAATCGTCGACATAGGTAAAGCCCACCGGGATCACGATCAGGCTCAGTAGCGTCGAAGCCAGCAGGCCGCCGATCACGACGATCGCCATCGGCTGGCGGAAGCTCGGCTCCGCGCCTAACCCAAGCGCGTTGGGTAGCATGCCTGCGGCCATCGCGATGGTCGTCATCAGGATCGGCCGGGCCCGCTTGTGGCACGCATCCATCAGCGCCTGCAACCGGCTCATGCCGCGCTCGCGCCGCGCAATCACGGCATACTCGACCAGCAGGATCGAGTTCTTGGTCACGATGCCCATCAGCATCAGCAACCCGATCAGCGCCGGCATCGAAAAACTCATGCGGGTCGCTAGCAGCGAGAGCAGCGCGCCACCGATCGACAATGGCAGCGCGCAGAGAATAGTGACCGGCTGCACAAAATCGTGGAAGAGGAGCACCAGCACGGCGTACACGCAAAAGATTCCGATCGCCATGGCAATGACGAAGCTGCTGAACAACTCGGCCATGTTCTGCACCTCCCCTTGCTGCACCTCGTGGACAGTGGGTGGCAGATGCCGTAGCGCCGGCAACCGCTCAGCTTCCTTGCTGACCTCGCCGAGCGTGCGTCCGTTGAGCTCCACCGACAAGGTGATGTTGCGATAGCGGTCGATCCGGTCGATCTGCGACGGGCCACTGCCGATCGAGAACGAGCCGACGGAATCCAACGTTACATTGCCGTGGGTGCCAGCCACGCGTAGCTGGCCGATGGCATCGAGATCTTGCCTCAGCGCGGGATTGAGCCGGACGCGCAAGGCGATCTGTCGTCCGGGCAGGTTCAGCTTGGGCAGCGTCGTCGAATAGTCGCCGTAGGTACCGACGCGCACGGCGTCCGCTGCGGCTTCTGCCGTTACGCCTAGCGCTGCGGCCCGTGCCGGGTCGATTCGGAATTGCACTTCAGGGCGTTGCAGCGCCGCACTGGACGTCACATTGCCGATGCCATGCAGCGTCCGCAGCTGCGTTTCAAGCTCGGCCGCCGCGGCCTCCAACGAAGCCGAATCGCTGCCGGCCAGTGTGATCTGCAGCTTCTCGCCATTGCCGCCGTTATTCACCGAGACCCGCGTGCCGGGCAGCTCGCGCAGTTGCGCGCGAATCGCGTCCTCCACCTGCGGCTGCTTGCGGCGGCGCTCCTTGCGGGGGATCAAGTCGACGATGAGCGTTGAG
>JBCNPL010000361.1:0-3627 GCA_039593375.1 Paraburkholderia sp. | reverse complement strand
GACTCTGACGATCGTGCCGGGCGCGACTCCTCGCGCCCGAGATGCCGTGGCGCCGCCCAATGAACGAGCGTATCGACGAAGTATTTTCCGCGCGGCCAGGGGCCAAAGCCCGATTCCGCGTTGATGTGTCCGGCTCGGCCCAGATTGACGAATGCCGCGCCCCAATCGCGAGCAAGCGCACGCGCATCGTCGGCCGGCATCCACGGGTCGTTTTCGCTGCCGATGACGATCGACGCCGTGTTCAAACGCCACCGGTGCAGCTGCTTCTCGACGTCGAAGCGGGCCGGGCTCGCCGGAGCGACGAGCAGGACACCGACCACGTCCGGCAGTCCCTGCCCTATCGCTTGGGCAGCGGCCAGGCATCCGAAGCTGTGCGCGGCCAGCACGAACGGGCCGCGATCGGACGAAAGCTGCTGCCGTATTGCCGCCGACCATGCTTGCAGATCGGCATTGTCCCAGTCACGCTGCACGATCCGAATCGGCCTGGGGAATTGCCGCTCGAGCCATGTTTGCCAATGTGCGTCCCCACTACCATGCAGACCCGGCACGATGACGACCCGTGGTGGCCAGCGGGTGCTGCAGAATGACATGTCGTTTCTCCCGAACCAAGCGCCAAAACGCCACGCTACCTTGCATCGCCGCGTCGTACAACGAAGGAAAGGTGGAATCGAAATCAGCCCGCCGCGTCATGCAGCGGGCCGACGAACGCGACAACTCGTCAGTTCAGCGAAACGCCGTCGAACCGGTGACTACCCAACGGCGAAAGCAACAGTCCATTCACCCGCTTGGACACAGGCAACGAGACGATCGAGTGCGCGATAGGCGTATAAGGCACCTGCTCCTTGAAGATGACCTGCGCCTGCCGATACAGCGCGGTACGCTCATCGACGTTCGGCGTCGCTCGCGCCTTGTCGATCAGCGCCTCGAACGACTTGTCGCACCACTTCGACACGTTGCTGCCATGCACTGCATCGCAACCGAGCAAGGTGCCGAGCCAATTGTCCGGGTCACCGTTGTCGCCCGACCATCCATAGAGGATCGCGTCGTGTTCGCCACCTTGCTTCGCGCGCCGATTGTATTCGCCCCATTCGTAGCTGACGATCTTCGCGCGTACACCGATTTTCAGCCAGTCATGCTGGATCAACTGCGCCATGAGCTGAGCGTTCGGGTTATAGGGTCGTTGCACCGGCATCGCCCACAATGACAATTCGAAGCCATTCGGGAATCCGGCTTGCGCGAGCAACGCTTTCGCTTTCGCAATATCGCGCGGCGCGTCTTTCAACCGGTCGTCGTAGGACCACTGCGCAGGCGGCATCGGATTTGTCGCGAGCGTCGCGTTGCCCGAGTACACCGCTTGAATGATGGCTTGCTTATCGATCGCCATGTCCAACGCGCGCCGAACGTCGAGCCGATCGAGCGGTGAGTGCTGCGTATTGTAGGCAATGAAGCCCACGTTGAATCCGACGCGCGATATCAGCGTGAGCGAGGGATTGCGCTTGACCGTTTCCAGATCGGCGGGACGCGGAAAGACCGAAACTTGGCATTCGCCGCCTGCGAGCTTCTGGATACGCGTGGCCGGATCGGGTGTGATCGAAAAGACCAGGTGCGCGAGTTTGATATCTTCCGGGCGCCAGTAATCGGGGTTTCCGTCGTAGCGAATCAGCGCATCCTTTTGGTAAGAGCGGAATATGAACGGCCCCGTACCGACCGGCAACTGGTTGATATCGGCCTCTCGATGCGTCGCGCTGAGCTTCTCGGCATACTCGGCCGAGAGAATCGACGCAAAACTCATGGCGAGATTGCGTACGAAGATCACGTCAGGCTGTTTCAGCCGGAAGCGCACCGTGTAGTCGTCGATCTTGTCGATGCTATCGATGTTCTTGTCGAAGCCCAGGTCGGTGAAATAGGGAAAACTGGTGGGGTAAGCCTTGCGGAACGGGTCGTCCGCATGAAGCATGCGGTTGAATGTGAAAAGGACGTCGTCGGCATTGAATTCGCGCGTCGGGCGGAACCACGCAGTCGTCTGGAACTTGACGCCCCTTCGCAGATGAAACGTGTAGCTTCGGGCATCGGCCGATACGTCCCAGCTCGTGGCGAGTGCAGGCTCCAGATCGAGCGTGCCTCGTTTGAATTGCACGAGTTCGTTGTAGACCGTGTAGGTACTCGCGTCAAAGTCGGTGCTCGTCGTATGCTGGCCGGGATCGAAGCCGGCGGGACTGCCTTCGGTGCAAACCACCAGTGTTCCGGAAGGCGCGGCCCAAGCCGCCGACGGTTGAATCAGGAGGCTGACGGCCTGCGCCACAAGTACGCCAGCAGCCAAAGCAAACCGCGATGAATGCACAAAAACACGCGTGATTCGCGTAGCGAACCGATAGTATCGATGCGTCATAAGCATGGCAGGGGTTGAGGTCGATGCGTTGACGCCGCGACGGAAGTTCGAGAGCTCGCGGGCTTCCCGAAGTATAGTCTTCCGCATCGATGTCGTAGCTCACCAGACACGAGGCCCATCTGATCGCCGTTCGGCCCAGCGTTGCCGAGCCGCCACCCCGCGAGGGCGAGACCAGACCTCAATTGGACCAGCACCGGGCGCTATCGCCTACCAGCAAATCGGCACTTGCTTATCGCCATTCCTGATTTGCGGGCGCCCCCTTTTGCGCCTGTCGTTCGAACGGGACATGAGCCATCCCGTGACGGCCGCCCTCGTCAACGGCTGCGTGCAGACAATTGCCGAACGACCGACACCATCGCATCGACCTCGTCGCATGTGTTGTAGAACGCGAGCGAAGGCCGTACGGTGGCTTCGAGCCCGAAACGCCGAAGGATCGGCTGTGCGCAATGATGCCCCGAGCGTACCGCGATGCCCTCCTCGTTCAAGGCGCGGCCGACCTCCTCGGTCTCATAGCCCTTCAACACGAACGAAAGCACACTCGCCTTGTCGCGCGCCGTGCCGACGAGCCGGACACCAGGCACCGGTCTCAGCTTGCTCGTCGCATACGCGAGCAGATCGTGCTCGTAGCGAGCGATGTTCTCGATGCCGATCCGCTCGACATACTCGAGCGCCGCACCGAGCCCGACGGCATCGGCGATATTGCCCGTGCCCGCCTCGAAGCGATTCGGCGGCGGCTGAAACACCGTTCGCTCGAACGTGACGTCGGCAATCATGTTGCCGCCGCCTTGCCATGGCGGCATCTCATCGAGAATCGCACGCTTTCCGTACATCACGCCGATACCCGTCGGCCCGAAGATCTTGTGGCCCGAGAACACCAAGAAATCGGCATCCAATGCCTGCACGTCCACGCGCATGTGCGATACCGACTGCGCACCGTCGACCAGCGCCTTCGCGCCCGCACGGTGCGCGAGCTCGACGATCTCGCGTACCGGCACGACTGTCCCGAGCGCATTCGACACCTGCGTGACCGAAACGATCTTCGTCCGGTCGGACAGCAGCTTCCGGTATTCGTCGAGCAGCACCTGACCCGAATCGTCGACGGGAATGACACGCAGCTTCGCACCCGTTTGCGCGGCGAGTTGCTGCCACGGCACGATGTTCGCGTGATGTTCGAGATGCGACACGATGATCTCGTCGCCTTCACCTACGTTCCTGATGCCCCACGTCTTCGCGATCAA
>JBCNPL010000360.1:0-3630 GCA_039593375.1 Paraburkholderia sp. | reverse complement strand
CCCGCGCGCTCGACGGCGCGCGCGGTGTGCAGATGCTGTGCCCCGTGCCGCGTGGTGAAGCCACGCCCGCCGAAGCGATGCGGCGCATGATCGACACGGCGGCGGAGGCGTTGAGCGTGTACCCCGATCTACATGTCGTCGCACTGTCCGACTACGGCGCCGAACTCGATGCCGGCACGGGCATTACGATGCTTTTTCATCATCTCGAAGCCCGCTTCAAGGAAGCGGTGCGGCACCTCACATTGCTGCGCTCGTCGGAGCACATGCAGAACTGGGCGCGAGTCCTGCCCGTCGCTCTGGCGACGGGCGTACTGCCGAGCCTCCATCATCCTGTCGACCGGAGGTTTCCGATGGTGTCGGCCCATGACGTCGGCGTTGTTGCCGCTGAATTGTTGCTCGAACGAAATACAGGCGATACGGCTCGCGTGGTGAGTATCGAAGGCAATCAGCGTTACAGCGCGAACGATGTCGCCCAAGCGTTGAGCGAAGCAGCCAACCGCGATGTCGTCGCGCAGTCGTTGCCGCGCGACCAATGGACGCCAACGCTGCTGCGCGCGGGGCTCAATATGAATCACGCCCAGCTCATCACGGATCTCTTCGACGCAACGAACGCGGGACGGATCGACGTCGAAACCGGTGTCGGCGAGCGGCGTTTCGGCGCGACGACGCCGCGCGACGTGATTGCCGCCCTCATGCCGGCGCTCGCTACACGTTGAGAAGGATCGTGGCGCTAGCTTTGCTGCGAATTCAGGCCGCCCACATATCGGCGCAATCTAGTCGCTCACGTGGAACACTTCGAGTGTGTATCCCATGTTGAAGTACCCAGCGCAAGCATAAGTCGCGATGCGTTCGAAGTGTTCGGCGTCACAGCGCGGCGCCGGAGAATCGTGCGCGCTTTCCCGTTGAGCGACGACGCGCGCGGAGTCGCCTCTCACACGCCGTCGCACCATATCGAGCGGTCGGAAGATGGCGTGGCGATAAAACAATGTGAGGGAAATCGACATGATGTCGCATCCTGTGCATCCTGACCCTCCTCAATCTAGCCCCACCCGCATCGCCGCACAAACAAGCATTTGTTCGAAGCTTTGCACCGCGGTCGGACCGACCCAGGAGGATGTGCGCGTCGGCTCGCGCGATTCGCTCTAATTGCCCGTGCATATATGCAATTGATGTTTTGTTGGTTCGTCGTTATCGGCCTCAGCGATACCCTCCTCTGTTCCGACTCGAACGACATACCACAATGACACTCAAGCGACTCTTTCAGGGCATCATCGCCCACGCGGCTTTGGCGACACTCGTTGCTCACGGCGTCGCCGCCCACGCAGAAACCATCAACATCGCCTATCAATACGGCGCCGATCCTGCAAAGCTCGCACAGGCGAGCGCCGCCTACGAAAAGGCGACGGGTTGGACGATCAACTGGCGACGTTTTGATACCGGTGCCGATGTGGTGGCGGCGCTCGCGTCCGGGGACATCCAGATCGGCGATGTCGGCTCGAGCCCGTTCGCCGCGGCAGTCAGCCGCGGCGTTCCCGTCGAGGCGGTGGCGCTCAACGCGATTACGGGGGGCTCCGAAGCGCTCGTCGTGCGCAACGGCGCGCATATCGACAAGCCGCAAGACCTCATCGGCAAGACGATTGCCACGCCATTCGTCTCGACTTCGCATTACAGCCTGCTCGCGGCGCTCAAGCACTGGGGTATCCGCCCGGACCAGCTCCACATCGTCAATCTTGGCCCGACGGAAATCATCGCTGCGTGGACGCGCGGCGAAATCGACGCCGCGTATACCTGGGATCCAGCGCTCGGCAAGGCAAAGGAAACGGGACGCGTCCTCGTCGATTCCGCGCAGGTCGGCAAATGGGGCGCACCCACGTTCGACCTCTGGGCCGTGCGCAAGGACTTCGCGCAGGCCCATGCTGATTTCGTGCGGAAGTTCGTAGGCGTGACACTGCAATCGATCGCGGATTACCGCGTGAACGGCAGAACTTGGACAAGCGCCTCGAGTCAAGTCGCCGCGATAGCGAAGTTGAGCGGCGCGAGCGCGGCCGACGTGCCGCAACTGCTCGCCGGCAATCAGTATCCGGACGCGAAGGAACAGGCATCGTCCGTTTTGCTGGGCGGCGGCACGGCCAAAGCGGTTGCAGCGACCGCGCGTTTCCTCGAGGAGCAGAAGAAGATCGATCACGCACTGCCCGACTACAGCGCCGCGATCAACTCGAGCTTTGTCGCGGCAGTCAAATAACCAACGCGTAACTTGCCGCGCTGCCCAGACAAGGACTCGATGATGGCCGAACTGATAGCCCAAAACGTGAGCGTGGTCTACGAGACGGCGCGTGGTGCGCTCGCAGCGCTGCGCGACGTGTCCGTTTCCGTGCGAAGCGGCGAGGTCGTCGTGGCGCTCGGCGCGTCGGGCTGCGGAAAAAGCACCTTGCTCTCCCTGCTCGCGGGCTTCCAGACGCCGACCTCGGGAACGGTGACGAAAGACGGCGTGACTGTCACCGGTCCCGATGCAAGCCGCGGCGTCGTCTTCCAGGACGACGCGCTGATGCCTTGGCTCAATGTGATCGAGAATGTTTCGTTCGGCTTGCGGCTGCGCGGCGCGGGCCGTGCGGAACGAGAGGCACGCGCGACGGAAGTGCTCGAACTCGTCAAACTCGGCGGCTTCGAGCAGCATCGCCTGAACGAGATTTCGGGCGGTATGCGTCAGCGCGTGGGACTCGCGCGCGCGCTCGCTGCCGACCCGGCATTTCTGCTCATGGACGAGCCGCTCGGCGCGCTCGACGCCCTCACGCGCGAACGCATGCAGAGCTTGCTCCTCGAAGTCTGGAAAAAGACGGACACTGGCGTATTTCTGATCACGCACAGCATCGAAGAGGCCGTGCTGCTCGCCACCGATCTGCTGATTCTGTCTCCTCGACCCGGCCGCGTGGTTGCGCGCCATCGCCTCGGGTTTTCGCGCCGTTATGCGGAAGGCGAATCGCTGCGTTCGATTCGCAGCGATCCCGCGTTCATCCAAATCCACCTCGAACTGCTCGATCAACTCATGCGCGAGACCGAAGGAGCCTGACATGGCGATGGATTATCCGAACTCTCCGGTTGCCGGGGCACCGGCCGAGCAAGCCTGGAACGACGAGCCCGTAAGCGCCGACAAACCTCGCACCGGGGTGCGTTTTCATGCGGGACACGCCGCGACGACAGTAACGGTGGTCGTACTGCTTGGCGCGTGGTGGATCGCGAGTCACCGGCAATGGCTGCCGCCCGTGCTGCTGCCAACGCCCGAGGCGACGCTCAGAAAGCTGGCTGTGCTGTACACCGACGGCTTCGACGACGCGACGCTTTCGCAGCACCTCTTTGCCAGTCTCGAACGCATCGCGCTCGCATTCGCATTCGCGCTCGTCACTGCCATTCCCGCAGGGATTGCTATCGCCACCAATCGAATCGCCCGTGGCGTGCTCGATCCCATCATCGAGTTTTATCGACCTGTGCCACCGCTCGCCTACCTGCCGTTGATGGTGATCTGGTTCGGCATTGGTGAGCTTTCGAAAGTCCTGCTGATTTACCTGACGATCTTCGCGCCTCTGACGATTGCCACCGCTTCGGGGGCAAGCCGCGTGGCGAAGAGCCGTCTCC
>JBCNPL010000036.1:0-15556 GCA_039593375.1 Paraburkholderia sp. | reverse complement strand
GGCGCGTAGATATGAATATTGCCCTCCGCAATCACTTCGGCACCGTGGCTGACGAGCCCAAGCACGATCAAATCGCCCTTGGCATAGACCTGCTGGCCCGAGCGAAGCGGCCTGTCGATGACGAGCGTTTGCGCGCCCGGCGCCTGCCTGACAGGCTGTTCGTCCGTGGCAGGCGGCTGCACAGTCGAGCGTTCCGCCGGCTTCGGCTCGTCCGATCGGCGATCGTCGGTCTTCGCGCCGGCGCCTCGCTTATCGCGAGCTTCCAGCAACGGCAATCCGGCTTCCGCCGCCCAACTAGTCTGGTGCGGCGCGGCGACGACGCCGAGAGGACGCATGCGCACGCTGTCCAAAAGGCGCGCGATTTCGGCGAGCGGAATGCGCTCGTCTTCGCCGAGACGGCGCAGATCGATCGCGACTACGTCGCCTGCAAAGAATTCGGGAGTCGCTTCGAAGCGTCGCGTGAGCTCGCTCTTCAGCGCGTCGAGATCGGTCGTCTTGACGACGAACATGAGCGTATCGACGGAACCGCTGCGTAATTCGAAGTATGGCGATTTGTTCAGCGACATGGCGTTGAAGCAAAAAATTTCGCCTATTTTACAGGGGTCCGCGCGCGCGGCCAGCATTTTTGAGCGGGACGCCCCCCGTCAATCATGAGTGCGCGACACGCGCCGCACGAGCAGCGTCTCCCATTCGTCGGGCGCGCGCGGCATGCGCTCGTGCTCGCCGGTGGGGCCGAATCCGAGATGTTCGTAAAAGCGCATGGCATTGCGGTTGGCGTCGGTCACCCACGCGTGGACCTCGGTCGCACCGTGTCCGGCCAGCCACTCGCTTGCGGTATTCACGAGCAGCTCGCCGCCACGCAGATGGCGCACGGCAGGGGCAACCCATAGTGCGCAGACGAACGCCTTGCGCTCATCGTCGAAGTAGGCGCCGACGAGTCCCGCTGGATGGCCCTCGGTATAGAGGATGAATGACGTCGACGAATCCGAGATTGCCTGACGGGCAGCGACGGCTTCGAACGTCTCCGTCTTCTCGTCGAGCGCCTGCTCGAGCGTCTCCCCAAATGCGTAGGGCGCTTCGCGCAACGCAGCCGTACGCAGCTCGCGCAGCATGGCGCCCTGATCGGCGGCGATACGGCGAACAGTCAGCGATGAAGTCATGGGGCTCCGGTTCAGGGCTTGAAACGCAAATCGTAGCTTCGTCCTATCGGACAAGCGAGTCAAATCGTGTTTGACGTGCCTCTCCTGTGTCGCATGCGGCGCGTGCATCGAGCAGCACTCCTGTATAGCACGCAAGCTGATTGAAAGAAAGTGCCGACGCGACGCAAAACGACCCCCTATCGAGCGACGCCGATCAGCGGTACCTTGCGGTAGCAGATTTGCCCGGCAACTTGTAGGAAAATAGCGTCGCGTCGCCCCGTGCCGGTTTCGTGCCGCGGCGCGCCTTGGCGTAGCTAACCATCAATCAACCAGGCGACGGCACAAACGATGGAAAGCCTGCTCATAGGACCGGCGACACGCAAGCAAGCTGTTTGCGCGGCAACCGTGGCGTCACTCGTGCTGCTTACGCTCGCGTTCGCGGCGCCGCGAGCGCAACAGCCGTTGCCGCCGATCGGGCCGTTCATGCCGATGTGCGCGCTGACGGTCTTCACGACCTCCGGGATTGCCGCATTCTTGCTCGGCGCGCGTTTCGCGGCAACACAACGGCCGATGTTCTGCGTACTGGGGGGCGCCTACGCATTCACCGCTATCACGGTCGCGCTGCAACTGCTGATGTTTCCCGGTGTGTTCACGCACACGGGACTGCTCGGCGCGCGCCCGAACAGCGCCGCATGGATGTGGGTTTTCTGGCACGCCGGGTTTCCGCTTCTTGTCGCTGCCGCCGTGTTGAGCCGCGATCAATGGATCGACGCTCCGCCGGTCGGCCGCTTTCCATTCCAGGCTTGGGCGCTCGTATTCATCGGCAGCCCTGCTTTGCTCGCCGCCGTGCTGGGTGTATTCGTCGCCAACGCGAACCTCTCCGCGCCGTTCCATCCGATGAGCGACACCGATTCGCTGAGCGTCACCCCGACCGCCCTCGTCGTCTGTTCGCTCGACACATTCGCAATCGTACTGGTCGTCGTCAAGGGGCGGCTGCGGTCCATGCTCGATTTGTGGATCGCGGTCGCTCTGCTGGCCTCTTTTGTCGATGCGAGCCTGAATATGCTCAGCGTCGGCCGCTTTACAGTGGGCTGGTACATTGCCCGGGTCTTCAGCATGCTCGCCCCCGGCGTTCTCGTCGGCGTCCTGATCTGGGAGGTCACCGTTCTCTATCGGCAATTGGCCGAAGCCCACGCCTCGCTGCTGCACACCTCCGCGCGCGACGCGCTGACAGGGGTCTATAACCGCAACTACTTCGATGAGCAATTTCGCAGAGACTTCGAGCGCGCGAAACAGCAGCGGCGGGCACTTTCCCTCGTCATGGTCGATATCGACAATTTCAAGGCCTACAACGATGCCTTCGGACACCTGCGCGGCGACGCCTGCTTGCGCGCCGTCGCGGAAGCGCTGGCTCTCACGGCGGGGCGAGCCGGTGAATACGTTGCGCGCTACGGCGGTGAAGAGTTCGTGATCGTCCTGCCCGGCTCGGACCTCGACGATGCATCGGCGCTGGCCGAACAAGCGCGTAATGCTGTCATCAGACTCGGCTTGACGGCACCCGGTGGCGCGGGCCGCGTTACCGTCAGCGCCGGATGCGCATGCGGCAACGACGGCGAGCCCTCGAACGTGAGTGAACTGCTGGGTGCCGCCGACGCCGCGCTTTATGCCGCGAAACGCGCGGGACGCAATCGTGTGGAACGCGTCGCCGTCATCGATCGCGGCTAGCGTTTCGGCGACTTCCGCGCAGCCTACTGGAGACGCGAACTGATAAGTCCGTTCGCCGAATGTTTAGGACGGCTAATAACTGGAAAGGGACTTCCCGGGATGAAGGCGCACCCGTTTCCATACTTCCGTGATGAATGAGATGACTGACGCGACAACACTGGACGATTGGGGCCACTTTCATGATTAGTAGCTCGACCGCGTGACAGTCGGCTACCACCGATTGTGTACCAGTCAAGCTTGCAACGAGTTGACAAGTGATATGCTCGCGCTCACGCCGCGTTGACAGCATTCGACGGCGCGAACACCAACTAAAACGAGAGAGAGGGCATATGAGCCAAACCTGCGCCGCCGGGTTCTATCCGGCGTTTTCGAAGAACATGCAAGCAATCGGGCTGTCGGCGCCGGACAGTCTTTTTGCGTCGCAAGAAAAAGCGCTCGGGACGATTTCGCAGATTGCCGGGCTCGTCAAAATGTACGGGATGAAAGTGACGATACGCGAACTTGTCGTCGCTGGCACGACGACCGAACGGCTCGCCGCCGCAAGCGCCTACTATGCCGCGTGGTACATGGGCGGTGCGATCGGTAGTTTGATGGTCGCGGCCGATAAGTTTTACGCCTGCAAGGTCGGTGCGAGCGCGGCCGAACAATTGCACCGTTTGATTGCAGTTTCGGGCCTATCGATGATTGCCCCAACGGCCCCGTTCATATTGCAACATCCGGAACTATTCGACGTGTCGTCGCCGCACCGCCGCATGTATGGCTTGCGAGCGCGCGCCCCAGGGGTTAAGTAATGGAGACGCTCATCGGCCTAGCGGTTGTCGTGTTTATCGTAGTGACTGGTTGGCTCTTGACGCATTGGATCGGCCCCGATTGGTTCTATGCAATCACGGGCGCCATGTCCATTCTCGCGCTCTCGTGGGAAGTCGCGCGACTGCGCAAAATCCTGCGCGAGCACGGCATCGACCCACATCAGAAGCGCGCGAAAGACAAGTCGGGGCCAATCTCCTAGGGTGCGCGGCGAATCGAGCCGGCAACATCCTCCGGGCGGCGGGACAGAACCGCGCGTCACACCACGCCCAACGTCTTCGCTCGGCGGCGTAACGGCATCCGCAACGTTAGTCACGGAAGCAAACTGTTTGTGAATTTCGACGAGTGCGGCGGGTAGCTTTGCACGAGCTTCATTCAGATTCTTCGTTCGAAGGCTGATTTTGATTTCGTGCTTTTGGAGAAGTCCGACGAGCAATGTCGGAACGCGCATCTGCGCATTGTAGGTGCCGTTTCGGGACACCAACCTGGGTTTGTTTTTCAAGTCTTCCGAGTCCTCGGTGTACCACTCTTCGTGGACCACAGGGCTCAGGACGCTCGTTTTATCGGGATTTTCCAAGCTGCTTAGGCAGCTTGGGAGAATTCTGGCGGAAAGGGTGGGATTCGAACCCACGGTACGGTATAACCGTACACCGGATTTCGAGTCCGGCGCATTCGACCACTCTGCCACCTTTCCTTTCTCGGATTTCGCGCTGGTGCTGCGCATCGATTACCGATAGCCATCGACGCTCGCGCACCGCTCCATCCAGTGTTCGCCAAGCTGGTCGCTGTTTGGCGAAGCGAAGATTATAGAACACCCGGCACGACATTCCAAGATTTTTTTACAAGACGAGAACGACCCGCGGACGCCGCGTGGGCGCCCGCATCGCTCCAATGCTCAAAGCGCTGTCACCGAATCGATTCGTTCGGCGCCGCCGAGATAGGGGCGCAACGCCACGGGCACCGTGACCGAACCATCGGCGTTCTGAAAGTTCTCGAGCACGGCAACAAGCGTGCGCCCCACCGCAAGCCCCGAGCCGTTCAGCGTATGCAGCAGCTCCGGCTTGCCCTGAGCGTTGCGGAATCGCGCCTGCATGCGGCGCGCTTGGAACGCCTCCGTATTCGAGCAGCTCGAGATCTCGCGATAAGTGTTCTGCGCAGGCAGCCAGACTTCGAGGTCATAAGTCTTCGCCGCGGAAAAACCCATATCGCCCGTACAAAGCGTGATCACGCGATAAGGCAATTCGAGCTTTTGCAGGATCGCCTCGGCATGCGCGACCATCTGCTCGAGCGCCTCGTAAGACGTCTCGGGCGCGACGATCTGCACCATCTCGACCTTGTCGAACTGGTGCTGCCGGATCATGCCGCGCGTGTCTCGACCGTAGCTCCCGGCTTCCGATCGAAAGCACGGCGAATGCGCGGTGAGCTTCACCGGCAATGCGCTTCCCTCGAGAATGCTCTCGCGCACCGTGTTCGTCAGAGAAATTTCGGAAGTCGAAATCAGGTACTGCGTCACGACGTTCTCGCCGCCGCCCTTTTCGACACGGAACATGTCCTCGGCGAACTTCGGAAGCTGGCCCGTACCGTAGAGAATCTCGGGGTTGACGATGTACGGCGTATAGATCTCGGTGTAGCCATGCTGCCGCGTATGCGTATCGAGCATGAACTGCGCGAGCGCCCGGTGTAGCCGCGCCATCGCGCCGCGCAGCATCGTGAAACGCGCACCGGCGAGCTTCGCCCCGGTCTCGAAATCGAGGCCGAGCGGCGTGCCGACATCGACGTGATCCTTCACCTCGAAATCGAACTGGCGTGGCGTGCCCCAGCGACGCACTTCGACATTCGCGGTTTCGTCGTCACCGGCGGGTACGCTCTCATGCGGCAAATTCGGCATCTCGAGCATCAGCTTCGATATACGCGCCTGCACGTCGTCGAGTTGAGCCGCGGAAGCCTTCATCTCGTCGCCAATGCCGCTCACTTCCGCCATCAATGCCGACGTATCCTCGCCGCGCCCTTTCATCGCGCCGATCTGCTTCGACAGACTGTTGCGGCGCGCCTGCAATTCTTCGGTGCGAGTCTGAATGGCCCGGCGTTCGGCCTCGAGCGCAGAGAAGGCCGCGACGTCGAGCGTGTAGCCGCGCGCGGCGAGGCGCTTCGCGACTCCTTCGAGGTCTTTGCGCAGCAACTGGATGTCGAGCATGGGAAAAAGCGTGTGTCGTGGAATGAAGAAGCGATTTTAGCGCACCGGTCGGGCACTCCCGTGCGGACCGCGGAGAAATCGGACGTTCCGTGCCGCTTCGTTTGCCGGATCGGTCAGCCGCCCTTCGTTTTGTGCGCTTCGCGCCACGCGGCATCGAGCTCCGCGAGCCGCGCGAGCTTCTCGCCGATCTTGCCCTCGAGCCCGCGCGGTGTCGGGCGGTACCAATGCGGTTCGCGCATGCCATCGGGCAAGTAGGTCTCGCCGGCCGCGTAGGCGTCCGGCTCATCGTGCGCGTAGCGATACTCACGACCGTAGCCGAGCGACTCCATCAGCTTAGTCGGCGCGTTGCGCAGGTGAACCGGCACGCCGCGCGAGCGGTCCTTGCCGACGAATGCGCGCGCCTCGTTGTAAGCGGCGTAGCCCGCGTTCGACTTCGGCGCGACGGCCAAATAAATCACCGCCTGAGCCAGCGCCAGCTCCCCCTCCGGCGTGCCGAGGCGCTCGTAGGTTTCGGCGGCGTCGAGCGCGATGCGCGCCGCGCGCGGATCGGCGAGACCGATGTCTTCCCATGCCATCCGCACGATGCGGCGTGCCAGATACCGCGGGTCCGCGCCGCCGTCGAGCATGCGACAGAACCAATAGAGCGCCCCGTCCGGATTGCTGCCGCGGACCGATTTGTGCAAGGCGCTGATCTGATCGTAGAACGCATCGCCGCCCTTATCGAAGCGACGCAGGTTTTCAGTCAATGCGCTCGCGATCAACTCGCCGTCGATCTCGTTCGCCTTGCGGGCCGCGGCCGCGCGCACGGCGATCTCGACGTTGTTCAGCAACTTGCGGCCATCGCCGTCGGCCGCGCCGATCAGCACTTGCTTGGCTTCGTCCGTGACACGCAATCCGCCGAGCTCGGTCAGCGCCCGCTCGAGCAGTTCCTGCTGCTCGTCGTCGTCGAGGCTCCTGAGCACGTAGACGGCCGCGCGCGACAACAACGCACTGTTGACCTCGAACGATGGATTTTCCGTCGTCGCGCCGATGAAGACGAAGAGTCCCGACTCGACGTGCGGCAAGAACGCGTCCTGCTGGCTCTTGTTGAAACGATGCACTTCGTCGACGAACACGAGCGTGCGGCGGCCGTGCGCCCGATGCGCCTGTGCGAGCTCGACCGCCTCGCGAATGTCCTTCACGCCCGACAGCACGGCCGAGAGTGCAATGAACTCGGCATCGAATGCATTCGCCATGAGCCGCGCCAGCGTGGTCTTGCCGACGCCGGGCGGGCCCCAGAGAATCATCGAGTGCGGCTCGCCCGATTCGAACGCGACACGCAACGGCTTCATCGGCCCCAGCAAGTGCTTCTGGCCGATCACCTCATCGATCGTGCGCGGCCTCAACCGTTCCGCGAGCGGTATATCGGCGCGAGGCTCTTCAAACATGGCGTTATCCGCTCTCAAAAGAAGGGGTCCCAGTCGCTCCCGCGTGCACCGCGGTTCGGCCCGCCGCGCTCGGCCCATCTCCCTGGCCGGCACGCGTCGAGCGCGCGGAGCGCCTCAACCGTTGATGACGTCGGCGCCTTTGGGCACCGTGAACTTGAATGCATCCGACTTCAGCGGCGGGTTCTTCTGAATGTTCGAGAACGTGAGCAATGTCACGTTACCGAATACGTCGTGCAGCTCCATCGCCTCGAGATTGCCGTCGCGAAAACCGATTCCGACAAGCGCGAATTGTGTGTCGCGCGCCTTCGGCGTCAGCTCGAGCCAATCGATGCCGCCCTTCACGCCGGCATCGCGCAGCGTGAAGTTCTGCTCGAGATCGTTGCTGCCGAAAAGGATGGCCGCCGGGCTCGCGCCGAGCGCGCCGCCGAGCTTGCGGACGGTGACCTGGTTCAAGTCCTTGTCGTAGACGTAGAGATTTTCGCCGTCGGCCTGCAGCACCTGTTCATAGGGCTTCTCATAGGTCCAGATGAACTTGCCCGGGCGCGAGAAAACGAAGGTTCCGCTCGACGTGCCGCCGACACTCGGTCGCGCCGTGCCGTTCGGAGCTTGCGTCTTCGACGGCGCCTTGACTTCTTTTTGCACGAAGTCGCCGCGCGCCGAGTGCACCTGCGCGACGAACGCTTTCAACTGCTCGGTGCCGCTCGCGAACGCGGCCGGCGCGGCAACGACGAGCGCGGCGCCGAGCACGGCGATGGCGAACCGCCGGGCGATCGAGCCGGCACGGGCAAGGCCTCGCTCCCCCAACGAAAGCGAATCGGGAGCGTAACGCCTGAGACGATGCTGCATATGAGTTTTTCTCCGTATTGAATGGGCCGCCGGCGCGAACGGCCGGGGCTGCCTCGCCGGTCTAGTCGCTGTCGCGCGCCGGCACGAGAATCTCGCGATTGCCGTTGGAGGACATCGCCGAAACGAGCCCCGACTGCTCCATCTGCTCGAGCAGCCGCGCCGCACGGTTGTAGCCGATGCGCAAATGCCGTTGCACGAGCGAAATCGACGCGCGCCGGTGCTTGACGACGACCTCGACGGCCTGATCGTAAAGAGGATCGGCTTCGCCGCCCCCCGCCGCGGCACCGCCGGCGCCAGCCGATCCTTCGTCGCCCTCGCCCGCGATCCCGCCTTCGAGGATGCCCTCGATGTAGTTCGGCTCGCCCTGCTCCTTCAGCTTCTCGACGACTCGGTGCACTTCGTCGTCCGAGACGAACGCGCCGTGCACGCGCACGGGCAAGCCCGTGCCGGGCGGCAGATAGAGCATGTCGCCCATGCCGAGCAGCGATTCGGCACCTTGCTGATCGAGGATCGTGCGCGAATCGATCTTCGACGATACCTGGAATGCGATCCGCGTCGGCACGTTGGCCTTGATGAGGCCCGTGATCACGTCGACCGAAGGCCGCTGCGTCGCGAGGATCAAATGGATGCCGGCCGCGCGCGCCTTTTGCGCGATGCGGGCGATGAGCTCCTCCACCTTCTTGCCGACGACCATCATCAGGTCGGCCAGCTCGTCGATCACGACGACGACGTTGGGCAGGCGCGTCAGCGGCTCGGGATCGTCGGGCGTGAGACTGAACGGATTCGGCAGCTTCTCGTCACGCTTGGCCGCTTCCTCGATCTTGTTGTTGTAACTCGCCAGATTGCGGACGCCGAGCTTGCTCATCAGCTTGTAGCGGCGCTCCATTTCGGCGACGGTCCAATTGAGCGCATGACCGGCCTGCCGCATATCGGTGACGACTGGACACAACAGATGCGGAATGCCCTCGTAGACGCTCATCTCGAGCATCTTCGGATCGATGAGAATCATCCGGACTTGTTCGGCGGTCGCCTTATAGACGAGCGAAAGGATCATCGCGTTGATGCCGACCGATTTGCCCGAGCCCGTCGTACCGGCCACGAGCAGGTGCGGCATCTTCGCTAGATCGGCGCATACGGGCTTGCCGCCGATGTCCTTGCCGAGGCCGATCGTCAGCTTCGAACCAGCGTCGGCATAGACCTCCGAGCCGAGGATTTCAGAAAGCCGCACGGTCTGGCGCCGCTGATTCGGCAACTCGAGCGCCATGTAGTTCTTGCCCGGAATCGTCTCGACGACACGGATCGAGACGAGCGACAGCGAGCGCGCGAGGTCCTTGGCGAGGTTGACGATCTGGCTCCCCTTCACGCCCGTGGCCGGCTCGATCTCGTAGCGTGTGACGACAGGTCCCGGATACGCGGCCACGACGCTCACGTCGACGCCGAAATCCTTGAGCTTCTTTTCGATGAGGCGCGATGTGAATTCGAGCGTGTCGGCCGATACCGTTTCCTGTACGGCGGGCGCGGGATCGAGCAACGCGATCGGCGGCAGCGTCGTATCGCCGGGCAGATCCGCGAAAAGCGGCACCTGCTTTTCCTTTTCGACACGCTCCGACTTGGCCGGCGCGACGACTGGAGGGACGATCGTTACGGGCTCGTGCTCCTCGAGCCGCACACGGCTTTGCTCGACTTTACCCTCGCGCTTGACGGCCGCCTCGACGCCTGCCTTGCGATCCCGGCCGGCCTCTCGGCGCAGCTTCGCGAGCGTCACGGCCGAAATCAGCTTGTCACCGACGCGCTCGGCCACGGACAGCCACGAAAACCGGAAATAGAGCGAGAGCCCGACGGCCAACGCGATCAGCAGTGCGAGCGTGCCGCCCGTGAAGCCAAGCGCATGCGATACGCCGCGCGCGACGGCATCGCCTACGATGCCGCCTGGCGCGCGCGGCAACTGCACGCGCAGCGACCACATCCGCAGCGCCTCGATGCCGTCGCAAGCGAGCAGCACGAGCGCGAACGCGAACGCGTCGGCGATCCAGGAATCGCGCGGCGTGTCATTTTCGCGCTCCGCGTGGCGCGTGAGAAGCCGGTAGTTCGCGGCGATGCGCCGTGCCAGCAGCACGACCCACCAGTAGGCGGACAGGCCGAACAGCAGCAGCAGAATGTCCGACGACCAGGCCCCGACGCGCCCCGCCCAGTTCGCGATATGGTCCACCTGCGCCGCGTGCGTCCAGCTTGGGTCGCGACGGCTGTAGCTGACGAGCGCCATCACGAGGAACACGCAGAGCGCGACCTGCAGGATCCAGCGAATCTCGGTGAAAAGACGCGACATGCGATGCGGCAAGGCTTGCGTGTGCGCGGAATAGGGAGCTTTGGCCATGAATCAGTGAAGGCTTGGCGGGCGCGCCGGAATGCGCCGCCGCCCCGATCGTACAATGCGGCCTATTGTAAACGCTGCTTCGAGCGCCGCGCTGTAAATGACGGTAACGTGCGTTCCGTGCAACGGGCGCCGGACACCAGACTATCGCCGCGATAGAAAAAGCCCAAGCGGCGCCGTCCGGCGGGCCCCTTTATAATGCGCGGGTACGCCCCACCTACGGCCATAGCAGCCCGAGTCGCTCGTGAAGCGCCAGCGCTCGGGATCCGGCCGATCGGTTGCCGCTCGAAGTATTTCTTAGGATCAAGACCATGTCCACGCGCAAACACGCCAAAGTCCTCATCCTCGGTTCCGGCCCCGCCGGCTACACGGCCGCCGTGTATGCGGCGCGAGCGAACCTGTCGCCCCTTCTGATCACGGGCCTCGCGCAAGGCGGCCAGCTGATGACGACGACGGACGTCGAGAACTGGCCGGCCGACGCGAACGGCGTGCAAGGCCCCGAGCTGATGCAGCGCTTTCTCGACCATGCCGAACGCTTCAAGACGGAGATCGTCTTCGATCACATCCATACGGCGAAGCTCAACGAGCGGCCGCTGCGGCTCATCGGCGATTCGGGCGAATACACCTGCGACGCGCTGATCATCGCCACGGGCGCCTCGGCGCAATATCTGGGGCTCCCCTCGGAGGAAGCGTTCATGGGCCGCGGCGTTTCGGCCTGCGCCACCTGCGACGGTTTCTTCTACAAGCAGCAGCATGTCGCCGTGATCGGCGGCGGCAATACGGCCGTCGAGGAAGCGCTTTATCTCGCGGGAATCGCGAGCAAGGTCACGGTCGTCCATCGGCGCGACAAGTTCCGCGCCGAGCCGATCCTCATCGACCGTCTGCTGGCGAAGGAAAAGGAAGGCGCCGTCGAGATCAAGTGGAACCACGTGCTCGACGAAGTCAAGGGCGACGATTCCGGCGTAACGGGCGTGCGCATCAAACACACGCAGACCGGCGTGACCAGCGATATCGCGCTGCAAGGACTCTTCGTGGCGATCGGGCACAAGCCGAACACCGACATCTTCGCCGGCCAGCTCGAGATGAAAAACGGCTACATCATCACGAACGGCGGCTTGAACGGTAACGCCACGGGAACGAGCGTGCCCGGCGTTTTCGCGGCTGGCGACGTGCAAGACCACGTCTATCGCCAGGCGATCACGAGCGCGGGCACGGGCTGCATGGCGGCGCTCGACGCGCAGCGCTATCTCGAGAGCATCCACGAGGTTCATCAAGAGCGCGTGATGAGCCACGAAGCCGATCGTTGCTAAAGGCGCGCTCATATCGTCGGCTCCGTGCGCGTCGTGCAGCGTTAGCGGGCGCGGCGCGCGAGTCAGTTGCGGCAAAACAATGGCGAAACACCGATTGCATCCGGGGAGCGCAAAGCTCACGAGCGCGGAACGCGGCACGCGCGGAACCGGATTGTCCGATCTCGCCGCGTTGCGGGACGCGCTGAAAGACAGCGCGGCGGAACGCGAGCGCGCACGCGCGGCCGCGGCCAAAGCGGCCCGAGAGGCAGCGGCCGACGCCGAGCTGTTCCGCCGCGAGATCGGCGACGTGGCCCCGCTAGCGGCGCCGCCGCGCGCCGAGCACGGTCGCAACCCACCGCCCGCGCTGCCGATCCAGACCCGGCTCGACGAGCGGGCCGTGCTCGACGAAGCGATCTCCGATGATTTCGACCCCGAGCTAATGCTCGATACCGATGAGACGCTTTCCTACCGCCGCGCGGGGATCGGCCACGAAGTCGTGCGCAAGCTGCGGCGCGGCCACTGGATCGTGCAGGATCAGCTCGACTTACACGGCTTGCGTAGCGACGAAGCACGCGAAGCGCTTGCCGAGTTCATTCGCGATGCGGTCAAGCGCGGCTTGCGCTGCGTGCGCGTGATCCACGGCAAGGGGCTGGGCTCGGTCGGAAAGGAGCCGGTCCTGAAGGGCAAGGTGCGCTCATGGCTCGTGCAGAAAGCCGAAGTCATCGCGTTTTGCCAGGCGCGGCCGCATGACGGCGGCGCGGGAGCCGTGCTCGTCCTGCTGCAGCCGCGCGCGATGCAGGCTACGCCGCGCGCCTGACGAATGGTGCCCGTGCACCCGCGGCTGACCCTCGCCCTCTCCGTGATAGAGGGGCTTGCCATCTTCGCCTACGCCTTCTCGGGATTCATCGAAGCGCGCCGCCGGCGGCTCGACGCGGTGGGAACATTTCTCGTTGCCCTGGTGACGGCGTTCGGCGGCGGTACCGTGCGCGATGTGCTGTTGGCGCATCGGCCGTTCTATTGGGTCGAGCATGAAACCTACGTCATCGCCATCTTCGCGATGTCGTTCGTATCGCCGTTCGTCTTGCGGATGGCCTCGCGCGTCTTTTCCGAACGGGCGCTCCTCGCGGCCGATGCGATCGGGCTCGGGCTTTTCAGCATCTCGGGGACGTCGATTGCCCTCGACGCGGGCATGCCCTGGTTCATCGCCGCGCTGATGGGCGTGGTGACGGGCGTATTCGGCGGCGTGATTCGCGACGTGCTTTGCAACGAGATGCCGCTGATCCTCCGCGACTCACGTCCCTATGCGACCTGCGCGCTCGTGGGCTGCTGGCTCTATTTGTTGCTCGCGCGGCTCGACGTCGATCCCGTCTACGCTGTCATCGTCGCGACGGTTTTCATCCTCGTCGCGCGGCTCGTCACGTTCAAGCTCGACGTGCGCCTGCCGCATTGAGCAGCGGCAGGCGCGACGACGGTCGGCGCGGATCGAGCCGGCTCAGGCGATGCGCGCCTCGGTGGCCGGGTCGAAGAGAACGGCCTTCGATACGTCGAACAGCAGCGTCATGTTTTGCTCCGGCAGCGGGTTGGACGCCGGATGCACACGACTCACGGTGCGCTTGCCGTTCACTTGCGCGAAAACGAGCGTATCGGGCCCGGTCGGCTCGATCACGTCGACCTTCACTTCGATCTGCTGCAAGGCGTCGCTGTGCCCGTTGTGCGCGCTGCGCGCATCGGTGATCCGTTCAGGGCGCAGGCCGAGGATGACGTTTTGCCCGATTGAGCCGTTCAGGCGATTGGCATTGAACGGCAAATTGAGCGCACGGCGCGTCACACCCGTGTCGATCTCGAGGCCGACGCCTGCCCCTTGCTCGACGAGCTTGCCCTCGATGAAATTCATCGGCGGCGCGCCGATGAAGCCTGCCACGAAGAGGTTCGAGGGCGAATCGTAGATCTCCTGCGGCGCACCGAATTGCTGGACGATGCCGTCCTTCATCACGGCGATGCGATCGCCGAGCGTCATCGCCTCGATCTGATCGTGCGTCACGTAAACGATCGTCGTGCCGAGGCGCTGGTGAAGCAGCTTGATTTCCGAGCGCATCTCGATGCGCAGCTTCGCGTCGAGGTTCGACAACGGCTCGTCGAACAGGAACATGACGGGATCGCGCGCAAGCGCGCGGCCCATCGCGACGCGCTGGCGTTGGCCGCCCGAAAGCTGGCCCGGCTTCCGATCGAGCAGATGGTCGATCTGCAGCAGCTTCGAAACGCGCTCGACGATCGATTGCTGCTCGCGCTTCGGCACCTTGCGGATGTTGAGCCCGAACGAGATGTTGTCACGTACCGTCATCGACGGATAGAGCGCGTACGACTGGAACACCATCGCGATGTCGCGATCCTTCGGAGAAAGATTGTTGACGACGCGATCGTCGATGCGTATCTCGCCCTTCGTGACCGATTCGAGGCCGGCGATCATGTTGAGCAGCGTCGACTTCCCGCAACCCGAACCGCCTACGAGAATGAGGAACTGGCCGTCCTCGATATCGATGTCGACCCCCTTCAAAACGGGAACGCCGTTCGGGTAGGTCTTGTAAACGTCGCGGATGGAAAGGCTTGCCATGCTGAATTCCTTAATCTGCCATACGGCTTGCGAGTGTGCGTTGCAGTGCGTTGCAGTTCATTGCGTCCGTTGGTCGGTGTCCGCCGGGCCCGCCCGCCGGCCGGCGCTTGCCGGCAAGCCGACGGAACACGGAGGAGCCCTACCCCTTCACGGCGCCGGCCGTCAGCCCGCGCACGAAGTAGCGCCCCGCGATCACGTAGACCAACAGGGTGGGCAGCGCCGCGATGATCGCTCCGGCCATGTCGACGTTGTATTCCTTGACGCCCGTCGACGTGTTGACGAGGTTGTTCAGCGCGACCGTGATCGGCATCGAATCGACGCCCGCGAACACGATTCCGAACAGGAAGTCGTTCCAGATCTGCGTGAACTGCCAGATCACGCAGACCATGAAGATCGGCAGTGAAACGGGCAGCAGGATGCGCAGGAAGATCGTGAAGAACCCCGCGCCGTCGATGCGCGCGGCCTTGACGAGCTCGGCCGGCACACCGACGTAGAAATTGCGGAAGAACATCGTCGTGAATGCAATGCCGTAGACCACGTGCACCAACACCAGGCCGGTAATCGTGTTCGAGAGGCCGACGGTGCCGAGTAGCCGCGCCATCGGCAGCAAGACCGTTTGGAACGGAATGAAGCAGCCGACGAGCAGCATCGTGAAGAGCGCGTCGGCGCCGCGAAAGCGCCAGTGCGTGAGCACGTAGCCGTTGAACGCGCCGATGATCGACGAGATCAGCACGGCCGGGATTACCATGCGGACCGAATTCAGGAAGAACGGCTGCATGCCCTCGCAGCGCACGCCCGTGCAGGCCTCGCTCCAGGCCTTGATCCAGGGCGCGAACGTCCAGTGCGAAGGCGGCGTCAGCAAGTTGCCCGTACGGAGCTCGTCGATGTCCTTGAACGACGTCGAAAGCATCACGTAGATCGGGAACAGAAAGTAAAGCGCGAAGAGCAAGAGCGCCGCGTAGATGACGGCACGGCTCACGGTCATCTTAGGCTGCATTGCGGGTGCTCCTCGATTCCATGTACATGAGCGGCACGAGTACCGCAACGACGGTGGCGAGCATCATCATCGACGACGCGGCGCCGACGCCGAGCTGCCCGCGGTTGAACGAAAACACGTACATGAAGATGGCGGGCAACGAGGACGAAT
>JBCNPL010000359.1:0-3633 GCA_039593375.1 Paraburkholderia sp. | reverse complement strand
GCGCCAGCCCGAACCCGAGCACGATCGCGAGCAGGTCCGTGCCTTTCACGTAGCCCGCCTGCCCAAACCCGAGGCCGTACAGGAAGATGACCGTTTCGCTGCCTTCGCGCGCGATGGCAAGCGCCACGAGTAGCGCGATGCCCCAGCCGTTGCCGTCACGCGTATGCGCTTGCAGCGAACGCTCCATGTCGCGTTTCAGCGTGCGTCCGTGACGTTTCATCCAGAGCACCATCTGGACGATCAGCACGCAAGCGATCAGGACCATGCCGGTCTGGAAATAGTCGGCCGCATCGCCCGACAAGAACTCGCTGAACCCGACGAGTGCGGCGCCCAATGCCACCGCCGCAAGCAATCCGGCGCCGACGCCAGCCCACAAATACGGCAAACTGCGGCGCGCCGCGTCGTCCCCGTTGCTCAACCATGCGTAGAGAATACCGACGACTAGCAGCGCCTCGACGCTTTCCCGCCAAACGACGAACAGTACCTGGCCCATCCCATCCTCTCCCGCGCGCGGCGATCCCGATCGGACCGCCGCGCGCAAACTGCTACTTCGCGACGATGACGCCTTGCGCCGCCTGATGAAAATCGTCGAAGAACTTGTATTGCCCTGGATCGAGCGGCGCTATGACGACGAACGATTCGGCGCCCGGCGCAAGCACCTTCTCTTTGCGCAGCTCGACGCTTTCGAACTCCACGGCGCCCTTGCCCGTGTTGCGGATCTCGATCTTGACGCGCTTGCCGGCCGGCACTTCGATACGCGCCGGGTTCAGCTTGCCGTCAGCCATTTCGAGCTTGAACGTTGGGAGATCTTCGGCGCGCGCCACATTGCCGACGCACGCCATGGCGATGAGCGCCGCCGACGCCAACCATGCCATCTTGCGATGCGCTCTCATGCGTGCCTCCCGGCCGCGATCGTGACGATGATGAACGACGGCCGCATCGCTCAGTACCCGCCCTTCTTGCCGATGCCCGCGAACGGAAAGTCGTACTCGAGCGTGATCGGCTTGAACCACGGACCCACGCCGGTTTCCTTGTCGACATGGCGACCAAACGCCATATGGCCCGTTTGCATCGGCGGGTTGACGACGATCTTCAGGTGGTACTTGCCCGGCCCGGCGAGCTTCACGTTGTCGCCATAGTGAGGACCGTCATCGGCCACCATCGGCATGAGATCGCCTTTCGCCGAATAGCTCGAGCCCGGCTTCGTCAATTCGTAGGTCACCTGCAGGTACGGCATCCAGTCGCCTTCCGCGAAGCCCGTCGGGTTGCCCTTCACCGCATGGATATCGGCCTCGAGATGGATGTCCGAATCGGACGCCTTGCGCATCATGCCTTCGGGATCCATCGTGATCGGCTGCAAGTAGACGGCGCCGATCTCCATGCCGCCCGCGATCTGTTGCTTGCCGATCGGGTATTCGGCGGCCGACGCCGCCACGGAGGCCATCGCAACGGCCGCCACGAGGCCACTGCGAATCCAGGAAATACGCTGCATCGAAACTCCTACGAAAGTGACAGAGGCGGAGCGCACGCACCGCCTCGGAAGCATTCTCGAGAACCGTCCCCGCGCTGGAACACGAACACGAACGCAAATGCGAACGATTATCAATTGGGGAGAAGTCTAACACCGAACCGCTCGTCATACCAAATAAACACGCGATGAACGAGGAATTGACGTTGCAGCGTTGCAGCGGCGCTCAACCGTTGCCGACGAACGAATCGCCGACATTCGCGCCGAACGCGCGTTCTCGCAGTGTGGCGAGCTGGTCGCGCGTCTGCGCGGCCTTCTCGAATTCGAGATTCTTGGCGTAGTCCATCATCTGCTTCTCGAGACGCTTGATTTCCTTCGCGAGCTGCTTCTCCGACATATCTTCGAACTTCGCTCGCTGCTGCATTTCCTTGAGCTCGGCACGCGCGTCGTCGGCGTTGTAGACGCCGTCGATGATGTCCTTGATTCGCTTCACGACGCCGCGCGGCGTGATGCCCATCCGCTCGTTATGAGCGATTTGCTTCGTGCGGCGCCGCTCGGTCTCGTCGATGGCACGGCGCATCGAATCGGTGATCTGATCGGCATAAAGGATCGCGCGGCCGTTGACGTTGCGCGCGGCTCGCCCGATCGTCTGGATCAGCGATCGCTCGGCGCGGAGGAAGCCTTCCTTGTCCGCGTCGAGGATCGCGACGAGCGAGACCTCCGGAATGTCGAGCCCCTCGCGCAACAGGTTGATGCCGACGAGCACGTCGAACGTGCCGAGTCGCAAGTCGCGGATGATCTCGACGCGTTCGACCGTATCGATATCGCTATGCAGGTACCGAACTCTGACGCCATGGTCCGCGAGGAACTCCGTCAACTGCTCGGCCATGCGCTTGGTGAGGACGGTGACGAGTACGCGCTCGTTCGCGGCGACTCGCGCGTTGATTTCCGTCAGGACATCGTCGACCTGCGTGCGCGCGGGGCGCACCTCGACCTCCGGGTCGACGAGCCCCGTCGGCCGCACCACCTGCTCGACGACCTGCCCCGCCGTCTTTTTCTCGTAATCGGCCGGCGTCGCCGAAACGAAAATCGCTTGCCGCATCTTGCGCTCGAACTCGTGGAACTTGAGCGGCCGGTTGTCGAGCGCCGACGGCAGCCGAAATCCGTAGTCGACGAGATTCTGCTTGCGCGCGCGATCGCCGTTGTACATGCCGTTCAGCTGGCCGATCAACACGTGCGACTCGTCGAGGAACATCACCGCGTCGGGCGGCAGATAATCGACGAGGGTCGGCGGCGGCTCGCCCGGCGCCGCGCCGGAGAAGTGCCGCGTGTAGTTCTCGATGCCCTTGCAAAACCCGAGCTCCTGCAGCATTTCGAGGTCGAAACGCGTGCGTTGCTCGAGCCGCTGCGCCTCGACGAGCTTGCCGTCGCGATGGAAGAACTCGAGCCGCTCGCGCAGTTCGGCCTTGATCGTCTCGACCGCCCGCATGACGGTTTCCCGCGGCGTCACGTAGTGCGACGACGGATAGACCGTGAAACGCGGAATTTTCTGGCGCACGCGGCCCGTCAGCGGATCGAAGAGGTGCAGCGAGTCCACTTCGTCGTCGAAGAGCTCGATGCGCAGGGCCATTTCGGCGTGCTCGGCCGGGAAGACATCGATCGTGTCTCCGCGCACGCGAAACGCGCCGCGCTGGAAATCGGCCTCGTTGCGCGTGTATTGCATCGCGATCAGCCGCGCGATCACCTCGCGCTGGCCGATCCGGTCGCCCGTGCGCAGCGTCAGGATCATCTGGTGATATTCGCTCGGATTGCCGATACCGTATATCGCCGAGACCGTCGCGACGATGACGACGTCGCGCCGCTCCATCAGGCTCTTCGTCGCGGAGAGCCGCATTTGCTCGATGTGCTCGTTGATCGACGAATCCTTCTCGATGAAGAGATCGCGCTGCGGCACGTAAGCCTCAGGCTGGTAGTAGTCGTAGTAGGAGACGAAGTACTCCACCGCGTTGCGCGGGAAAAACTCTCGGAACTCGGAATAGAGCTGCGCGGCGAGCGTCTTGTTCGGCGCGAAGACGATCGCCGGCCGACCGAGACGCGCGATCGTATTGGCCATCGTGAAGGTCTTGCCCGACCCCGTTACGCCCAGCAGCGTCTGGTACGAGAGG
>JBCNPL010000358.1:0-3642 GCA_039593375.1 Paraburkholderia sp. | reverse complement strand
GACATGACGTCGGCGACTCGTTCGTAAGGTACTTTTCGGTCGGCTGCCAGCCGTAGTTCCGGCTGCGGATTCGCCTGGGCGGCTTGCTCGAATCTCGTGCGCAGCGTTTTGTCGTCGATGCGCTCGTCGCCCCAGAAGAGCGATCCATCGGCGCGCACGGAAACGTCGACTTGTTTCGGCGTTTCGACAAGTTTGCTGCCGCCTGTTTGCGGCAGGTCGATCTTGATCGCACGATGAATGGCCGGCACCGCGACCAGCAACACGATCACGAGCACCAGCATGACGTCGATGAACGGTGTCATGTTGATCTCGTTCATGAGTCCATCGTCTTCGTCCTCGAACTGCTGAATAGCCATTGCTCGCCCCCTGCGTCAATTCGCGCGCGAGGCGAGCCGCAGTCCGCCGGCACCCGTGGACGCAAGCCGCGTCCCTGTGACGAAGTAAGCATGCAAGCCGTGCGCGAAACGGCGCAAGCTGCCGACGATGGCCTTGTTCGAGCGTGTCAGCGCGTTATAGCCGAGCACGGCCGGAATCGCGACGACAAGCCCGAATGCCGTCATCACGAGTGCCTCGCCGATCGGCCCCGCGATCTGATCGATCGACGCGGCCCCGCTTGCGCCGATCGACAAAAGGGCGCGATGGATCCCCCAGACCGTGCCGAAGAGCCCGATGAACGGCGCCGTCGAACCGATCGACGCAAGCGCGCCCAGTCCGCTTTGAAGATGCGCGACGCGATTTTCCATTGTGTCTTTGAGGCAGCGCGAGATCCACTCGGACACGTCGAGCTGGTCGTGCAGATGCGGTCGAGTCCGCTTGTGATGGTCGGCGGCTTCCTGCCCCGAAAGCGCCAGGGCGAGGTAGGGGTTGTCGTTTGCCGATCGCTGCGTCTCGCCCAGTTTGTCGAGACCGCTCGCGAAATCGTCGGAATGCCAGAACTCGCGTTCCGCGTTCTTCGAGAGGCGCCGGAGTCGGACGATGTTCCATCCTTTGATGGCCATGACGCTCCACGAAAGAAGCGACATCGTCAGCAATACGATTGCGATCGCACGCGTGACGAAATCGCCCTGGGCCCAGACGTGGGCCAGACTGTAGCTCTGCATTCGATTCCTCTTTTTTTTGCTGGTGACGTTAATCGTCGAGTGCGAACCCGAACGGCTGGGTGTAGGTGACGCGTATCGGCGTGCCGTCTTCGACGTAGGGGCGGCAAGTGCTCGCGCGCATCGCCGCGAGTGCGGCATCGTCGAGGCGTGGATAGCCGCTGCTCTTGACAAGCTGGACGCTCTCGATCGCCCCCGTCGCGCCGACGACGAACCGCACGTCGGCGGTGCCTGTCTCGCCGCGGCGGCGCGACAGCGCCGGGTAGTCGGGCTTCACTATCCGGCAATCGATATGCGGGACCGTCTTCGGGGCTGTGATCGCGAGCGTTTCGCGACCGCTGGCAGGGCCTGCGGCAGGCGACTGCGGGGCCGATTGTTCGGCGGCCTTCGCCGGCTGGCCGCTGGCCACTTCCTGTGTCGGCGCCGCCGTCGGCGCGGGTGCTGGCGGCGTCGCGGCCTTGGGCGTGGCGGGTGCAGGCGCCGGTACGGGCAACGGTCGCGGAGGCGCGACGCGCGGTTCGGCTTTTTTCTTGACGATCGGGTGGGGAGCGGGCTCAGGCGCCGACCGTAGCGCGGGTGCGGCCGGGGCGGCTGGAGCGGGCGTGGGTTCCTGATTCAGCAACTGCGCCGTGATGACCTTCGATTCGAGCGCGAGCGGCGGAATCTGCCTCTGCGTCATCCGCATCATCGCAGCGATCAGTGCGATGTGCACGAGCGCAACGACCGCGACAGTCGACGCGATGCGAATGCGTAGAGGAGGGAGCGTGGCCGGCGTCATGACGGACCGAACGTTGAGCGACGGCTGCATATTAACGCCACCCTCGTGAACCATCACCTCTCAGGCGAAGGAAAATCTCCCGTTTCACGGGCGAAAAATGAGAACGGAGAGACATAGCGTCGTCACAAAACCGATGAGCAGTTCCATCTCGAGCTCCTCGAGGAAAACGAGCGGCTGCTGGCTGCTTGCGTGACTGGCGCGCCGACGAAAGGGGGATAGGGAATACGGGCAAGGCCGAAGTGTCAGGCCGCCTTGCGCTCGTAAAACGTCAAGTGAACCGGGCGAACCGTATCCGGCCGCTCCACACCGCACCGCGCTTCGCAGACCCCGCATTGCGCCATGACGTCACGCACCGATTCCTCGCACTTGCCGCAGCAAGTGGCCACGCCGAGCTCGAATTGGAGCTCGTCGAACGTATCGGCGCCCTCGGCGATGGAGGCGCGAATCTTCCGGTCCGAAACCGACTTGCACACGCAGACGATCATAGTTGATGCGATAGCGAACGTTAATGCGAACTATTATCATTTCTATCCGCTCGCTTGGCAAGCCCGATGATGAGATTTTGCGACAGTTGTAAAGTGTATTTGACCCTATTTGAGCTGGGATCGCCGAACGTTGGCGTGAGATGGAAGAGCCGGTCCGAGGCTGCGGGGTCCTGCGGTCAAGCCGAGATAGGCGGCTAAGCGAGATCAGGCTGCCCGCGGTTCTTGCGCTGGAGCGTCGCGAAGCGGAATGTCGATTCGTTCAACCGGAGCGTCGAGCCCGAGCAACCGCGAGGTAAGCTGGCGCAGGTGCGCACCGTCGCTGGTCGAGCAAAGTCGTGGCGGCGGCGCCGAATTAGTGCCGACGGGAGCACGCAACCCGTTGGCCTCGAGTACGCGCACCAACTGCCGCGCAATCGCGACGCTCGTATCGATCAGCGTGACGCGCTCGCCGGCGATCTCGCGAATCGCGGCGTCGAGAAAAGGATAGTGGGTGCAGCCGAGCACGAGCGTGTCGGCGCCGGCGGCAAGCATGGGTTCGACATAGCTCGAGAGCAAGGCGCGCACATGCGGCGAGTCCACGTCGCAACGCTCGACGGCTTCGACAAGGCCGTGGCCGGGCTGGCAGATGAACTGGCAGTCCGAGCCGTGACGTTCGATCAACGCGCGAAAGCGTTCGCTTTTCAGCGTGACTTGGGTGGCAAGCACGCCGGCAATCCGCGACTTCGATTGAATCGCCGCGGGCTTGATGCCCGGCTCGACGCCGATCACCGGGATGGGCAGCCGTTCGCGCGCGATCGCGATCGATTCGGCCGTCGCCGTGTTGCATGCGACGACGAGCGCCTTGGCGCCTTGCGAAACGAGCCATTCGCCGATGGCGAGCGTGCGTTCGACGATGAATGCGTGATCACGTTCGCCGTAGGGCGCATAGCGCGAATCGGCGACGTAGACGACAGCCTCGTCCGGCAGTTGCGCCGTGATGGCACGTAGGACGGAAAGCCCGCCGAGGCCGGAATCGAATGCGCCGATGGGGGCCGCCGCACCGCTCGCGGAAGCGGTGACGACTGCCGTGGCTAGGGCACCGGCCGGCTCGCTGATCGGCGCGTCGAGCTCTGAGGTCATGGCTTGCCGGTTACTCTTCCACGCTACCCATTCCGGACTGCTGATAGTTCTCGAGGCCGACTTTGTCGACGAGGCTGATCTGCGTTTCGAGCCAGTCGATGTGTTCTTCGGTGTCTTCGAGAATCTCGGTAAAGATTTGGCGCGAGACGTAGTCCTGGACCGA
>JBCNPL010000357.1:0-3646 GCA_039593375.1 Paraburkholderia sp. | reverse complement strand
CGAACACCTCGTCGGCGAATACAGGCAATTGCGTCAGGAGGAAATCACGTCCGAGATCGTCGAGCTGACCGCGGGCAACGCGGCGATCGGCTGTACCCCAGCTAACCGCCGCGCATGAGGTCACTCGGTCTCGAGATCATCGACCACGGCGCGCACCCCACGCGCCGACCATGCCGCGCCGCGGGCCGCGGAGCGCTCCGCATAAGAGCCGACCTTGCCGATCAGGGTCACCGTCCCGTCTCGGACCTCGACGTGGATGTGCTTCGCCTCGCGTGCCGCATGACGCTCGAGCGCACGGCCGATCTTCGAAGCGATTTCGTCAGACGTCGCCTTGGGGCCCACCACGTCGATGAGATTCGACACCCCTCTCACGCCGCGCATGTGACTCACGGTGCGCACCGCGAGGTGCGAAAGATGCGCACTCGGTACCTCGCCCGCCAGCGTCACCCAACCGTTCTCGACCTGTACGCTGACCGCATCTTGCGAAAGACCGACGATCCAACGCAGCATCGACCGTACGGCATTTGCGGTTTCTTCGTCCGACCGCTTCTCCGCATTCGGCAAGCGAACTTCCATTCTGACAACAACGGCTCTCACGCCGGCCACTCGCTGCGCGGCCTTCTCCGCCGCGATTTTTTCCGCGTAGCTGATCGGATGTCCGAAAAGCGTGACGATACTGTCCTGCACCTCGACGCCGATATCCTCCAAATTGACCGCGGGATCGTAATCCAGCTCCTCTTCGATTTCCTGCTTCAGTTGCTTATCCGTCTTCATGGCCTGCTCCTCGTTGCTACGACACCTCGATCATGACCTTCAGCGCTCGCGTATCGGCCGCCCGGCCAAATGTTTCGTAGGCAGCGTCGATCTCACCGAGCTTGAATCGATGCGTGATGAGCTTGGTTGGGTCGAGGCGTCCCGCGCCGACGGTCTTCAGCAGCATCGGAGTGCTGACCGTATCCACGAGACGCGTGGTGATCGCGATGTTGCGATCCCAAAGCTTTTCGAGATGAAGATCCGCCTTGACGCCGTGCACACCGATGTTGGCAATCACGCCGCCCGGCGCCACCAATGCTTCGCAAAGCTCGAACGTCGCCGGCACGCCGACCGCTTCTATCGCACAGTCCACTCCGATGCCGCCCGTCAGCTTCATGACAGCTGCTACGGTATCGGCCCCCCCCGTATCGATGCACGCCGTCGCGCCGAATCGATGAGCAACCTCGAGCCGGTTGGTATCGCGATCGATCATGATGATTTGCGCCGGCGTGTAGAACTGCGCAGTCAACAGCGCGGCAAGGCCGATCGGGCCAGCGCCGACGATCGCAACGGTACATCCCGGCTCGATCTTGCCGTTGAGGACGCCGCATTCGAATCCCGTCGGCAGAATGTCCGACAGCATCACGAGCGCCTCCTCGTCCGCCCCCGACGGAATCGGATAGAGGCTCGTCTCGGCGTGCGGAATCCGTACGTATTCGGCCTGCGTGCCGTCAATCCGATTGCCGAGTATCCATCCACCCGTCGTGCAGTGCGAGTACATACCCCGCCGGCAATACTCGCATTTGCCGCACGATGAAATGCAGGAAATGAGAACATGACTGCCCGGCGCGAAGGAGGATACGGCCGATCCAACCTCTTCGACGACGCCGACTCCCTCATGGCCGAGGATTCGGCCCGGTTCGCAAGTCGGCACGTCGCCCTTGAGGATGTGCAAATCCGTACCGCAAATCGTCGTACGCGCGACGCGCACGATCGCATCGGTCGGGTCGACGATCGTTGGCATTGGCCGCTCGTCGATAGAACGTTTTCCGGGGCCGTGATAAACGAGTGCTTTCATTCGAGAATGCTCCAGGTATGTTGTTCTGAATCGTCGTCAATGCATGTGCATGCCGCCGTTGATGGCGATGTCCGCGCCGGTAATGAAACCCGCCTCGTCGGAGCAGACGAAGCCGACGAGCGCCGCCACCTCTTCGGGCTCGCCGAGTCGACCCACCGGAATCTGCGGCAGAATCCGCTCGTTCATAACCTTTTCCGGTATCGAAGCGAGCATCGCCGTGTTGAGGTACCCCGGCGAAATCGTATTGACGGTCACGCCATATTTCGCGACTTCGATCGCGAGCGCTTTCGTGAAGCCATGAAGGCCGGCCTTTGCCGCCGCATAGTTGGCCTGCCCGAATGCCCCGCGCGAACCGTTCACTGAGCCGATGTTGACGATGCGGCCGAATCTGCGGTCGATCATCGGATCGATAAAGGCCTTCGTCACGTTGAAAATCGCATCGAGGTCCGTGCGCAGAACCGTATCCCAGTCCGACTTGGTCATCTTCGAGAACGTCGCATCGCGCGTGACACCGGCGTTGTTGACGACAATGTCGACCGCACCGTGCTCCTCGATCACACGCTTTGCGCAGCGCGCGCACGAATCGAAATCGGCGACGTCGATTTCATAAGCGCGAAAGCGTCGTCCCGCGTCACGCTCATGCATGAGCCACGTCGATACATGATCGTTGCGCATGGAGTGCGACATGGTCACTGTCATTCCCATCGCAAGAAGATGGCGGCTGATCGCCGCGCCAAGGCCGCCCATCCCGCCCGTGACGAAAGCGACGCGTCTTTCTGACATGGTTTTCTCCATAGGAAAGACGCTCACGCCATCGAGGGCAGAGCACGAGCAAGCGTCATTGAGTCGGTGTGGGTGTGCTCCACACCATCACTCTAAGCAGCGGCCGTCGGCATCCGTTGACCTCAATCAAACCGAGCCGACTTCAGCGAGCCGAAAAACAACAAGCATTCCTCCACGGCTCGAGACCGACCGATTCATCCCTCGAGCGCCGCGTCCGATTGATTTTCATCAAGCCGCTCCGCGTATGTACGGCCTAGAGTCGTTATCAGGGTGATGCCCTTGCGCTTCCCTTTCCTATTCAGGAGTCATCGCAATGAGTTACAAGAGCATTCTCGTCCACCTGGACGCGAGCGAACGCGCTCGATCGAGGCTGGCATTCGCGCTCGATCTCGCCAAACGATTCGAAGCACACCTCACCGGTCTTTTTCTAATCTTCAGGCCTGAAACTCAATCGCTTTATGTGATGGCAGGCAGTGCCGAGTACTTCGTGGACAGGGAAGCCATTCGCGAAGAAGCGGAAGCCGGCGTCGCACGGCAGTTCCACGAGAGCGTCGGACGGGCAAAGGTCAAGGGCGATTGGCGTAGCTCGAACGGCGACGCGAATGCAGTCGTTCCCCACGCTGCTCGATTGTCTGACCTTGCCATCGTGGGCCAATGCGACCCTGACGACCCGGAGTCGTTCGTCGCCGAACAGTTTGTCGAGAATCTGGTGCTGAACGCGGGACGCCCCGTCCTCGTCTTTCCCTATGCCGGTGACTTCGCGACCGTCGGCGCGCACGTGCTGCTTGCGTGGGACGGCAGCCGCGAGGCCACACGTGCGCTCCACGATGCCCTCCCGCTCCTCGCGCGCGCCGAACAGGTCACTGTCCTCACGCTAAACGCACTCGAAAAAGAACCTCCTGCCAGCCGCTTTCCCGGCGCCGACATTGCGGACGTCCTGGCGAGGCACGGTGTGAACGTCATCACCGATGCGAACGAAGGCGTACAGGGGCTCTCTGTCGGAGAGGCGCTGCTCTCGCGAGCATCGGATAT
>JBCNPL010000356.1:0-3647 GCA_039593375.1 Paraburkholderia sp. | reverse complement strand
CGCTCAAACGGATGAGCCCGCGCAATCGCGGCGTCATCGTCCAAGTCGGCTCCGCGCTCGCCTATCGAGCCATCCCCCTTCAGTCAGCTTACTGCGGTGCCAAGTTCGCCATCCGTGGCTTCACCGATTCGCTGCGATGCGAATTGGAGCACGAGAAAAGCGGCATCCATGTGACGATGGTACAGATGCCGGCGCTGAACACGCCTCAGTTCGATTGGGCGTTGTGCCGTACTCCAGGCGCGCCTCGACCCGTGCCGCCCGTCTATCAGCCCGAGGTTGCGGCGCGCGCGATCGTCTGGGCCGCGAGCCATCGACGCCGCGAGATGTTCGTCGGCCTTTCTTCCATCAAGGCCATCCTCGCAACCAAACTTGCGCCCGGCCTCCTCGACCGCTATCTGGCGAAGAAGGCTTATGGCGCTCAAGAACGCGAGGCGCCGCCCGCACCGGGGCGGGCGGTCGATCTGTGGCAGCCGGTGCACGGCGCGCATCGCACCCGCGGCCGCTTCGATGCGGAGGCAAAAGCGACCTGCGCGACGCTGCAGCTCGATATGCATCGCGGCGCCATCGGGACGGCGCTCGGCCTCGCGCTCGTTGCATTCGTGGCGAGACGGTGGGCCACTCGTCGCTAGCAAGCGGGAACGGAAGCGAGCCGTGGCCGAAACGCATCGAGCCGGCCCGCTCGGGCCGGCTCACGATGCATATCGGCGTCAGGATTCCTTCTTGCCGGGCAGCACCGAGGCCATCACTTGCCTGGCCGTATCGGCGATGATGTGGCGCTCCTGCGGATCGCCGTGCATCAGCGTCCGCGCGAAATGACGCGCCTGCTGCAGCGTAACGTGAGGCGGCAGCGGCGGGATCTCCGGATCGGTCTTCACTTCGAGCACGACCGGCTGACGCGCGGCCAAGGCCTCGTCCCACGCCGAGGCGACACGCTCGGCGCTATCGACGTAGATGCCTTTCAAGCCGATCAACTCGGCGAAGCGATGAAACGGCACATTCGGAATTTCCTGCGACGCGTTGAACTTCGGATCGCCCTCCATCACGCGTTGCTCCCACGTCACCTGGTTGAGGTCTTCGTTGTTGAGCACCATGCAGATCCAGCGCGGATCGGACCAGCCCTTCCAGTATTTGGCGACGGTGATGAGCTCGGCCATGTTGTTCATCTGCATTGCCCCGTCGCCCACCATGGCGATGACGGGCCGGCTCGGATGCGCGAACTTCGCGGCGATGGCATAGGGCACCGCGGCGCCCATCGACGCGAGCCCGCCTGAAAGCGAGCACATCATGCCGCGCTGCACCTTGAGATCGCGCGCATACCAGTTAGCGCATGAGCCTGAATCGCTCGTCAGGATGACATCACGCGGCAGCCGCGGCGAAAGCGTCGTAAACGGAAGCTGCGGGTTGACGCCCACCTTCGCCGCTTCGTGCGCGCGTTTGTCGAGCGTCTTCCACCACTCGTCGGTCCAGCCCCCGATACGCTTGCGCCAGCTGTCGTCGGTCTTTTGATCGAGCAGCGGCAGCAACGCGCGAAGCGTCTCGGCGGCATCGCCGACGAGGTTCACTTCCATCGGATAGCGCAGGCTCAGCATCCCCGGGTCGATATCGATCTGCACGCCGCGCGCTTCGCCCTCCTTCGGCAGGAACTCCGAGTAGGGGAAGCCCGATCCGATCATGAAGAAGGTGTCGCAGCTCGTCATCAGTTCCCAACTCGGCTTGGTGCCGAGCAAGCCGATCGAGCCGGTTACCCACGGGTACTCGTCCGGTACCGCGGCCTTGCCGAGCAGCGCCTTGGCGACGCCTGCTCCCAGCTTCTCGGCAACGGCGATGACTTCATCGGTCGCATGCAGCGCGCCGGCGCCGACGAGCATCGCGACGCGGCTGCCGGCATTGAGGACATCGGCGGCGCGTGCCAGCTCGGATGGCTGCGGCACGACGTGCGGACGCGCGTAGCCCGCCCCGGAATGCGCGGTGCCATGCTTGCGCGGTGGCGGCGAATACTCGAGCTCTTGCAGATCATTCGGCAAGATGATGGCGGTCACGCGCCGTTCCCCGAGCGCTATGCGCACCGCGCGATCCACCATATGCCGAACCTGTGCCGGGACGCTGGCCTGCTGCACATAGGAGCCCGCCACATCCTTCAGCATGGCCGCAATGTCGATTTCCTGCTGATAGTGCGATCCGAGGCCGGCGCGCGCCTGCTGTCCGCAAATGGCGAGAACGGGCATGTGGTCGAGGCGAGCATCGTAGAGCCCCGTGACGAGGTGGGCGGAGCCCGGCCCCGACGTGGCGATGCACACGCCGAGCTCGCCCGTGAACTTCGCATGGGCGCTGGCCATGAATGCCGCCATTTCCTCGTGGCGGGCCTGAATGAATTCGATTTTTCCTTCGGCTCGGTTGAGCGCGCCGAACAAGCCGTTGATGCCGTCTCCGGGATAGCCGTACATCCTGCGCACGCCCCATTGATGCAGTCTTTCAACGATGAAATCGCCTACCGTTTGCGCCATCTGTGCCTCCACATTCCATTGCGATGAACCTGGCAATGCGAGGCGTGCAAAGAGCGAGCCTGAGCGGCGACCGAACCGTCGGGCATGCCGAGACCATCCGACCCTACGCCGTCGGACGTACGGCCGCCGACGGCTTCGGTCTAGGACTCCATTCCCAGCCTGTTTCTCATCTCCCGCGTAATGCGCTGCCGGGCACGCGCGTAGTCCTTCCACGGATCCTCGGTCAGCGCGTCGAGTCGCTCATGAACATTCTCCACGTTCCATTGCGCGCCCCCGGTCGTGTGTTCGACCTCGTCCCAGCCGAGCGGCACCGATACCCCCATTCCCGGCCGCGCGCGCGGCGAAAAGGCGACGACGGTACTCGAGCCGCGGTTGTTGCGCAGATAGTCGACGAAAATGCGGCCGCGCCGGTTCTGCGCGCCCATCTTCGCGCTGAAGCGATCGGGCAGCGTCGATGCCATATGTTGTGCCGCGGCCTGGGCGAACGCCTTGACTTCGTCCCAGCCGGCCTGTTTCGCGATTGGCACGATCACATGCAGGCCCTTGCCGCCACTCGTCTTGCACCAGGCGCGTAGACCGAGCTCTTCGAGCAGCGAGCGCGTGAGCAGCGCCGCCTCGATCATACGGTCCCAACCGAGCGACGGATCGGGATCGAGATCGAAGACGACGCGGTCGGGTTTCTCGAGGTTCGACGCCAATCCGTTCCACGTATGAAGCTCGACGGTCCCCATCTGAGCCACACCGATGAGCGCTTGCAGATTCTCGATGGTCAAGAGTGGCGGATGCCCCGGATCGAGCCCTTCGTGTTGCGTGACGTGCGGAATTTCGAGCCGGCTCGTGTGCTTTTGGAAGAACAGTTCGCCCTCGATGCCGTCCGGCGCGCGCACGAGCGCGAGCGGCCTGTCCTTCAAATGCGGAAGCATCCATCGCGCGACCGACTCGAAGTAGTGAGCGAGGTCGATTTTTCGGAAACCGGTCGACTTGTCCATGACCCGATCGGGATGAGAGATCCGCACACCGGCGACCGATTCTTCGGCGGCGGCCTTCTTGCGCGCGCCGCCGCCGCGCTCCCTGTCGCGGCGCGTCGGCGCGGCAGCGCCGCTCGCGATTTCCGACGAGGCTCGAGCGACCATATCCTCTCCC
>JBCNPL010000355.1:0-3649 GCA_039593375.1 Paraburkholderia sp. | reverse complement strand
GTCGACGATCCATTGCAGGCTGGAGACCGGCGCTTGCAGCTGCATGCCGATGCTCGGGAGTGCGACATTGACGATCGTCACATCGAGCTGGGTCACGACGAAGGCGATGCTGACCGTGGTGAGCACACGGATGCTCGATGCGGAGAATACGGGGGGTGAGGTATGTGCGTTCATGTGATCGATCCTACGCAGATCGAACATCGGATGTTTTACAAGTTCGTGAAGTATCGAATCCGGGACGGGGGCACACGAACATCCGTGCGTGGCGGACCAATGAGGCCGTAGGTGGAGATTTAAATGCTTGTCCGCGGGGGATTCGGGGATTTGTCAGTGCAAAAACTTACCGATTGTTAAATGGAATGGGCGTCGATTTATGTCACATAAATGAGAATCGTGAATCGACGCGGCCGCTGAGCACGCGGAATCGCACCCGCAGGCAGCAACGCTCGCGCGGACGACGAGGGGTTCAATATAAATCAGCGATTCGAGCAATTCTGTGATGAATGCATTTCGTCTTAGGTAAGTTGAATTAACCATTTCGATGCAGATCGAAATTCACGTGCGGTATCCAACGGAAGGACAAAACGCTGTCTGCCATTCTCGGCGCGGTGGACGCAATTGATCGGCCTTTAGAAATCCATATGCGAGCCGGCGTCGCGCAGTAAAAGCAAGTCGAATGAGGGCAAGGATGCGGCGAAAGCCGGAGCAATGCGTTGCACAGTTGTTTCTTATCGGGCAAGCCATTTTTGTTCACTGCTAGTCATCTGCTACTCGGGGGAGATGATGAACACAGCGAGCGCCGACGGCGACGAGAGGCGAGCGGGTACTCGCCGGTCGCGCGTCAGTCTGGGTGAAATCGTTGCTGCGATTCGGCGGGTCCGTTGGGGCATCGCGGCGGGATTCTTCATTCCCATGCTCGCCTCAGCCGCCATTTCGCTTACGGTAACGTCGTACTACGAAGCAGTATCGACGTTACTGGTGGACGTCGGCAGGGGCGCCTACGATCCAGTGGTTACTCGCAATGCGCGTGTTGGGCAGCCAATGGCGACTAACCATGATCGATTGCTCCATTCCGAATTGTCTATTTTGTCGAGCGACGACGTAATCGACGAGGTCATCTCCAGGATCGGGTTGAGCCGACTCTATCCGGCAATTGCGCAGGCCGTGGCTCCGAGCGAAACCATCGCCATGCGGTTGGCGGAACGCGAGTTTCGCAAACATCTCGACGTGGACGTAGTGCCTGACAGTAATGTAATCCGAGTCGCATTCGAGCACCCTGACTCGCAAGTCGCCGCCGAAGCGGCAAATGGCATTGTGACGGCCTATCTAGCGCACCGCTTGGCGATTTTTCAGAGTCCGCAAACAGGATCGATAGAAGGACGACTGGATGAGGCGAATTTGCCGCTAAAAGCCTCGCAGCAAGCGGTCAGCCAGTTCGAGGCGACGCGCGGGATCATCTCGCTCGATCACGAGTTGTCGCTATTGCTCGATCAACGCCAGACCATCGAACTGCAGCAGCTCGCGGCGCGGGACGATCTGGCCGCTGCGAACGCACGAATCGAAGCGTTGCTCGACGGCAGAAAAGCGATGAAAGGCCGGTCCGCCGCCATGCGCGATGCGATCGAAGCCGACCTGGTACGGGCAAGGAGCGATAGCCGTTCCGCGCAGGCACGCCTCGACAGCGCCGGTACCCGGCTGACCGACGTCGCCGCACGGATCGAGACGCTCGCGGAGGCGCGAACCGAGGATCGGATGTTGCAGCGGACGGGGAATCTTGCCGCCGATGCCTACGCCGCGAATTTCCGTGAACTTCAGGACGCGCTCGCGACCGCCGTCGCGAGCCGAATCGTCGGGACGAACGTGAGTATCGTGCAGCGCGCGTCGCCGCCGATCGAATCGAAAAGCGACCGTGCGATCGTGCTGTGGATCGGCTTTGTCCTGAGCGTCGCCATCGCGCTCATCGTCGCATTCGTGGCTGTGCTCGTTCGCGCGACGTTCGCCGTTCCCGAGGGACTTGAGCGTGCGCTGGGCTTGCCGGTGCTCGCCGATATCCCGGCTGTCAGACCGGAGCGCGCATGATCGCGCCTCGCCGAATACTGCCGCGCGCGGGCGCACGCGGCGAACGCCTGCGCGGGGACGCGCAGCCCTCGTCGTCAATCTATTCTCGGCCACTCGCATGAAAGTCCTGCATTTGATCAACGGCGAGTTCTACGCCGGCGCGGAACGCGTTCAGGATACGCTTGCGCAGACCCTGCCTCAGCTCGGATGCAGCATCGATTTCGCTTGCCTCAAAGCCGGCATATTCAAGAAGTCGAGACATGCGCTGACGTCGCGCGTTTTCGAAGTGGAAATGCGCTCGCGTCTGGATCTGTCGCCTGCCCTACGAGTCGGCCGTCTTCTGCGCGAGGGCGGATATGACTTGCTGCATACGCATACGCCCCGCAGCGCGATGCTGGGGTCCATTGCCGCGCGGCTTGCGGGCCGCATGATGCTGCACCATATCCACGGTCCCACCTCGATTTCGGTCGGCACCGCCGTGCGCGACGCGGGTAACCGAATGGCGGAGCGATTCGGGATGACGCGCGCGGGCCGCATCATCGTCGTATCGCGTGCGCTTGGAACGACGCTCGAGCGCATGGGCATTGCACGCGATCGCATCCGCGTCGTCGCCAACGGCGTGCCGCCCAACCGGGAGGCAGCCGACTGGCGGCCGCCGTCGGCACGCTGGACCATCGGCGTGGTCGCGCTCTTCCGTCCACGCAAGGGCATCGAGGTCGTGCTGGAGGCCGTCCAATTGCTCCGGCGGCGCGGATACGACGTCGGCGTGCGTGCGGTCGGCCCGTTCGAGCACGAGGCATATCGACAATCGGTGCTGGAGCTCGCGCAGCAATTGAATGTCCACGAATACGTGGAATGGGTTGGCTTCTCGCACGATGTCAGGGCCGAACTCCAACGCGTAGACCTCTTCGCGTTCCCGAGCGTTCTCGGCGAAGGCGCACCCATGGCATTGATCGAGGCGCTGGCGGCGGGGCTGCCGGTCGTTGCGAGTGCAGTCGAAGGCGTGACTGAAGTGCTGGACCCCGAGGGCGCGGGAATTCTCGTCAAGCCGGGGATGCCAGCGGAACTGGCGGACGCGATTGCATCGTTGATCGATCGCCCGGAGGCAGCCGAGGCAATGGCGAGACTGGGGCGCGCTCGTCACGCGGATCGCTATTCGGAGGATGCGATGGCGCGCTCGGTACTGGACATCTATCACGAAGTGCTCTGCGCGCAGCATCGAACGAGCCGCAAGTCGGCGCTTTCTCAATGACCCTCCCGAAGGACGACGCAATCATGTACGGTTCTCAGGAATCATTGGACATCGGTGTGGACGTCAAGCTGCTACGAGCCGCACACGCGTCCGTCGAGTCCGGCGCGCGCCAGCAGGACACACGTTCGGAAGAGCAAGCACGCGCCGTAGGCCGCGAGCGGGAACGACCGGACCGGGACAAGGCAGAGTCGCTGGTGCCCACGTGGCTCTTTGCGGCACTGGTGCCGAGCCTCGTCGTTTTGCTGGAGCGCGTGGACGCGGCGCTCGAACGGCGAGCGGTTCGCACGCTGCAATTCGTCGGGGCGTCTCCGGGCGCTGGCGCGAGCACGCTGGCGGCCG
>JBCNPL010000354.1:0-3654 GCA_039593375.1 Paraburkholderia sp. | reverse complement strand
TGTTGAAGGGCGACATGTCGGTGGTGGGCCCGCGCCCGCATGCGCTCGAGCACGACGATCTCTATCAGAAGGTCGTCGCCGGCTACATCCACCGCTATCGCATCAAGCCCGGCATCACGGGCTGGGCTCAAATCAACGGCTATCGAGGCGAGACGGATCGTATCGAGAAGATGGAGAGGCGCGTTGCGCACGATCTGTACTACCTCGGTAACTGGTCGTTCGGGCTCGATATGCGGATCATCGCCGCGACCGTCGTCAAGGGGCTGATCCATAGCAATGCCTACTGACTCTGATGGTCGACCAAATGGCGCGGCTTTCCCGGTAGGCGCGCGCTGAAGTCAATAACCGGCAAGGAGGAAAAGAATCATGTGCTATTGGGAGCAGCGCAACCGCGCATTCATGGCATTCGTTTTCGTCGCGCTGGCGGGCTTGGTCTCAGCCTGCTCGATCGTGCCCGGCCAGCGCATGGAGACACCGCCGACCGTCGCGGAGTCGGGCGGTGAATACAGCAAGGAGCCGGAACAGAAGGTCGATGTTCCGATCACGGACATCAATCTCGCACTGATTCGCCAGATGAACGGGCAAGCAGGCGCACAGCCGCTTTCGCCGCAGCTGACGGGCCTGTTCGGCAAGCCGAGCGCATACACGGTCGGCCCTGGCGACGTGCTGCAGATCACTGTCTGGGACCACCCCGAACTCGCGGCCGCGCTCGGCCAGGCGCCGCAAAACACGCGTGACGCCGACGCCGCGCCAGGCTTCCTCGTCGACGAGCTCGGCAACATCCAGTTCCCGTACGCGGGGTCGGTGCATGTTGCCGGCGACAACGTCGAGCAAGTCCAGCGCAAGATCGTTTCGCGGATCAGCAAGGTGTACAAGAGCCCCGAGGTGACGGTGCGCGTCGCCTCCTTCCGTTCCTCGCAAGTCTATATAGACGGTGAGGTCGGCAAGCCCGGTTCGCAGCAGATCAACGACATCCCGATGACGTTGACTCAGGCGATCGGCCGTGCCGGCGGATTCACGAGCAACGCGGATCAGAGTCAGGTGACGCTCGTGCGTAACGGGGTGACCTATCCGATCAATTTCAACGCGATCGTGAGGGCGGGACGCAATCCCAACGACATTCTGCTGAAGCCGGGCGACATGGTGCGCGTCGGTTCGCGCGACGAAAACGGCGTCTACATGATGGGCGAGCTCAACAAGCCCGCGACCGTCATGCCGATGCGCAACGGCAAGCTGACGTTGGCTCAGGCTATTTCGGAAGCGGGCAGCTTCAACAACAACACCGCCAAGGCCAAGTCGCTCTTCGTCATTCGCGACGGCGACGGCGTTCAGCCGCAGATCTACCACCTGGACGCAACGTCGCCAGTCTCGATGGTGCTCGCGAATCAGTTCCAGCTGCAGCCGAGGGACGTCGTCTACGTCGATAACGGCGGCCTCGTCAAGTTCAACCGCGTGCTGAACTTGCTGCTGCCGGCGGTCAATGCGGCTCTGACGGGAGCCCTCGTGTCGAAGTACTGACATCGATTGCAAACCTTCGTCCCGTCATGCGCGGCGAGGCATGACGGGACATCTCGCAAGAGAGCAACTGACATGGCTATGAATTTCGACAACCGCTACACCGACGTTTCGGCCGCCGACGAATTGCGTCTGACCGATTATCTCCAGGCGATATTCAGTAATTGGCGCCTCATCGCGATGGTGACGGCCGCCGTGACGCTGCTCGGCGCCGCCTATGCGTTCCTTGCCAAGCCGGTCTACAAGGCCGACGCGGTCATTCAGGTCGAGGACGTGCAAAACGGCGAGAACGGCGGAGGCGGCGGCAATCAGCAGCAGCAGATCGAGCCGCTTTCCAGGATGTTCACGAGAAAGGCGACCACGGCCGCGGAAATCGAGCTTTTGAAGTCGCGCCTGGTCACTGAGGCGACGGTGCGCGATCAGCACCTCGACATCGCGGCCGAGCCGCGCATGGTGCCCGTGATCGGGCCGCTGCTCGCGGCGCTGACGACGGGCAAGTGGGGCTTCAAGGTTCAACCGTTCATGGATCTGGGCGGCTTCGCGTGGGGCAACGAGAAGATCTCGGTTGCGCGCTTCGACACGCCGAAAACGCTCTACGGCAAGACGTTCACGCTGACGGCGGGACCGAACGGCACCTTCACGGTCAACGACCCCGACGGCATCGCGATCGCGAGCGGCCGAGTTGGCGAGGACGTGAGCGGCGTCTCGGCGGCAGGCCCGGTGCTCGTGCATGTCGACCAGCTGACGGGCCGCCCCGGCACGCAGTTCGAACTCACGCGCTCGTCGACGCTCGACACGGTCGAGCGATTGCAAAAGGCACTGCGCGTGAACGAAATGGCGCTGCAGTCGGGCATCATCAGCGTCACGCTGCAAGGGCAGAACCCCGTGCTGACGGCCAACGTCGTCAACGGCATCGCGCGGCAGTTCATCAAGCAGGACGCCGATCGGCGCATGGCCGAGGCCGAGCGCACTCTCTCGTTCCTCGACGAGCAACTGCCGCAGTTGCGCCACGAGCTCGATTCGGCCGAGCAGCGCTACAACAACTTCCGCAATCAGCACGGCACCGTCGATCTGAGCGAAGAGAGTCGCCTGTTGCTGCAGCAAATGGTCGACAACAAGACGAAGCTCGCCGACCTGCAACGGCAGCGCGCCGACCTTTCGCAGCGTTTCACCGCGAATCACCCGGCGGTCCAGGCGCTCGATGCGCAGATCGCTCAATTGCAGGGCTCGCAAGGGCAGATGTCGAAGAGCGTCGAAGCGTTGCCCGATACCGAACAGACCGCCTTGCGCCTGCTGCGCGACGTGCGCGTCGACACCGAGCTCTACACGAACCTGCTCAACAGCGCGCAGCAGTTGCGCGTGGTGAAGGCGGGGCAGATCGGCAACGTGCGCGTCGTCGACTTCGCGGAGACGCCCGACGAACCCGTGTGGCCGAAGCGCTTCATCGTGATTCTGATCGGTTTCGGCGGCGGCCTCTTCATCGGCATCGTCTGTGCGTTCGTGAAGAAGGCGCTTTACGGCGGTGTCGAGCGTGCCGACGAGATCGAGAGCGCGATCGGCGTACCGGTGTTCGCGGTCGTGCCGCGCAGCGGCTTGCAGCTTCGCCTGCAGCAGAACGTGATGATGCGCCGGCAGGGTTTGCACGTGCTGGCTGCGCAATCGCCGCAGGATATCGCCGTCGAAGGCGTGCGGAGCTTGCGCACGACGCTGCAGCTCTCGCTCGACCAGGCGCCCAACAACATCGTGATGCTGACGGGTTCGCGTCCCGATGCGGGTAAATCGTTCCTCTCGGTCAACTTGGCCGCGCTGGTCGCGTCGGCCGGCAAGCGCGTGCTCGTCGTGGACGGCGACATGCGTCGGGGCGAGGTCCATTCGCACTTCGGCGTGCGGCATCAGCCGGGTCTCTCCGACGTGCTGCGCGGTGCCGATCCGGCCAGCGTGATCCAGCGCGAGGTGCTGCCCGGCCTCGACGTGCTGACGAAAGGCACGCTGCCCACGCATCCGTCCGAACTGCTGATGAGCGAGCGCTTCCGCGACCTGCTCGAAGCGATCTCACGCCGCTACGACCTCGTCATCATCGATACGCCGCCGGTGCTCGCCGTGACCGATTCGACGGTCATCGGCAAGTACGCGGGAACG
>JBCNPL010000353.1:0-3656 GCA_039593375.1 Paraburkholderia sp. | reverse complement strand
CCTTCGCGACCCGTCCGATGCGATCGACGCCGGCATCGGCTTCGTGACGGAAGACCGCAAGAGCCGCGGCCTCGTGCTCGGCATGTCCGTGCGCGAAAACGCCACGCTCGTTCATCTTTCCCGCTACGCACGCTTCGGCGTCGTCGACGATGCCGCCGAGCGCGCCGCCGTCGCCGAGCTGATCGAGCAATTGCGCATTCGCACCCGCGACGCCGAACTCGACGTCAAGGCGCTCTCGGGCGGCAACCAGCAAAAGGTCGTCTTCGCCAAATGGCTCGCCAATCCGCCGAAGGTTCTGCTGCTCGACGAGCCGACGCGCGGCGTCGACGTGGGCGGCAAAGCCGAGATCTATCACATCGTCAATCGGCTCGCCGCGCTCGGCGTGGCGGTGGTGATGGTGTCGTCGGAATTGCCGGAGGTGTTGGCGATGAGCGATCGTATCCTCGTCATGCACCAGGGCCGGCCGGCCGGCATCTTTGCCGCGAAGCTTGCAACGCAGGAATCGATCATGACGGCCGCCACGGGCGGTGCCGCGCTCGAGCCGGCCATCGCATCGTTCGCGCTGTGACGTGCGATGCCGCCCTTCGCGCCGTTCTCGCTGTCCTCTCGGACGTTCGTTAAACCGGCGGCGGCCGCCGCTTGAAACTGAGTACCAAGATCGTGCAATCCATCACCACGCCCGCTAACAAGGCCGCGCTGCAAAAGCTCGGGCCGTTCATCGCGCTCGTCGTCGTCGCGCTCGGACTGTCGCTGACGAGCCCCGATTTCCTCACCGTCGGCAACCTGCTCAACGTAATGCGCCAGGCCTCGATCAACGCGCTGATCGGCTTCGGCATGACGCTCGTCATTCTGCTCGGCGGCATCGACCTGTCGGTCGGCTCGATTCTCGCGCTGTCGTCGGTCGTCATCGCGAGCCTGATGCAGGCCGGCACCGCGCCCGCGCTCGCCACGCTCGCCGGCATTGCGGCCGGCGGTCTCATGGGGCTCGTCAACGGCCTCGTGATCAGCAAGGGCAAGGTCGCGCCTTTTATCGCGACCCTTGGCTCGATGACGGTGCTGCGCGGTATCGCGCTCGTGATCTCCAACGGCAGCCCGATCAGCGACTTCCATAGCGACTTCTTTTCGCTGCTCGGCGGCGGCTATGTCGCGGGCCTGATCCCGGCCCCGGTCGTCCTGATGCTGATCATGTTCGGCGGGTTCTGGTTCCTCCTGAGAAAGACCGTGTTCGGCCGCCACGTCTACGCGACGGGCGGCAATGCCGATTCGGCGCGACTCTCGGGCGTGAAGGTCGATCGCATCCAGCTCTGGGTCTACACGATCTCGGGCGTCATGGCCGCCATCGCGGGCGTGGTGCTGACTTCGCGCCTGAATTCGGCGCAACCGACGGCAGGCACCGGCTACGAGCTCGACGCGATCGCCGCGGTGGTGCTGGGCGGCACGAGCCTCACCGGCGGCCGCGGCTGGATTTTCGGTACGCTCGTCGGCGCGCTTCTGATCGGCGTGCTGAACAACGGCCTCAACTTGCTCGACGTCTCTTCGTTCTATCAGCAAGTCGTCAAGGGCGGCGTGATTTTGTTGGCAGTCCTCATCGATCGAGCAAACAAGAAATCGTCGTGAAACGACGAGCACCACACTCAACACTCACTCCATACAGGAAAACCAGGAGATAACTGATGCAACGGCTCATTTCGCCTCTCGTCGCGAGCATCCTCGTGCTCGGCATTGCCGCCTGTTCGAAGCAGGGACCGGACACGTCCGCCGCGTCGGCCGCCGCTCCCGCTTCGGGCGCCTCCACGGGCAGCGCGGTCACGGTGGGTCTGTCGATCTCGACGCTCAACAATCCGTTCTTCGTTTCGCTGAAACAAGGCGCCGAAGACGAAGCGAAGAAAGAAGGCGTCACCCTGATCACGGTCGATGCGCAGAACGATCCCGCCAAACAGCAAGCGAGCGTCGAAGATCTGATTCAGAAGAAGGTCAGCGTCATTCTGATCAACCCTACCGATTCGTCGGCCGTCGCCAACGTCGCCAAGGAGGCCACCGATAAAGGCATCAAGGTCGTGTCGCTCGATCGCAGCGTGAACGGCGCCGAAGTCAGCTCGCATATCGCCTCGGACAACGCGGCGGGCGGCAAGATGGCGGCCGAGTTCATGCTGCAGAAACTCGGCGGCAAGGGCAATGTCGTCGAACTGCAGGGAATCCCGGGTTCCTCGGCGGCGCGTGAGCGCGGCGACGGTTTCGACAAATCGATCGAAGCCGACAACGGCGTGAAGATCGTGACGAAGCAACCGGCCGATTTCGATCGCGCGAAGGGCCTCTCCGTGATGGAGAACATCATTCAGGGCAACAAGGACATCCAGGGTGTGTTCGCGCAGAACGATGAAATGGCGCTCGGCGCGGTGAAAGCAATCCAGGCCGCGGGGCTCAAGAACGTCGTCGTCGTCGGCTTCGACGCGACCGACGATGCGATGGCCGCCGTCAAGGCCGGAACGATGACGGCGACCGTGCAGCAGCAACCGGAACTGATCGGCCAGTACGGCGTACAGACGGCAATGAAGCTGGCACAGGGGCAACCCGTCGACAAGCTCATCCACGTTCCGCTCAATCTTTATAAGCAGTAAGCGAGCTTTTGAGGGCAAGCCTTTGGCTTGCCGTCCGCGCGTAGTACGATTGGGCGCTAGCGTCCTGAGTCGCGAAGACATCGACGCACGGACGAAACCGCCATCGGCTGCCCGCCGATGGCGGCATTTCGAGGACAAGCCAACGTGACTCAGTTCGAGCGGCTCACCATCGACGACATTGCCCGCCTCGCGAATGTCTCGCGCACGACGGCGAGCATGGTGCTCAACGGCTATGCCGAGCGCTACCGGATCTCCGCGGCGACGGTAGAGCGCGTACTGCAAGTCGCCCGAGAGCATCACTTCACACCGTCGCAATCGGCTCGCGCGCTGCGTTCGCGGCGCAGCAATACGATCGGCCTCGTCATTCCCGACCTCACGAACTCGGCCCACGCGGCGCTCGCGCAAGCGATGGAGACTTTGTGCCGCGATGAATATGGCTATCAGCTCGTCGTCGTGACGAGCGACGAGAATCCCACCCGAGAAACGGAAGCCATCGCGCATCTGGTTTCACACCAGGTCGACGGCATGATCGTGGTGCCTTGCACGGCGGAACCCAAGCGTTACCAGAAATGGACCAAGCGGCTGCCGCTCGTCTTTGCGGACCGGCGCGTCGATGAGACGGGCATTCCCTATGTCGTGACCGACGCCACCGAAACGGTCGCCGCGCTGATCGGCGATGCGCTCGCGCGAGGCGCGCGGGAGGTCGTCTACTTCGGCGGTCAGCCCGAGCTATCGGCTAGCCGAGATCGACTCGCGGGCTTCCGGCAGGCGCTCGCGGCGCACGGCCTCGCCGAGCGCGACGACTGGGTTTTCGAGCGCGACTATCACCGCGAGTCCGGACGCGTGCTGATGGAAGCCTGGTTCGCGGCTCATGGGCGCTATCCGGAGGTACTCTTCGCCGGCTCGATCACCTTGCTCGAAGGCGTGCTGTCGTTCATCAACGACGCGCACAAGCTCGGCCATGCCCCGGGACGTTTGATGACATTCGACGATCATCAATTGCTCGACTGTCTTCCGCTCAGCATCGATGCGATCGTG
>JBCNPL010000352.1:0-3662 GCA_039593375.1 Paraburkholderia sp. | reverse complement strand
GCGACTGATACGCGCGTTTCGCGCGGCGGCAACGGCCGCGCATCTTTACGCTGCTTCCACGAAGAGGCGCGCGGCATACCGCGCGCTTTTCTTTTTGCGCCGGGCAATGCGCCGAGCCGCCCCGCCATTGCGGTGCAATGGCGCCGCAAATGATTGCTCGGGAACCGGCGAGCGGCGCTTTTCAATAGTTTTTCATCTTTTGCCGAAACTGGCCCCAATTCCCCTCATCGCGCCGTAGCCTTGCCGCGGCACGCTCCGGCGTCGCCGTTCCGTTGGCCTACCTTCCGTTCCCGGGTGCCGTAGGCTCTTGATAAAACCGCGCGCGCCCTAAAATGAACCCGACGTGCGTCGCGCGAGCGCCGGCCTTTCGTCTGGCCACGGCTCGCCCACCACCCGTTTGTGCCGCGCGACGCATGCGCCGCCGGCGTTTTCGACGTTTTTGAAGGAACGCACAATGGAGCAATTTCACGGCACGACGATCGTTTCCGTACGGCGCGGCAGCCAGGTCGCGTTGGGCGGCGATGGTCAGGTGACGCTTGGCAACATCGTCATGAAAGGCGGCGCCAAGAAAGTCCGGCGCATCTACAACGATAAGGTGCTTGTCGGATTCGCGGGCGGCACGGCCGATGCGTTCTCGCTACTCGATCGCTTCGAGGCGAAATTGGAAAAGCACCAGGGCAATTTGACGCGCTCGGCCGTCGAATTGGCCAAGGATTGGCGCACGGACCGGATGCTGCGACGTCTGGAAGCGATGCTGATCGCCGCCGATGCGAACGCCACACTCGTCATCACGGGCAACGGCGACGTGCTCGATCCCGAAGGCGGCATCTGCGCGATCGGCTCGGGCGGCGCCTACGCGCAGGCCGCGGCGCGCGCGCTCGCCGAGAACACGAATCTTTCACCGCGCGAGATCGTCGAGAAGTCGCTCGCGATCGCGGGCGATATGTGCATCTATACGAACCATAACCGCGTCATCGAGACGATCGAGTAAGAAGGGAGAACTGAATGAGCACCATGACCCCGGCCGAGATCGTCTCGGAACTCGACAAGTTCATCATTGGCCAGAAAAAAGCGAAAAAGGCCGTAGCCGTCGCCTTGCGCAACCGGTGGCGCCGCCAGCAGGTTGCCGAACCGCTGCGCCAGGAAATCACGCCGAAGAACATCATGATGATCGGGCCGACCGGCGTCGGCAAAACCGAAATCGCCCGGCGCCTCGCGAAGCTCGCCGACGCACCGTTCATCAAGATCGAGGCAACGAAGTTCACGGAAGTCGGTTATGTCGGCCGCGATGTCGACAGCATCGTGCGCGACCTCATCGAGATTTCGCTCAAGCAGACGCGCGAAACGGAGATGCGCAAGGTGCGCTCGCAGGCGCAGGATCAGGCCGAGGACCGCATTCTCGATATTCTGCTGCCGAGCGCGCGGCCCGTCGGGTTCGGCTCACAGTCGCCCGGCAGCGAGTCCACCGAAGGCAGCGCGACGCGCCAGACGTTCCGCAAACGCCTGCGCGAAGGCCAACTCGACGACAAGGAGATCGAGCTCGACGTCGAGCTACCGCAGGTCGGCATGGACATCATGGGTCCGCCCGGCATGGAGGACATGACCGAGCAGATCCGCTCGATGTTCGCGAATCTGGGCGGCGGCAAGAAGACGCGCCGCAAGATGAAGGTCAAGGAAGCGCTCAAGGTGCTGACCGACGAGGAAGCATCGAAAATGCTCAACGACGAGGAGGTCAAATCGAAGGCCGTTCAAAACGTCGAGCAGAACGGCATCGTCTTCCTCGACGAAATCGACAAGATCGCCTCGCGCAGCGGCGAGCTCGGCGGCGGCGGTGGCGAGGTGTCGCGCCAGGGCGTGCAGCGCGACCTGCTGCCGCTCGTCGAAGGGACGACGATCAATACGCGTTACGGTATGGTGAAGACCGATCACATCCTCTTCATCGCGAGCGGCGCGTTTCATCTGTCGAAGCCGAGCGATCTCATTCCCGAGCTGCAGGGGCGCTTTCCGATTCGCGTGGAACTCGATTCGCTGTCGGTCGAGGACTTCGAATCAATTCTCGTGGCGACCGATGCAAGCCTCGTGAAGCAGTACCAGGCGTTGCTCGCCACGGAGAGCGTGGAGCTCGAGTTTGCCGAAGACGGGATCCGGCGGATGGCCGAGATCGCGTACTCGGTCAACGAACGCACCGAGAACATCGGAGCCCGGCGCCTCTACACGGTCATCGAAAAGCTGCTCGAGGAAGTCTCGTTCGCCGCCGGCAATCACGCCGGCAAGCAGGTGCGGATCGATGCGGCTTATGTCGACAAGGCGCTCGGCGATATCGCGCAGAGCGAGGATTTGTCGCGGTACGTGCTGTAAGCCCGGCACTCGTTACGCTCGTACATCCCGCGTGGGGCGGCCTCCCGCAGGCCGCCGTTTCAACTCGTTCGCGCGGATCCCGGCGCGTGCCCCAACGCACTTATTGCTTGACGGGCCGCTTCGCCAACTTCCGCTGCAACGTCCGCCGATGCATATTGAGCGCGCGCGCGGTGGCCGAGATGTTCCCGCCGTTCTCGGCCAGCGCCCGCTGGATATGCTCCCACTCGAGCCGCGCCACCGATAGCAGCGACGGATTTTCGATCGCCGCCTCCGCCTGCTCCACACTCGCCTCGACCTTGAGCGCATTCAAAATCGACTCGACGTTCGCCGGCTTCGCCAAATAATTGTCGGCACCGTCCTTCACGGCCTGCACAGCCGTCGCGATGCTCGCATAACCCGTCAGAACGAGCATCCGCGCGTCGGGCTGCAAGTCGCGCAACGGGGCGACGAGATTCAACCCCGAATCGCCGCCGAGATGCAGATCGACCGTCATGAGCTCGAACTGATGCTCGTTCGCGAGCTTGATGGCCTCCTTCGCATCGTGCGCCTGAAAAACCGTGTAACCCCGACGTGCGAGTCCGCGCGCGAGGACGCCGGCAAACACTTCGTCGTCGTCGATCACGAGAAAATTCGTATCGCTCATGTTGTGCGCTCCTTGGAATCCGATATTGAAGCCGGCGCGGCGGCCGGCACGCGCAGCACTGCGCGCGTGCCGCGCGGCTCGCCGTCGACGAGCTCGAGTGAACCGTTGAGCCGCGCCGCGGCCGAAAAAGCCAGATACAGGCCCACGCCGTGGCCGCCTTGTGAGCTGTCGACGGGCGCCGCGCCGAGTTGCGCGCGCAAGGCCGGGGCGATGCCCGGTCCGTTGTCGCGCACCTCGAATTCGATAAAACCGCCCTCGACCGCAGCCCGCAGCGTCACGCTATCTCGGCTCACACGCGCCGCGTTGTCGAGCAGAATCGTCAGAATCTGGCCCACGGCCGTCGTGTCTTCCACCCAGGCATCGCCCGAAGGCACGGCGAGCCGTTCGAACTCGACATGCGGATGGCGCAGCCGCCATTGCTCGCTGAAGCCGGCGAGCCACTCTCCGAGCTCCTCGCGATGCGACGACACCGACGCGCGACTTCTCAGCCGCGCCAGCGCGGACGTGCAAAGCGTCATCTGTTTCTCGAGCACCTCGAGATCGGCGGCATACGGCGCGAGCCCCTTGTCCGTGCGCGCCGCGTCGCGGAGCTCCTCGGTGATCATCGAAATCGTCGACAGCGGCGTACCCATCTCGTGCGCGACGGTCGCGGCCTGCACGC
>JBCNPL010000351.1:0-3672 GCA_039593375.1 Paraburkholderia sp. | reverse complement strand
GCGAGCCCGTCGCGCACGCAATGGCCGAAGGCGCGCTGCGCAACAGCCGCGCGCAGGTCTCGCTCGCGATCACGGGCGTGGCGGGACCGGGCGGCGGAACGGAGACGAAGCCCGTCGGCATGGTCTCGTTCGCGTGGAGCAACCGGCTTCATACGTCGGTCGAAACGCTCGTCTTCAAAGGCGATCGCAAACAGATCCGGGTGCAAGCCGCCGCTCACGCGTTGCGCGGCCTTCTCGCGTTCATCGACGAGCAAGAACGCTGAAACTGAACGCCCCACTGGGGCGAGTACCGAGCCGCTACGAATCAGCGATAGAGATTGATCTTGTCGCGCGTTTCCCGCGCGGCATGCGCCGCCGCCTCGGCGAAGTCGTCGCCCTTGCCGGCATAGAGAATCGCCCGCGACGAGTTGATCATCATCCCGAAACCGTCGGGCCTGCGGCCGGCGTGCACTGTCGCCTCGACATCGCCGCCTTGCGCGCCGATGCCTGGAATCAGAAGCGGCATGTCACCGACTATCGCGCGCACCGCCTCGATCTCCTTCGGAAACGTCGCGCCGACGACGAGCGAAAGCTCGCCGGCCGCGTTCCATTTCTCGGCGGCGAGCTGCGCCACCGTTTGGTAGAGCGGCCTGCCGCCCACATCGAGAAACTGCAGATCGGAGCCGCCGGCGTTCGACGTGCGGCAAAGCACGATCACGCCCTTGCCCGCGTGCGCGAGGTACGGCTCGATCGAATCGAAGCCCATGTACGGATTGACCGTGACCGCGTCGGCCCGATAACGCTCGAACGCCTCGCGCGCATACTGCTCGGCCGTGCTGCCGATGTCGCCGCGTTTCGCGTCGAGAACGACGGGCAGGCCGGGGTGCTTCTCGTGGATATGAGCGATCAGCTGCTCGAGTTGGTCCTCGGCGCGATGGGCCGCGAAATAGGCGATCTGCGGCTTGAAGGCGCTCGCATACGGTGCCGTTGCGTCGACGATTGCACGGCAGAAGTCGAAGATCGCGTCGCGACGGTTCGCGAGCGCGCCCGGAAAGCGCGACGGCTCGGGATCGAGCCCGACGCAAAGTAGCGAGCCCGTGCGGCGCCACGCCGCGTCGAGCGTCCGGACGAAGGACGAATGCGAAGACATGAGGAAACGCCCGATTGGGCGGCGATCATCGGAGAAGCTGCGTATTCTAAACGCCCACGCGCGCCACCGTGAAACGAAACTCGCGCGTGAGCCGCTCGCCCGGCCCGAGCACCGTCATGCCGTGCGCATCGGCGCCGCCCGGAAGATTCACGGCGTTGATCGGATGATCGACGGGCTCGAAGCAGAAAAAGTCCTCGCCCGGCGGCGTATAGAGCACGTAATAGTCGGCGTTCGCGGCAATCGTCAGTGACAGGTGCCGCGTCGGCCATACGACGGCGGCATGGCCGCTCCAGTCCGTGAATGCGTGATTGACGAGCGCGCCGGGCAGCGGATACGCGACGCCGAACTGCCAGGCCGGCGGAGCCTGCACGTGGCGCACGGGCAGCCAGTCGTCGTCCGAAAGCCACAGGCCGCTCGCCGCCGCCGACAGATGGGTCTTGTCATCGCGCGACAGGAACGGATGCAGGCCGAGCCCGAACGGCATCCGCTCCCGCCCCGCGTTTTCGACCGCAAGCCTGACTCTCAACGTCGCTTCATCGAGCGAATAGGAAAGCGTTGCGCGGTAAGCGTAGGGACGCCCCCTACTGCAATCGAGGACGAGCATCGCTCGCACGGCATCGTGTTCGACGAGCGTCCACGGCTGCACCCATCCGTCGCCATGGATCGGCATCGCTTCATTCGGGCAGGTGCGCGGCATCTCGACGGAGCGACCGCCGAACGTGAAGCGTGCGCCGCCGATTCGATTCGAATAGGGAACGAGCGGGTAGCAGGCGAGCGTGTTCGGATCGGCGCCGGCATCGACCGACACCGCGCGGCGGAATATCGGCGTCGATGCCTCGCCGTTGCCACGCCAGTCGAAGCGCGTGATCGCGCCGCCGAGCGAGGGCGCGACGTCGAGCCGCAATTGCGGCGTGGCGAGCGTGATCGTTTCGCTTTCGCGGGTCTTGCCGGGACCGCGCGCCATCGCCGATGTGCTGGGCCCCGGACGCACCGGCTGCGCGATCGCGGCCAGCTTGGCACGGCGCGCGGCGGAAGGCGTGGCGCCTCTCGCCGAGGCGGGTGCGCTAGTCGATGCGGTTGCTGCAGTGGCGGTCGTGCCGTCGGTATCCGCTGCGGTCATCGTACGCTCCTCGAGAGGCAGAGGCCCGCCGCGTGTACCGGCGACCCCCGATTGGTCTGCGAAAGGCGGCACTGCTTCCCGCCTTTGTCTCTTTATTTATTGGTCGGTTCCGCTCGTTGCTGATTTAGCGCGTGACAGCTCGTTACGATCGCCGCATCCCCGCGAACACCGGCTCCGGCAACCCGCGGCGCGCGACCGTCGCGGCGAACACGCCGCCCGATGAACGCTCGGCGGCGAGCGCCGCCGCGTCGAGCCCGACTCGCGCCGTCGTCACATAAAGCGTGCCGAGCCGTGCGCCGCCGAGCGCGACACAGCTCGGCTGCCGCGCCGGCACGAGCACGCGTTCGGTCTCGTTGCCGTGCGCGTCGTAGCGGACCACGCGCCCCGCCCCCCATTGCGCATTCCAGAGCCCGCCCTCGGCATCGATGGTCGAGCCGTCCGGCTCGCCGTCGGCATCCGCGAGCCGAACGAAGACGCGTGGCCGGCCGACATGGCCGTCGGCGCCGTAGTCGCAGGCGAGGATCTCGCGCGTAGGCGAATCGCAGAAGTACATCGTCGAGCCGTCGGGGCTGAATGCGATGCTGTTGGAAATCGCGGGCGCCGGCAACGGCAGCCTTTCGACAGACAAATCGCGGTTGAGCCGATAAAAGCCGCCGATCGGTTGCGGCTTGTCAGCTTCGTCCTTGGTGCCGAACACGAAGCGCCCCTGGCGATCACAGCGCCCGTCGTTGACGCGCGTATCGAGACCGGGCTCGATTGTCGCGATCGGCGTGATCTCGCCCGTCGTCAGCTCGAAGAAAGCGAGCTGCGTGGCAAGACCGAGCAGCAGGACCCGCGGATCGGCCGTCAACGCGAACGTGGCAAGCCGCTCGGGCATGCGCCACGAAGAACGCTCGCCCGTCGCCGGGTCGAAGCGCCATAATTGCGCGCCTTCGATATCGACCCAATAGAGCTGTCCGCTCCTCGCACACCAGGTTGCGCCCTCGCCGAGCACACATTTCGTATCGACGACGAGTGTCGCGCGCGCGGCTCGTCCGCGCTCATGCCCCGTCATGACCAGCCTCCGTCGACGATGAAATCCTGCGCCGTCACCATACGGCTGTCGTCGGCCGCGAGAAAGAGCGCCATGCGCGCGAGATCCTCGGGCATCAGCTCGCCGTCGAGGCATTGCCCGGCCTTCAGCGCCTTAAGCCCCGCTTCGTCGAGCCACAGCCGCCGCTGCTTTTCCGTCATGACCCAACCGGGCACGAGCGTGTTCACGCGAATGCCGAACGGGCCGAGGTCGCGGGCGAGCGCATGCGTGAGCCCGGTAATCGCCGCCTTCGCCGTCAGATAGACGGGCATGCCGCCTTGTTTCAGCATCCAGCTGATCGAGCCGAGATTGATGATCGAGCCGCCGCCGCGCGCTTTCATATCGTCGACG
>JBCNPL010000350.1:0-3684 GCA_039593375.1 Paraburkholderia sp. | reverse complement strand
AAAAAATCGACTCATCGTGACCGCGCCCTCTACAATCCGAACCGCGTAACACCCACCCGTGCGCAACGGTCACGTTGCGCCGGAATCGGCGGTCACGTTCACCGGAATACGCAGCCAGTACTTCCCGCCGGCGGGAGTGATCTCGAGATACATGCCACGACCGTCCGAGATCCGATATGTCTTCTCCCGTGGCGCTGCTCGGCGAACTTCCAGATCGGTAAGGGGCATGGGGCACCTCCCGTGGCGTGGGGGCATAAATTTCTGGCCGAGCCCAAAACCCGACCAGATTCCCCCAAACCTGCGCCGAAATGCCCCCGGCTGTCAACGGAACCCACGATCGCAGAATGGAAACAAAAACCCCGCGAGCCTTACGGGACGCGGGGTTTGCGGAATACTGCGGAACTACCTGGAATATCCGTTGGTGGAGCGGAGGAGGATCGAACTCCCGACCTTCGCATTGCGAACGCGACGCTCTCCCAGCTGAGCTACCGCCCCAACGAAGCTGCGATTATAGCACACCGAGTCGGGCCTATTGCAAGCGAGGGCCTGCGTCCCGAGAGCGCAAAACTCACTTCGAAGGCGCTCCTTCGAGCACCCACTGCACGACGGTCTTGATATCGGTATCGCTCATGCGGGGATGCGCGGGCATGGGAATTACGCCCCAAACGCCGCTCCCGCCATCGCGCACCTTGGCTTCGAGCCTTTTCTGCGCCTGCGGATCGCCCTTGTACTTCGCGGCAATCTGCGCAAACCCAGGCCCTACGAGCTTACGATCGATCGCGTGACACCCGAGACAAGCGTTGCTACGCGCGACATCCAACCCAGCCGGGGCCGCCGCGGCGCTCGCCGCGACCGGCCACCCCGCAACGACCGCAAGCACCCACACTCCAGCCCGCACCCCAGCCAGCAAACCCCGATCCCAAAACCCCACAACCCCGCCCCTCATTGACTACGGGCGCCGTTCCCCGGCCGAACCTGCGTCGAATCCGACACAGGCGCGGGCGCTTGCCCCAACGGCTGCGAGCTGATCGCCGACGAAGGCACCGCCCCGACCGTCGGTGCGGCCTCAGCCGACTGCGCCGAACTCGGCGCACTAGCAGCAGTCGCCGCCGCGGCCGCGACAGCCTGCTGATCCTGCGGCGCGATGTACTGAAACACCTTCACAACGCGCGTAACCCCAGGCACCGAAGCGGCAACGCTCGCCCCCCGATCCCCTTCATCCTGCGTCACGAGCCCCATCAAATAGATGTTCCCGTTCTCTCCGACGACCTTGAAGTCATTGGCCGAAATCCCCTTCTCGGCCACAAGCCCGCCCTTCACGCGAGCGACGAGATACGAATCATTGGCCCGCGTCCCAAAATCGGTCTTCGGCCCGACAGCCAACTCATTGATCACCGCATCGACATTAGGCAGCCCGCGCACGATCTCCTCTGCCCTCCGCTTGGCGTTATCGTCAGGCACCTCCCCTGTCAACAACACCCGCCGATTGAACACGGTCAAATCGACATGCGAAGCATCGCCCAACTCATTGGCGATCTGCGAATATCCTTTGACCTGAATCTCGCGATCCTCGGTCTGCGTCCCGATCGTGCGCCGATCGGTCGCCATCAGCGCGCCGCCCCCTGCCGCACCGGCCACGGCCAGCACGCATCCCTGCAGCGTCACCACCAGCGATGCCGCCAATCCGGCGGCGAGCGTCCCCCGCACAAGCGTCTTTGCGACGCGGTTTGCGTTCATCAGCCGTATCCCCTTTTATATCGAAAGAAAGGTGAAGTTAGTCCTCGCCGAGCAACATGGCATCGATGCCGTCGCAGAGGCAATGGATCGTCAGCAAGTGGAGCTCATGAATGCGCGCCACGCGCTCGGTCGGTACGCAGATATGGATGTCGGTATCGGCAAGCGCCTTGCCGATCTTGCCGCCACCACCGCCACCATTGCGACCGTTGCCGCCGCTGCCGTTACCCTCGCTCGCGCCGCTCACCGCGCCGGTGCCCGTCAGCGCGATCACGAACATCTCGCGCTCGTGCGCTTCGCCGATCGCCGCGAGCACGTTCGGCGAATCGCCTGTCGCGGTCACGGCCAGCAGGACGTCGCCGGCATGTCCGAGTGCGCGGACTTGTCTCGCGTAGACGTCGTCGAACGACCCATCGGCCGCCAGTGCCGTCAATACCGCGGAATCGGCCGTCAACGCAATCGCGGGCAACCCGGGCCGCTCGCGCTCGAAGCGCGCCGTCAACTGCGCGGCAAAGCGCTGCGCGTCCGTCGCCGAAGCCCCGTTGCCGCAAGCCAGAATCTTGTTGCCGTTCGCCAGTGCGCCGAACATCGTGTCGACAGCTGCTGCAATCGGCATCGAGAGCGCATCGAGCGCTTCGAGCTGTAGCGCGGCGCTATCGCGGAAATGCTGTTGAATCCGTTCGAGTGACATCGCTTCTCTACGTATTCGGCGCGCTCGTTGTATCGACTCTCTCCGCACGCGCCGCTACTACTGACTTCGACCACTACATTCGCGCGCAAGTTTAACCCAGACCTCGCGCGGCACGGCACGTCGAATCGCCAAATAACCGTTAAAAAACCTATAAGCCATCGGCACGGAACGCGTCGCGCACCCACACGACTTCGCAGCCATCGAACGCCACGACGTCGAACCGGCACACGCTATTCATCACACCGCGCGTCGCGAGAAAGTACTGTGCGGCATGGACGAGCCTGCGACGCTTCTCATGCCCGACGCTCGCCATCGCGCCGCCATAGCCGCGCCAGGCCCGCGCGCGCACTTCGACGAACACGAGCGCCCCCGCTTCGTCTCGCATGACGAGGTCGATCTCGCCGCCGCGGCACGTCACATTGCGCGCGACGAGTCGCAAGCGCTGTCGCCTCAGGTAATCGAGCGCACGCGCCTCGAAGGCGGCTCCGAGCCGCTTCGACTCACGTCGCGTCGAAAAGTTGTCGGCATCGCCCGACATCCGCATCGCGGCCCCCGCCGACCGCGCGCGCGGCCCACTCCGCCCCGCGTGGCACAATGGCGACCTCCTCGCTTCGCTTGGCCGTGTTCTTCGTTCCATGTCTGACCTCCTCGATCTCGCGCAACGGCAGCAGTACCCGGGCTCGGCGCTCTACATCGTGGCTACGCCGATCGGCAATGCGGCCGACATCACGCTGCGCGCGCTCCACCTGCTCGGCCTCGCCGATCGCATCGCGGCGGAAGACACGCGCAATACGGGGCAATTGCTGGCCCGCTACGGCATCGCGAAGCCGCTTGTCGCCGTCCACGAGCACAACGAACGGGCGGCGGCCGAGCGGATCGTCGAATATCTGCAGGCGGGCGAGCGCATCGCCTACGTCTCGGACGCGGGCACACCCGGCATCTCGGACCCAGGGGCGAAGCTCGTCGACGCAGTGCGCGGCGCGGGCTATGCGGTGATTCCGCTGCCGGGCGCAAGCGCCGTCGCGACGGCGCTCTCGGTTGCCGGCGACTGGGCCGCGACGTTCACGTTTCTCGGTTTCGCCCCGACAAAAGCGAAGCAACGCGCGGCCTTTCTTCAGCCGCTCGCCGCTCACCCGCATGCGTTGGTCTTCTACGAAGCGCCGCACCGCATCGTCGAAACGGTGCGCGCGCTTGGCGAAGCGTTGGGAGGTGAACGGCGAATCCTGATCGCCCGCGAATTGACGAAGCTACACGAGGCG
>JBCNPL010000035.1:0-15653 GCA_039593375.1 Paraburkholderia sp. | reverse complement strand
AGATTGAAGCGACCGTTCAACTGATTGCCGAAACGCTTGGCGAGCTTGGTCATCTCATGCGGCGTGCCGTCGGGATGGCTCGGCAGGCCGACCACGAGCGCGTCGGGCTTCCATTCGCCGATCAGCTTGCCGACGGCCGCGAAACGGGCTTCACGATTGGGGTTCGGCACGACAGCGAGCGCGCGCGCCTGTCCGGTCAGCGCATTGCCGATTGCGACGCCGATGCGCTTTTCACCGTAATCGAACGCAAGCAGCGTCGCCTCACGCCCGACGGGCTTGCTCATGCGTGTCCCGCGTCGCCCGACAGCATCGACGGCGACACGCCGAGCAGCGCGAGCGCCGCCTCGAATCGCTCTTCGGCGGGAACTTCGAAAACGATACGCGGATCGGCTTCGACGGTGAGCCAGCCGTTCTTCGAAATTTCTTCTTCGAGCTGACCCGCGCCCCACCCGGCATGGCCGAGCGTGAGCAGAAACCGTTGCGGACCTTTGCCGCTCGCGACGGCCTCGAGCACGTCTTTCGAGGTCGTCATCTCCAGGCCGCCCGTGACCGCCATCGACGACGTATACGAACTGCCCTCGACCGGCTCGTGCAGCACGAACCCGCGCTCGGTCTGGACGGGACCGCCGAAATAGACAGGAACATGAAGCAGCGGCTCGATTTCGAGCTTGAGATCGATGCGGCTGAAGAGGGACTCGAGATCGATGTCGGTCGGGCGGTTGATGACGAGGCCGAGCGCTCCGCGATCACTGTGATCGCAAAGGTAGACCACCGTTCCTGAAAACGTAGGATCCGCCATGTTCGGCATGGCAATCAGGAACTGATTCGTCAGGTTGATGCGATCGTTACTCTTAGGCATGGTTCGAATTTTAGCAAAGACGGTGCTGAATGGCCCTGCAACTTCGGGGCCGCGAGCGCGGGACCGCACGAAATGCGCCGATGCACCAAATATGCGAAATACGCCGCGCGGCGGACGGACGGCATGCCGTTCCTCGAAGACACCGAGACACTCTATCACGGTCGTTGTGCGCCCCAGCAAGGCGCGAGTGATACCTGGCGTGCAAAGAAAGGCTCGGGGCGGACCGGGATCGTCAGGAAGCGCGCCGGGCCGGCATTGGCTGGGCGCGCTCGATGGCCTGCGCGATCGTCTTGAGCGCGGCGTTTGAATCGGGCGGCGCAACCCCCGCTGCCACACGCAGCAGCATCGCGCGCAGCGCCTCGGTGGCACCATGGATTGCGGCAGGCTCCGGCGAGCTCGCCGGCGCGGCATGCTCGCGCGCATGCGCCGCCAGCCTCCAGGCGAGCCCCAACGCCTCGGCGAGCGCGGCAATATGACCCAGCCCCAACGCGCAAGCGGCGGCGCCAAGCCGGTACGCGGCTTCTGCCGACTGCGCCGCCTCCAGCGCGGAGCCGGGCGAAGTACCGCCGTCCGGCTCGCCCGTGCGATTGGTCAGCTTCGCCATCGCGCCGTCGGCGGTCTGCAGAAAATCCTCGTAGGCGCTGGCGTTGATCGACAACACACCGAGTTCGCGCACGGCCGCGCCGTCCTGGACCGCGCTTTGCTCAGCCTGGGCCGCGCCTGCCTCCCAGACGGCCTCGGACGCAAGCGTGCCCGCGATGTGCCAATCGACGGTGAGGCCGTAATCGTTCAGCACCGCCACGTCATCGGCATCTTCGGCCGCCGCTCCGTAGAGCGCGTAGTCCCGCCACAGCAGCGCCAGCGCAGCGCGCACGAACGAGCGCGGCGCGACCGTCACGCCGCGTGCCTGTTCGGCCAGCAGCAGATTGCAGCGTGCGTAGAAGCGCTTGGCGTCGGCCTCGCCTGAGGTTGCCCGGCCCGCGAGACGCAACGCACGCGCGCAACGCGCCGCGAGCCGCCAAACATCGTAGGGATCGTCTCCAGCCAGTTCCGCGAGGCACCGATCCAGCTCGTCGAGCGCGGAGCCCGTCGATGCTTGCCCGCGCAGCAATGTGAGCAATGCGTCTTCGTAGGCAGCGCGCAATCGGACGAGCCGCGGACCAGCCGGCTCCGAACCCATCGATGCGGGAGCGATCGGCCGCCCCGCGAGGGCCAGATCTTCATAGGCGACTTCGAAGGCGCCTGCCTGGTGACTGACGACGTGCGCATTGAGCGCGCGATAGTGGCCGAAGAGCGTGGGCGAGCACGCGAGCTCGCGCAAATTGCGACGCATCAGCGCCGCATGAAAATCCCCGAGCGCCGAACCGAACTGCCTACCGACTTCGCCATCGGCGAACGGTGAAGCGAGCACCAACGTGTCGGCGAAGCGTTGTGCCGGCAGCCAACCGGCCTGCCCGAGCGCCTGTGCCGCCCGCAGAAGCGGTGCCCCGAGCGCCGAATGCGATTCGAATGCCGTCCGCGCCTCGGCCAATGCACTTTCGGCCGCGCGAACGGCAGCTCCGCGAGGATTCGGCAAAGCTTCGAGGTGGGACGAGGCGGAAGGTGTCATGGGAATCGCATCGAGGCATGGCAACGGCATGTGCGCCGCCGGCGTGCCCGTGCGGTCAGATTTGGACCATTTCGAAATCTTCCTTGCGCGCCCCGCACTCCGGACAAGTCCAGTTCACCGGCACGTCTTCCCATTTCGTACCGGGAGCGATCCCCTCTTCCGGCAATCCCGCTTCCTCATCGTAAATCCAGCCGCAAATGAGGCACATGTAGCTTTTGAATTCCATTCTTTTTGCCGCGTCGACAGATCCGTTGATCGAAAGAGCCATGATGGTACCGTCTTTGCCGGCACACTGGATAGCCTCTTTGCGCAGCGCAGCAAGCCACTGAGGCGAATTCGGCCGCATAATTGAGCCGGTCCGCGGCATTGCCGATGCCGCCCGTTCTTACGCTTTCGACTTGACCCACGTTCGCTCCATGCCCAGCGCCGCCCCTCCCATCGTTCTTACTTTCGGTCTTTCAGACCCAACAGGCGGTTTCGGACTGCAGGCCGATTTGCTGACGCTCGCCAGCATGGGCTGCCACGGCGTATCGGTCCTGACGGGCTATACCGTTCGCGATTCCGCGAGTTGCGACGAGGTGACGGGGCTGGACCCCGACGTCGTCGCCACGCAAGCCCGCATGTTGCTCGAAGACATGCCGATCGCGGCCTTCAAGGTGGGCGCCGCGACGAAGGCCGAGGTGGTCAGCGCCATCGCGGAAGTCGTGTCCGACTACGACGATGTGCCGCTGATTCTGGCGCCCGATTTCACGCTCGACGATGAGCATGTGCTGGCGGCCGACGAGTTGCGTGAATCGATCGCGGAATTGCTTGCGCCGCAAACCACCTTGCTCGTGGCCGATCAAGCGACGCTCGCCGCCCTCGCCCAGCCCGACGGCGATGCCGAGTCCCCGAGCCTCGACGCGGCCATCGCGCATCTGCTTTCTCAGGGCACCGAATACATTTTGTCGATGCAGGCCGGCACGCACCGGCTCGTCAATACGCTCTTCAGCGAAGACGGCCAGTTGCGGCAGGACTTGTGGGACCGCCCCGCCTATCGCGTAATGGGGATGACCGACACGCTCGGCACCGCCATCGCCGCGCTGCTCGCCAACGGACAGGAGCCGGCCGAAGCGGCGCGTGAAGCGCAGGAATACCTTTTCCAGACGGCGCTGCACGCGTTTCGCCCAGGCATGGGCGCCTACCTGCCCGACCGGTTCTTTTGGGCACGCGACGACGAATCGGACGAGCCGCGCGCGCCGGCTCCAGGCGACGCGTCTCATCCCAAACCGCCGCCCGCCTGAGCGCGTTGGGCGACGAGTTCGCCCACCGGTTGTTGCACGCCGGGAATGGCCTGCCGAACCGCCTTCGCGAGAGACGAACGACTTACCGCACGCCCGGACCACGCCGAACGGCCCAAAAAAACCCCGCATCGCTGCGGGGTTGTTCGAGGGATGCGCCTTGCGGCGCATCCGACAGGTATTCGGCCGAGCCGATTACATGTCCATGCCCATGCCGCCCATACCGCCGGGCATGCCGCCAGGAGCGGCCGCTTCCTTCTTCGGCAGCTCGGCGACAGCGGCGTCGGTCGTCAGCAGCAGGCCCGCCACCGAAGCGGCGTTTTGCAGCGCCGTGCGCGTGACCTTCGTCGGGTCGACCACGCCAGCCTCGACGAGGTCGCCGTACTCTTCCGTCGCGGCGTTGAAGCCGTAGTTGCCCTTGCCGTTGGCAACGGCCGCCACGACGACACCCGCTTCCAGGCCACCGTTCGTCACGATCTGACGCAGCGGCTCTTCCATCGCGCGCAGCACGATCTTGATGCCGGCGTCTTGGTCGGCGTTCGAGCCCTTCAGTCCGTCGATCGCCGTACGAGCGCGGATCAGCGCAACGCCGCCGCCAGGAACGATGCCTTCTTCAACGGCGGCGCGCGTAGCGTGCAGCGCGTCTTCGACACGTGCCTTCTTTTCCTTCATTTCGACTTCGGTTGCCGCGCCGACCTTGATGACGGCCACGCCTCCAGCCAGCTTCGCGACACGCTCTTGCAGCTTTTCGCGGTCGTAGTCCGACGTGGCTTCTTCGATTTGCGTGCGAATTTGCTTCACGCGCGCTTCGATGTTCTTCGCGTCGCCCGCGCCGTCGATGATCGTGGTGTTTTCCTTCGCCACTTCGATGCGCTTCGCTTGACCGAGCTCTTGCAGCGTCGCCTTTTCGAGCGAGAGGCCCGTTTCCTCGGCGATCACCTGGCCGCCCGTGAGGATCGCGATGTCTTCGAGCATCGCCTTGCGACGGTCGCCGAAGCCCGGCGCCTTGACCGCAACGGTCTTCAGGATGCCGCGGATGTTGTTGACGACGAGCGTGGCGAGCGCTTCGCCCTCGACGTCCTCAGCGATGATGAGGAGCGGACGGCCAGCCTTCGCGACTTGCTCGAGCACCGGCAGCAGATCGCGGATGTTCGAGACCTTCTTGTCGTGCAGCAGCACGAACGGGTTCTCGAGAACGGCGACTTGCTTGTCGGGGTTGTTGATGAAGTACGGCGACAGGTAGCCGCGGTCGAACTGCATGCCTTCGACGACTTCGAGTTCGTCGGCGAGCGACTTGCCATCTTCGACCGTGATCACGCCTTCCTTGCCGACCTTATCCATCGCTTCAGCGATGCGCGAGCCGATCGATTCGTCGCTGTTCGCCGAGATCGCGCCGACTTGCGCGATTTCCTTGCTCGTCGTGCAGGGCTTGCTGATCTTGCGCAGCTCTTCCACGGCGGCTTGCACGGCCTTGTCGATGCCGCGCTTCAGGTCCATCGGGTTCATGCCCGACGCGACGTACTTCATGCCTTCGCGGACGATCGACTGAGCCAGCACCGTGGCCGTCGTCGTGCCGTCACCGGCGTTGTCGCTCGTCTTGGACGCGACTTCCTTCACCATCTGCGCGCCCATGTTCTGGAGCTTGTCTTCGAGTTCGATTTCCTTCGCGACCGATACGCCGTCCTTCGTGACGGTCGGGCCGCCGAAGCTGCGCTCGAGCACGACGTTGCGGCCCTTGGGACCGAGCGTGACCTTCACCGCGTTGGCCAGAATGTTCACGCCTTCGACCATCTTGGCACGAGCGCTGTCGCCGAATACGACGTCTTTAGCTGCCATCTTCTAACTCCTTGAAATCTTTGTGGAATACGAACCTGAATTACTTCTGGACGACCGCCATGATGTCTTCTTCGCGCATCACGAGCAGCTCCTGGCCATCGACCTTGACGGTCTGGCCGGCGTACTTGCCGAAGAGCACACGATCGCCAACCTTGACGTCGAGGCCGACTTGGTCGCCTTTGTCGTTACGCTTGCCCGGCCCGATCGCGAGCACTTCGCCTTGATCCGGCTTTTCGGCCGCGGCGTCAGGAATCACGATGCCCGATGCGGTCTTGGTTTCTTGATCCAAACGCTTCACGATGACGCGATCGTGCAAAGGACGAAGGTTCATACATACTCCTCTCTGATTGAGACTGAAGAACGCTGAGGTAGACCCGCCCAGCGAACCGGGCGGAACTTGTTAGCACTCACGTGCAGCGAGTGCTAATTATATGGACGGGTTGGGGGGAATTCAAGAAGGGTCGAATGTGAGCAGGCGGACAAGGTGGAGCTGTCGTGACCGACCAGAGACTGTGCGAGGTGGGCGTTAGTTGCACAAACCGTGTATCATGCGCGGACACTGACAGTGGGCCGCGGAAAAGCGACGCATAAATTGCATGCGCAGTCGCTGGAGCGGAATTTTTTACCGCAATACTGCGGGTGCGCCAGGCAGCGCTTCATGGTTGATTTTTTCGCCGGTCGCCCTTAAGTTCACACTACCGCTTCCGATAGTGGAAGCAGGTACTGCGAAGCCCGCACCACGCTTGCACTGTTGCTCAACCCGATCATGGCAGCCAAACCCATCATCCAGTCGACCCGTATGTTGACGCGCCGCGATAGTCGCGCGCTCGTCCGTAGCGTTACGTCCGTCACCCTGACGGAAGAACGCCGGGAGCAACTGCGTCGATACGCTGCCGATCTTCAGCGAGCGTTCGCCGCTCCGCTGCCGCACGGTATCCGTCGCGACTAACGGTAGGTGTCGACCCTAGCGCAACTCGCGCTCCGAAACGTCTGCGACCTCACCACCGCGCAGCTTGCTGGCTTCGTGTGCGGCAACCAGGGCCTAGATTCGTTCTTGACGGAAAGCGCTCACGACTACTCCAAGCACGGCTTGACTGAAACGGTCGTCGCCTACGCAGGGGACGACGTTGTCCCTGCGGGATTCTTCAGCCTATCCCGCCGCAGAACCATCACCAGCATGCGGCAAGCCTTGGCCCAATCCAATGGCGTCTCCTCGTAGCGTCGTCGCATCGATAGACTTGCTCGTCATCATCGTGGCATCCGTGATCGTCGCAGCCCTGCTTGTCTGGGCGCTAAACCTAGCGCTTCGCCGCTGGCGGCTCGCGCACAGTTCAAAACAGTTACGCTGACACCGGACGCAGTCTGATCAATGATTGTTGCCGGTGCCGCGTTCGTTCGCAGGCGGGGGCACTCCGCCGCGCGGGGGCGGCGGTGGGGCGGGCCTTGGCGCGGGCGCCGCGGGTGCCGGACGTGGCGCGGCGGCAGGCGGCCCAGCGGATACCGGGCCGTGGCCTCCGTGTTCGGGTCCATGACCATCTCTGTCGTGCCAGCGGTCATGGTCGTGCCCATGGCGCCATCCTTCACCGCGATCCCAATCACCCGGACCGCTATAGCCGCCGAAACCGAAATACGTGTAGGGCTGCGGTTCGTAGTAAGGCGGGGGCGGGCCATAGCCATACCCGTAACCGGGCTCTCCGTAGTCGGTATATCCGCCAGGGTATGCGGCGCAGGCGTTCAGCAGTCCGACGACTGAAGCAACGGCCATTGCACGCACGGGAAAGCGATGAGTGAGGGGTTTAGCGCTCATGACAGTACGACAAGTTTTCGAGCGTCGTGTGGCAGGCAATTTGTAAAGTTTCGTGTCGATGCAACTTTAAGGTGAATTTCGACCGAAAAGCACCCGGCATATCACCGGAAGTTTTCAGCGCCCACCGCGACAAACGGAATTCTCATACCTGCGACCCTGCGAACCGGCGTCACCTAGACTGGAAGAGACCGTCCGTTGGCGGCCATTTCGACGCGAGGCCGACGCCGCTGTCGGCATTCGCCCGAAGCCAGCGAATGACGTCGATTCGAACAAGTTTCAAGGAGGGCGTTCATCATGTTGCAGACCAGTGAAATCCAAAAGCGCTTCAGCCATTTGCAGCAAACGATCGGTGCGGCGTCGCGGACCCTTCATGCAGACAAATCAGTTCCCCAGGACCTGATGGACTGCATGGATGAGCTGGACAAGGAATGTCAATCGGCCCAGCAAGCCATGGGGTCTCAGGACCAAAATCGCATGCGCCAATGCATCGACGATATGGAGCTGCTAGGCGATCGGGCCGAGCAAGCCTGCAAGCAGGCCGGTAGCCTGGACGGAAAGGTCAAACAAGCCGTCAGTTCGATGCACGACGAGCTTTCGGACTTCAAGAAGAAGATGCACTGATCCCCGTCGTAGCACACCCATGTAACGGGTGTTCCCGGCGCGGGATGACATGGCGCCGGGATCGCCCGGACTTTCCCGAAATCCGATGCAGTCGCCCCGACTCCCTCGAACCGCGAGCGGTTCGACCGGTCGGAAATCGACGGCTCCTTTTTGCGGCACCCACCGAACACCGCACTGGCTTACGAACCTCTAGCCGGGTTGCGCGCGTCGAGCGGCGTACGATCGCGCAGATCGAGCAAATGCCGCGCGCGTTCGAGACCATCTCGGATCGCTTCCTCGCGCGTCGCCCAATAAGGGCCAACGGTCTCCGGTGCATCGAGCTGGACCGGCTCGCCGTCGCGCGTCACGCTGATTCGCGGCAGCCATTGTCCGCGCTCGACTTGCGTCGCTTCGGCAACGATCAAGTATCCGTTGTGCTCGTACCGCTCGGCGGATCCCTCGGGCGGGAACAGCTTCTCCATCGTAGCCCTCCGTTTCTGCGGGCTCGGCGCGCGCATCGCACCGCCGGGCGGCCAACCGCTAGCCGCCGTAGCCACCAGCCTGTAGCCACCAGCCTGTAGCCAGTAGCCAGTAGCCAGTAGCCAGTAGCCTGTAGCCGGACGTCACGCACGCTTCGCCGCACAACCTCTCCCCAGCAATCTTCGGGCAGGGCGCCCCGCCCGCTGCACCCGAACGGCATTCCTCTTCCCATCACAACAATGCATACTCTCGTCGTGTAAGGAGACGCAAGTTTTCCGCACGCGGATAGTGCCCCATTAAATGCCGGCTCGCAGCGAGACCGCATCGAATGACATAGCGCGAACGAGACCTGTGAAGTGTTCAAGTCTTCCAATGGAGGAAACATGAGCATTACGTCACACTCTCGCCCGGGCGCCGCCTCGGCAATTCAATCCCACGAAACTCAGCCGACGCGCCGCGCCTCGCCCTTCCCCGCCAGTCCGCTCTCGTCATTCCAGCCGTTTGCATCGCCTTATACCGTACGCCGCCGATATCCGTCGTGGCGCCGAACATTGACGACGACCGGCTCCGCCTGCATCGCGGCGTTCGCCTTTGCATCGGCAACGTGCTTCGCAGACACGCAAGTCGGCGGCACATTGCCGCCGCCGCCGGACGTTCTCTATGGCGATCTCTTCGTCGCCGTGCAGACCGCGCAAATCTTTCCCGACCAGAAGACGTTCGTCGACTCGACGCCGAACACCGATCCCGCGACGATCGTCGAGCTCTACGAGTCGCAAAAGAATCAGCCCGGCTTCTCGTTGCAGGCGTTCGTGAACCAGTATTTCACGCCGCCGCCCGATCAGAGCATCACGCCGCCCGCGGGCCAGACGCTGCGTGAGCACATCGACTGGCTATGGACCGGCCTCACGCGCACGACGACGACCGCGCCCGACTACAGCTCGCTCATTCCGCTGCCGAAGCCCTATGTCGTGCCGGGAGGGCGATTCCGCGAAGGGTACTACTGGGACACCTACTTCACGATGCTCGGTTTGCAGGAGTCGGGGCACGAGGATCTCGTCGACGACATGCTCGACAACTTCGCCTACATGATCAACACGTTCGGCCACATCCCCAACGGCAATCGCACCTATTATCTGAGCCGCTCGCAGCCTCCGTTCTTCTCGTACATGGTCGAGCTCGCCGCGCAAAAGGAAGGCGACACCGTCTATCAGAAGTATCTTCCGGCGCTGCAAAAGGAATATGCGTACTGGATGCAGGGCGCAAGCAGTACGCCGCGCGGCGGTGCGACGCGCAATGTCGTCGTGCTGAAGGATGGGACCGTGCTGAACCGTTACTGGGACGAGCTCGACACGCCGCGCGACGAGTCGTACCTCGAAGACGTCCAGACGGCGCAGCAGGTCACCGACCGCCCCGCGAACGAGGTCTACCGCGATCTGCGCGCGACGGCGGAAAGCGGCTGGGATTTCAGCTCGCGCTGGTTCGGCGACAACCAGCATCTCTATACGGTGCGCACGACGTCGATCATCCCGGTCGACTTGAACAGCCTGATGTTCCACCTCGAGACGACGATCGCGCACGGCTGCACGGTCGTGCACAACTTCCGTTGCGTCGCGCAGTTCATCGGGTATGCGGCGAAGCGCGCAGTCGGCATCAACCGGTACTTATGGAACAGCAAAGGGTACTACGGCGACTACGATTGGCGGCTCGGCGCGCCGCGCGACAACCAGACGCCGGCCATGCTCTACCCGCTGATGGCGGGCGTCGCCTATCCGGACCGCGCCGCGAAAACCGCACAAACGGTGCAGAGCGTCTTGCTTCAGCCGGGCGGGCTCGTCACGTCGCTCTATAACACCGGGCAGCAATGGGATGCCCCGAACGGCTGGGCCCCGCTGCACTGGATCGCGATCCAGGGCCTGACGAAGTACGGGCGCGGCGACCTCGCTCGGCTCATCGGCACGCGCTTTCTCGCCGATGTGGAAAATGTCTACGCGACCCAGCAAAAACTCGTCGAGAAATATGTGGTGGAAGGCGCGGGCGAAGGCGGCGGCGGAGGAGGCGAATATCCGTTGCAAGACGGCTTCGGCTGGACGAACGGCGTAACGCTGATGCTGCTCGATATGTACGGTGGCAGCGGTCAATAACGCATGCGGCGCACGCGTCGGCCGGAGAACGGCCCGGCGCGCGCGTTGCTTGCTTCAATCGAATCATCTCGAACGCGAAACATATCGGTGGCGTAGCCGCCGAGGAGCACCACGTGATGAAATTGATCAGCCTCAAATACCTCGCCCCGGCCGCGGCGCTTGCCGGGTTTTGCGCGGCGGCCATAGTGACCGTGGCTGCCGAGCACGCGCCAGGGGACGACAGCGCATCGATGGTCAAGCCGCCGCAGGCGCCGGCAAGCGGTGCGAACCCGCACAATCCCGACAATATGCCGGTACACCGCCCCAAGCGTCCGACGAACGATCCGATCGCCCGCCCACCGCCCGCGAGTGCCGCCAACGCGAAGTAGCGGCGAAAACCTCGGGCCGCTTCCCAGTGCAGCAGCAGGAGCGTCGCGAAGACCGGCATCGACAAAGGCGCCGGCGCGCGCGTCGAGAAATCGGGTCGACTGCTCGGCGCGTCGCCGAGCACATACAATCGCTCCTTATCCGAGATGCTGCCGAGTGAGCAAGCAGGGGAGAACGCCCGATGACCGACGCGCACAACGACGCTGAGCCGACGCCCCCAACGCCGAAGGCACGCCCTACTCCGAAGATCGTGCCGCCCGGTTACCGTCAAGGCGTCATTACAGCGATCACGGTTTTGTTGGGCTTTTCGCTGACGTTCTGGCGATTCTGGGGCTTCGAAAGCCCCGGCCGCTGGACACCGCGCTCGATTCTGGCCGCCCTCCCCTTGGTCGTCGCGGTCTGCCTGCAGATCGTCGCGCTGTTCCGCTCGCTGCGCATCGAGGATGACGAGGTTCCCGAGTATCGGAAGACGGTGCGATGGTTCATCGCATCGGCCGTGGCGCTGCTGCTCGGATTGCTGATCGCGATAATCGATGCGGGCAGCGGCGATTGAGTCGCCCGCCATGCTTCGCCGAACTTGGGAGTAAAAGATGGGAAAGGGACGCATCGAAGCCTTCAGCGACGGGGTCATCGCGATCATCATCACGATCATGGTGCTCGAGATTCACGTCCCCAACGGTTTCGATCTCGATGCGTTGAAGCCGATCGCGCCGGTGTTCTGCGCCTATGTGCTCAGCTTCATCTACGTCGGCATCTATTGGAACAACCACCACCACATGTTCCATCTCGTGCAACGCGTCGACGGGCGTGTGATGTGGGCCAATCTTCATTTGCTGTTCTGGCTTTCGCTGCTGCCCGCGGTCACGCATTGGATTGGCAACAGCCACCTCGCGCCGTGGCCGACGGCGCTCTACGGCGTCATTCTCGTCATGTCGGCCATCGCTTATTTCATCCTGACGCGCGCGTTGCTGCGCATTCACGGTCCCGAGTCGGCGCTCGCGCGCGCCGTTGGCCGCGACGTCAAAGGCGCGATTTCGGTCGTTCTGTATCTGCTCGGGATCGCATCGGCCTCCTATCTTCCCGCTGCATCGGTCTCGCTCTATACGCTGACCGCAGCCATCTGGCTCGTGCCCGACAAGCGCGTCGAGCGGGTCCTCGAGCATTGAGCATCCGAGAAGGAGCGCTCGTCGATGGCGACGCCCGACCATACACCTGTATGACCCCCTCATGCTTATGAACCCTCTGGGCGTCCACTCGTAGGATAGTGCCGGCGCCGTTCAGCCACTACGCTTGTATCCACGTCGAAGGCAATTGCGGCCTCTGCGACGACACCATTGGAGAGAGACGAGATGTTCCGGCTGAGCAATTGGATTTTCATCGGCAGCAACGCCTACGACGAATACACATACGTGCCGTGGCTCGGTAAGAACGTCTATCGTCGTACCGTGGACTTGAGGGCGATCACGTTGCTGTGATCGATCGAACCGGCACGGCCGAACAGCATTGAGATCGCGTCATCACGTGTACCGCTTCATCACGATTTGTCCTGCGTAGTTCCCTGTCATTCCCCTGCTATTCCCCTTTTGGCCGCGCTTTCTCCAGTTGAGCGCGGCCTTTCTTTTTCCCGGAACTCGCGAGCCGCGAGCGGAATATTCGATACGTCGACGAGTGGGGAGAAGCGAAGCGGATCGCAGGCCTCGCCGAAGGAACGGCAAGGGGTCGATCGTCGAGACGCGCAACCGTGCAGCCGCGCGGGGATGGAAGTGAAAGACTCGCTGGCGCGTGCCGCGCTCAGCCGCCCTGCTCGCTCGAAAGCTTGAACACGCGCGCCGCGTCGCGTCCCGTATGCAGCATGCAGTGACCGGGCCATGAGGCCAAACGCATGGCGTGCTGCCGTGACGGCCGTCTCCACGGGAGGGATGCGCGCAAGGACGGCCGGCCGATGAGCCGGTGCCGCGCACGAGATCGATCTGGCCTGACTGACATAGTGGATCACCGGAATTCGTTGAGGGAGCCCTGCCTACCGCGCGCGTCCGATTGCATATCGTCCTGCATCTCGTCCGTTTGCGGTCGGCGTCGAAGCGCCGTCGCGCCATGAATCAAAAGTACGCTCTCGCGCGCGCCGCGACAAACATGCAGGAAGACGCTGCGTACCCACACTGGTTTGATGGAGTCATACGCAAGTATGATTGCCGGCCTGCCGAGCAGGCGGCGTATGGTCGCCTCTCTTCGTGCGGCGACTGGTGGATCGCCCACTTCGGGCCGCTTCTCCGCGAGCCTATAATGGGTCGTCCCGCCCGGCGGCCAAGTAGCGTACGGCTTGCGGGTTTACGAGGAGCCGGCATGGTTTCCGCTCAGCATCCCTCTTCAGTCAAGACCGGTAGCGAAACACCCGTCGTCTACATCGTGGACGACGAAGAATCGATGCGGCTCGCATTGAGCAATCTGCTGCGCTCGGTGGGGCTTTCGGTCGAGGCGTTCGGATCGGTGCGCGAATTCCTCTCCTTTCCCAAAGCGAACGTGCCGAGCTGCCTCATTCTGGACGTGAGGCTGCGCGGCGAAAGCGGGCTCGCGTTCCAGCAAGATATGGCGCGCGCCGGGCTGCGCATCCCCGTTCTCTTCATGACCGGCTACGGCGACATCGAAATGTCCGTGAAAGCGATGCGCGCGGGCGCGCTCAATTTCTTCCCGAAGCCGTTCCGCGATCAGGACATGCTCGACGCCGTCACCGAAGCGCTCGCGCGCGACGGTGAGCGGATCGCCGCCGAGCGCTCGACTGCCTCGCTGCGCATGGCCTACGAGTCACTGACTCCACGGGAGCGCGAAGTCATGGTGTTCGTCATCGCCGGGCTCATGAACAAGCAGATCGCCGCGCAGATGAACCTCAGCGAAATCACCGTCAAGATCCATCGCGGACAGGTGATGAAAAAAATGGCGGCGCGCTCGGTGCCGGATCTGGTCCGGAAGGCGGAAGCGTTGGGCGTCGAGCCTCATCGAACGCGGACGTCGTAAAGTCGGCGGCATCGCGCCGTGCGCCGCCGGTCGGGTGCGCTCTTCGACGGGACTCAGCGGTCGCCCGTGGCTACCCCGGCGGCAAGCGTCAGGTAGTGCGCGAGCGCTTGAGCGTCCACGGGCTTTTCGAGCAGCGCCAATGCGCCGCGCGCGGCGATTTGCTCGCGCAGTGCATCGGTCGCGAACGCGGTGACGAAGATGGTCGGCGGTGCGAGCCCGGAAGCCGACAAGCGGTCGTGCAATTCGATGCCCGACATGCCGGGCATCTTGATGTCCGAAATCAGGCATGTCGGCGCGACGGCGGTCGGCTGCAGTCGAACCCGCAGATATTGCTCGGCCGATTCGAAGGCGGTCGCCGACCAGCCGAGCGAGCGTACGAGGCTCGCGAGCGCATGTCGCGAGGCCTCGTCGTCGTCGACAATCGTGATAGTTCGGGCGGAAAGCATAGGTGCGTTCTGATGACAGTGGGCCGCCTACGGCCGCATCCGTCGAAAGTACTTGAAGCCTAAGCGTAATCCCCGAGCGGCCGGGCGCACATCATACTGACGTATGGCGTTACGATTCCTCGTATAGCGGGTTCGGGACCGACGAAGCCTGCCGCGGTGTGACGCGCGCGGCGGTTTTGCCCACGGCTCCCCGTGGCGGAGGGATGAAAAGTGGAGGATCGCAAGCGCGCCGAAGATGCGCTGCGCGACAGCGAAGCCCATTGGCGGGAGGTCTTCGAGCACAACCCGGTCATGTACTTCATGGTCGACGAGAAGGGCATCGTCCTCTCCGTCAACGCGTTCGGCGCCGCGCAGTTGGGCTATGAAGTGAACGAACTCGTCGGCAAGCCGGTCCTCGGCGTTTTTCTCGAAGAAGACCGCCCCTTCGTGCTCCGGAACATGGCCGTTTGTCTCGAACATCCGGGACAGCCGCACAACTGGGAAGTCCGCAAAATCAGAAAAAACGGCACGGTGCTCTGGGTGCGTGAAAACGCCAAGGCCGTGAAGCGGGGGAATGGCTTTCTCGTGCTCGTTGCCTGCGAGGACATCACCGAGCGAAGAAGGACCGAAGATGCGCTGCGGCAGAGCGAAATGTATCTGGCCGAAGCACAGCGGCTCAGCCGCACGGGCAGCTTCGGCTGGCGCGTGGCGAAAGGTGAGCTGGTCTGGTCCGCCGAGACTTTCAGGATTTACGAATGCGATCCGGCGGTGAAGCCGAGCGTCGAGCTTGCCCTCGCGCGCACGCATCCCGACGATCGAGACTTTCTGCGGCAGTTTCTCGAAAGCGTTGCGCGCGAAGGCAAGGATTGGGAGGTCGATCACCGACTGCTCATGCCGGACGGACGCGTGAAGGACATTCGAGGCGTAGCCCATGCGGCGCGAGACGACTCGGGAGGCCTGGAATTCATCGGCGCCGTCATGGACGTCACCGCATTGCGCAGGGCCTCGCAGGAACTGCACAATGCGCGCGCCGAACTCGCGCACGTCACACGTGTGACGGCGCTCGGCGAACTGAGCGCGGCCATTGCTCACGAGGTCAACCAGCCGATCGCGGCCATCGTCACCGACGCGCGGGCCGCGCTCAATTGGCTGGCTCACGAACCGCCCGAGCTAGAGGAAGTCCGGCAGGCGCTTTACCGGATCGGCAAGCAAGGCAGCCGGGCAGCCGACGTGATCGG
>JBCNPL010000349.1:0-3690 GCA_039593375.1 Paraburkholderia sp. | reverse complement strand
ACCGGCGCCGGAGCGGCTCGGCGTCGTCCTCTCGATCGTAGCGGCCATTTCGACGAGTCTCGTGACGAATCTGTTCGCGCTGCGTTCGCAGAAAAAGAACTTTCGCCTCGAGCTGCAGCTACGCGCATTCGCGGACATCGACGAGCTGACCCAGCTGCCACGCCGACGCCGCGTGTTCGAGCTCGGCCGGCGCCTCATCCATCGCGCCGAGCGCATGGGTCAGCCGCTCTCGGCGCTTTACATCGACGCCGACCACTTCAAGTCCGTCAACGACCGGTTCGGGCACGACGCCGGCGACCGCGCGCTGCGGCTCATCGCCCGCGCGATCCAGGACAGCCTCCGCCCCACGGATGTCTGCGGCCGCTTCGGCGGCGAGGAATTCGTCGCGCTGTTGCCGGGCAGCGACCAGATCGACGCGGCCCGCGCGGCCGAGAGGCTGCGCAAGCGGATCGAGGAAATGCGGCAGTTCGAAGTGGCGCTGACGATCAGCGTCGGGGTCGCGCAGCACCTGCGCGGCGAGCAGATCGATCGTGTGATTCGCCGCGCCGACGCCGCGCTGCTCGACGCGAAGGGAAGCGGCCGCAATCGCGTCGTGATCGCGCCGCGCCCGCCCGAGCATGAGCAGACGATGACAGATGCGGCGCAGCGGCCGGAAGGCGACCCGAGCGCGCAGCGCGGCGGACCGGGCGCGCCGGTGCAAGACGCCGGGGCCCAGGGCGACGAGCCGCATTCGCGCGAACGCGTGACCGACTGAGCCGCTACGGCACGACTGCCACGAATGGCAAGAACCGCGCGCACCACGGCGGTGCAGTGCTTCATAAAAAATTCATTCAACTCTCAAGCATTTCGGTCGTTAAGCCGACAGTCGTACCGGTACGCCTAATTGCCCTCCCATGCCATCACATCTTTCGCCGCCGAATGAGCCGAAGATCGCCGAGCTCATCGAGGGACGCGCGTTGTCCGCGGTCTTCCAACCGATCGTCGACTTCGGCGGCGGCACGATCCTCGGTTACGAGGGCCTCATACGCGGGCCCGCCGGCACGTCGCTCGAGTCGCCCGGCGCGCTTTTCGCGCGAGCGGCGCGCGAAGGCTTGTCGGTCGAGCTCGAGCATGCGGCCGCCGCGACTTGTGTCGCCGCCTTCGCCGATCTGAGCTGCGAGGGCAAGCTGTTCCTGAATTTCAGCGCCGAAGCGATCGTCTCGCTCGGCCGCACGCGCCGGCACGCGGCCGATTGGCTCCGCCGCCAAGGCCTCCCCATCGAGCGCATCGTGCTCGAGCTCACCGAGCAATGCGCGATCGACAACGTGTCGGGCTTCGAGCCGATCGTCGCGGCGTTGCGCGAAACGGGCGCGCAGTTCGCTCTCGACGACTACGGCACGGCCAATGCGAGCATGAACCTCTGGGTCCGGCTTCAGCCCGACGTCGTCAAGATCGACCGGTTTTTCATCGACGACATCGCAAACGACCCGCTCAAGTTCGAGGCCGTGCGCGCGATGCAGCATTTCGCGGGCGCAAGCGGCGCGCGGCTCGTCGCGGAGGGGATCGAAAAGGAAGCGGACCTCATCGTCGTGCGTGACATGGGCATCGCGTTCGGACAGGGCTACTTCTTCGGGCGTCCGCAGGCGCGCGCGTCGAGCGCCGTCTCCGACGCGGCGAAGGACGCGCTCGGCGCCGGACACATCGCCGTATTTCCGGGCGCGAGGCGCAGCGCCATGCCGGGGTCGCCGTCGGGCGGCATGGCGGCCGCGAAGATGCTCGTGCAGGCTCCCGCGCTCGACCGCAGCGCGAGCAACAACGACGTGCTCGATCTTTTCAATCGCTTGCCGGCCCTGCATGCGCTGGCCGTCGTGGAAAACGGCGAGCCCGTCGCACTCATCAATCGCCGCAGCTTCATGGACCGCTACGCGCTGCCCTATCATCGCGAGCTCTTCGGCAAGCGTCCCTGCATGCTGTTCGCCAACGCATCGCCCGTCGTCATCGAGAAATCGATGACCGTCGAGCAGATGGCCAAGCTGCTCGCGAGCGACGACCAACGCTACCTCGCCGACGGCTTCGTCATTACCGATCAGGGCAAGTACCTCGGCCTCGGCACGGGCGAGAGCCTGGTGCGTGCCGTCACGGAAGTCCGCATCGAAGCGGCGCGCTATGCGAACCCCCTCACGTTCCTGCCCGGCAATATCCCGATCAGCTCGCACATCGCGCGGCTCGTCGAGCATCACGCCGAGTTCCACGCCTGTTACGTCGATCTCAATCACTTCAAGCCCTTCAACGACCGTTACGGCTATTGGCAGGGCGACGAAGTGCTGAAGTTCTCCGCCGCCGTGCTCGCGCAAGTATGCGACCCGATGCGGGATTTTCTCGGGCACGTGGGCGGAGACGACTTTCTGATCCTTTTTCAGAGCGAAGACTGGCAAGAGCGCGCCGCCTCGGCGATCGCGACGTTCAATTCGGGCGCGCTGCGCTATTACGCCGACGACGACCGCGAAGCGGGCGGCATTCACGGCGAGGACCGGCGCGGCAATCCGACGTTCTTCGGCTTCGTCACGATGGCGATCGGCTGCGTGCGCGTAAAACCCGCGCCCGAGAGCCGCGCCCGCTACGGCAGCGAGGAAATCGCCTCGGTCGCGGCGCTCGCGAAACACCGAGCCAAACAGGAAGCGAGCGGGTTGTTCGTGCTCGAGATCGACGCGGGCGCCGCCGTCCTCCATCCGCACGAAACCGCCATGGCGGCGCCGCGTGCCGCCATGGCGCTCGATTAGCGCCGTCGCGGCGCTGCCCTCTTCCGCGTCACACGCCCTCTTCGATCACCGCCCCGGCCCGAAAGCCGGGGCGGTCCGGCGCATTGCCATTGCGTTTCGTCGATTTGTTTAGTTTTATTTACTAAACAACTTTGCATTCCACCTCACACGCCCCACAAAGCCCCCAGGAATTCCCCAACGTTTCGAGGGCAGATTTCGATGGTTTTTACTATACAATCGGCGCGATCCGCAGCGACGAACTCAGAGACGGACGATGGCCACGACCATTCGCGACATTGCCCGCGCAGCCAACGTGTCGATCGGCACGGTGTCGCGCGCGCTGAAAAACCAGCCGGGCCTTTCCGAGGCGACGCGCGTGCGCGTCGTCGACACGGCGCGGCGGCTCGGCTATGACGCGGCGCAGTTGCGCCCGCGCATCCGTCGTCTGACGTTCCTGCTGCACCGCCAGCACAACAACTTCGCCGCGAGCCCGTTCTTTTCGCATGTGCTGCACGGCGTCGAGAACGCGTGCCGCGCGCACGGCATCGTTCCTTCGCTGCTGACGGCCGGCCCCACCGAAGACATCGTCGAGCAGTTGCGCCTGCATGCGCCCGACGCGATCGCCGTCGCGGGCTTCGTCGAGCCGGAAACGCTCGCCGCGCTCGTGGCCATGGGCCGGCCGCTCGTGCTGATCGACCTCTGGGCGCCGAATCTCCGCTCCGTCAACCTCGACAACAGCGCCGGCGCGGCACTCGCGATGCAGCATCTGTTCGCGCTGAACCGCACGCGCGTCGCGTTCCTTGGCGGCTCGCTCGCGCACTACAGCATCGCGCAGCGCGCGCTCGGCTATAGGCGAGCGTTTTTCGAAGCCGGGTTGCTGTTCGATCCGTCGCTCGAGACGACGATCGACGCCAACCTCCCTCCCGACGCCGGCGCCGCGCTCGCCATGCAG
>JBCNPL010000348.1:0-3694 GCA_039593375.1 Paraburkholderia sp. | reverse complement strand
GCCGATGTAGCGCTCCGGGTCCAGGCCCATGTTGCGGACCACGTTCGGATGAACCTGGCCCGAGCCCGAGATCTCGAGCCACTTGCCGGCGTTCTTGCCTTCCTCGAACTTCATGTCGATCTCGGCCGACGGCTCCGTGAACGGGAAGTACGAAGGCCTGAAGCGTACGAGAATGTCGTCGCGCTCGAAGAACTTCTTGAGGAAATCGGTATAGACGCCCTTCAGGTCGGCAAAGCTGATGTTCTCGTCGATCCAAAGCCCCTCGACTTGATTGAACATCGGCGAATGCGTCGCGTCGCTGTCGACGCGATAGGTTCGGCCCGGCACGATGACCTTGATGGGCGGCTTGTTGCTGCGCGCATAGCGGACCTGCATCGGACTCGTATGCGTGCGCAGCAGCAGCGGACGGCCGGTCGCGTCGTTGCCGTCGATATAGAACGTATCCTGCATCGAGCGCGCCGGATGGTTCTCGGGGCTGTTCAACGCCGTGAAGTTGTACCAGTCGGTCTCGATTTCGGGGCCGTCGGCGACATCGAAACCGATCGAGCCGAAGACCCGCTCGACACGCTCCCAAGTCTGCATCACCGGATGCAGACTGCCCACGCCTTGGCCGCGTCCCGGCAGCGTGACATCGACGGCTTCCGCGGCGAGACGCTGGTTCAGCAGCAACTCGGCCAGCGCTTCGCGGCGCGCGGCGAGCGCCGCTTCGACCTGCTGCTTGACGACGTTGATGCGTGCGCCTTCCGTCTTGCGCTGCTCGGGATCGAGCTTGCCGAGCCCTTTGAGAAGCTCGGTCAGCGCACCCGACTTGCCAAGAAAGCGCGCCTTCTCGTTTTCGAGCGTGACGCTATCGGCCGCTTCACCGAAGGCCTTTCGCGCGTCGGCAACTATCTGATCCAGATCCATTGATCCCTTCATTTCAACGTCGAGAAATGTTTAGCGATGCGGTTCGTCCGCCAACAAAAACGGGGGCTCGGTGAGGAGCCCCCGTTTTTGTCGCGGCGATGTCGGCTTCCCGCCGATATCGCCGCCACGAACCACGCAGTCTATCAATCAGGCTGCTACGGCGGCTTTCACCTGCTTCACGATCGCGGCAAAAGCAGCCTTGTCGAAGACAGCCATATCGGCCAGCACCTTGCGGTCGAGCTCGATGGAGGCCTTCTTCAAGCCGTTGATGAAGACGCTGTACGTCATGTCGTGCTGACGGACGGCCGCGTTGATACGCGTGATCCACAATGCACGGAAGACGCGCTTCTTGTTGCGACGATCGCGATAGGCATACTGGCCCGCACGCATGACCGCTTGCTTGGCAATGCGGAACACGTTGTTGCGGCGGCCACGATAGCCCTTCGCGAGATTGATGATTTTCTTGTGGCGGGCACGTGCTGTAACCCCACGTTTGACTCGAGGCATGTTTCTCTCCTATGAGTTGCGGTTGAGGTTAAGCGAACGGCAGCATTGCGCGAACGGCGTCCAGATTCGTATCGTGGACGGCGGCCGAACCGCGCAGATGACGCTTGTTCTTCGTGGTCTTCTTCGTGAGGATGTGGCGCTTGAAGGCTTGACCGCGCTTGACGGTACCGCCCGGACGCACCACGAAGCGCTTCGCAGCGCTCTTCTTGGTTTTCATCTTAGGCATGACGAACAACTCCATTTATTAGATGGCGATGGGTGTGCGGCCGGCAAAAAGCCCTTCAACCGCCCTTCGAAACCCAGTCCACTTGTTTGCGACGCACCGATACCGGCCGCCGCGCTTTCTGGAAACACCTCGAAGTCCGACGTGCTTCCGAAACCTGCTTTTCCGGCCCTACATAAAACTTCACGACTCACCGCGCACCGTCGGCTCACGAAAGAGCCGCCCGGCACGCCGCACGTCTCACTTCTTCTTTTTTGGCGCGAGCACCATGATCATCTGGCGCCCTTCCATCTTCGGCATCTGCTCGACCTGGCCGACTTCGTCGAGGTCGGTTCGCAAGCGCTCGAGCATCCGCATGCCGATTTCCTGGTGCGCCATTTCGCGCCCGCGGAAACGCAACGTGATCTTCGTCTTGTCGCCGTCCTCGAGGAAGCGCACAAGGTTGCGCAGCTTGACGTTGTAATCGCCGTCATCGGTCCCCGGCCGGAACTTCACTTCCTTGACCTGGATGACCTTCTGCTTGAGCTTGGCCTCGTGCTGCTTCTTCGATTCCTGGTATTTGAACTTGCCATAGTCCATCAGACGGCAAACAGGCGGAGAAGCCTGGGGAGCGATTTCCACCAGATCCACGTCCTGCTGCTCCGACAGCCGGAAAGCGTCTGCCAGTTTCACGATGCCGAGCGGTTCGTTGTCGACTCCGACCAGACGCACCTCGGGTGCCGTAATCTCACCGTTGATGCGATGCGACTTATCAGTAGCGATGTTCCGTTTCCTCTAAAGATTAAAAAAACGAGCCGCGCTGCCGAAGTGGCTTCACTTGAAGGCCTGGATATCCTGACGCAGGCGCTCAACGAAGGTGTCGATCGGCATGACGCCCAGATCCACACCGCCACGGGCACGCACGGCTACCGTTTGTGCATCACGCTCCTTGTCACCGACTACAAGCAGATACGGCACCTTTTCGAGCGTATGCTCGCGTATTTTATAGCTAATTTTCTCGTTGCGCAAATCGGCCTCGATCCTAACTCCTTGTTTTTGCAACGATTGGGCGATACCGCTGGCGTATTCGGCCTGACTTTCGGCGATATTCATCACGACGGCCTGCACCGGCGCGAGCCACGCCGGCATCGCGCCCGCATGGTGCTCGATGAGGATGCCGAGAAAACGCTCCATCGATCCGACGATCGCGCGATGCAGCATGACCGGCCGGCGCCGGCTGTTGTCCTCGGCGACATACTCGGCGCCGAGCCGCTCCGGCAGCACCATATCGAGCTGCAGCGTGCCGCACTGCCATGATCGACCGAGCGCATCCTTGATGTGGTACTCGATCTTCGGACCATAGAACGCGCCCTCGCCGTCGAGCTCCTCCCACTGCAGGCCGCAGGCCCTCAGTGCATGGCGCAGCCCATCTTCCGCCTTGTCCCAGATCTCATCCGTGCCGGCGCGCTGCTCGGGCCGCAGCGAGAGCTTGATGTCGATCTGCTCGAACCCGAAATCGCGGTAGACGCCCATCGCGAGCGTGTTGAACTTGATCGACTCGGCGATGAATTGATCTTCCGTGCAGAAGATGTGCGCGTCGTCCTGCACGAAGCCGCGCACGCGCATGAGTCCATGCAGCGCGCCGGACGCCTCGTTGCGATGACACGAGCCGAATTCGGCATAGCGCAGCGGCAGATCACGATACGAGCGCAGGCCATGCTTGAACACCTGGACATGGCCCGGGCAGTTCATCGGCTTGATCGCATAGTCGCGTTTCTCCGACTCGGTCGTGAACATGTTCTCGCGATAGTTCTGCCAATGGCCCGACGCTTCCCAGAGCGAGCGATCCATGATCATCGGCGTCTTGATCTCGAGATAGCCGTCCGCGTTCACGCGTCGACGCATGTACTGCTCGACTTGTTGCCAGAGCGTCCAGCCCTTCGGATGCCAGAACACCATGCCCGGCGATTCGTCCTGCAGGTGAAAAAGGTCCAGCTGGCGGCCGAGCTTGCGATGGTCGCGCTTCTCGGCTTCCTCCAGCATGTGCAGGTAGGCGTCCTGCTCTTCCTTCTTCGCCCA
>JBCNPL010000347.1:0-3695 GCA_039593375.1 Paraburkholderia sp. | reverse complement strand
ATGGTGCCGCCCGTCGCTTCGGGCGGATACCCTATAAAGGTGCTAGCTCGGTTCTAGAGCACGATGGCCCATTTTGCAAGCCTTCGCCCGGCGCAACGGGTGCCATGAAGCATCTACTTCGTCCAAGTCGCCTTACTTCTGAGGATTCCGAAGAAGTTGGCGATTCCACCCGCCGGCACTCGGTGATCAGAGATAGAACATCCGGTCCTCTTCGGCCTTGACTGTCTGCGGCTGCGGCTCTTCGCGATCCTCGTAGAACGAGAGCACCGCTTCGAGCACCTGGTCCGGGTCGTCGATGACCTTCATCAGGTTCATGTCGCCGGGGCTGATGAGCCCCATCGGCACCATCGAGTTCTGGAACCAGTCGAGGAGCCCTTTCCAGAACTCGCCGCCCACGAGGATGATCGGCACGTGGCGCGACTTCTTCGTCTGGATCAGCGTGAGGACTTCGGCGAGCTCGTCGAGCGTGCCGAAGCCGCCCGGCATGACGATGACGGCGTCCGAGTTCTTGACGAACGTGACCTTGCGCGTGAAGAAGTGGCGAAAGCGCAGCGAGATGTCCTGCCACTGGTTGCCCGACTGCTCGTGCGGCAACTCGATGTTGAGCCCGACCGACGGGGCCTTGCCCGCGTGCGCGCCGCGATTCGCGGCCGCCATGATGCCGGGGCCGCCGCCGGAGATGACGGCGAAGCCGGCGTCGGACAGTTTGCGCGCGATTTGCATCGTCAGCTTGTAGTACGGCGAGTTCGGCTTGAGGCGCGCCGAGCCGTAGATGCTGACGGCCGGGCGGATCTCCGAGAGGTACTCGGTCGCCTCGATGAACTCTGCCATAATCGTGAACATCTGCCACGATGCGCGGGCCTTCTTGGCCGTTGCGCGTTCTTGATCTGCGAGCGATCGCAGACTCGGAATCACTTTTCTAGTCTTGTTCATAATGCTTGTGGAACGAAACCTTAAAGGTAAGACCCTGGTGTTGGTCGACGGATCAAGCTATCTCTATCGGGCTTACCACGCGATGCCTGACTTGCGCGGTCCTGACGGCGAACCGACAGGTGCGCTCTATGGGATCGTCAACATGTTGCGGCGCATGCGCAAGGATGTCACGGCAGAGTATAGCGCGTGCGTGTTCGACGCCAAGGGCAAGACGTTTCGCGACGACTGGTATCCCGAGTACAAGGCCCATCGTCCGCCGATGCCCGAGGACCTCGCGAAACAGATCGAGCCGATCCATTTCGCCGTGCGCGCGCTCGGCTGGCCGCTGCTCATGGTGGACGGCGTGGAGGCCGACGACGTCATCGGCACGCTGGCCGCGCAGGCGGAACGCGAGGGGATGAACGTCCTCGTCTCGACGGGCGACAAGGATCTCGCGCAGCTCGTGAGCCCCCACGTCACGCTCGTCAACACGATGACCAACGAAACGCTCGATCGCGATGCCGTGATCGCGAAGTTCGGCGTGCCGCCGGAGCGGATCGTCGACTACCTGTCGCTTATCGGCGATACCGTCGATAACGTGCCGGGCGTCGACAAATGCGGTCCGAAGACGGCGGTCAAATGGCTCTCGCAATACGAAACGCTCGAGGGCGTCATCGCGAACGCCGCCGAAATCAAGGGCGCCGTCGGCGAGAATCTGCGCCGCGCGCTCGATTTTCTGCCGCTCGCGAAGAAACTCGTGACGGTCGAGCGCGCCTGCGACTTGAAGGATCATGTCGCGTCGATCGACGAGACACTGCCGACGCGGCCCGAATCGCCGCTCGATCTGCGCGAACTGTTCATGCGCTACGGGTTCCGCACCTGGCTGCGCGAGGTCGAAACGCTCATCGAGCGAGTCGAGGAAGCGCAGGAGGTCACGCCCGAAGCGGCCAACGTGCTGGCGGCCGCTCCCGCGCCGACGGTCGAGGCGCCGCGCCGCTACGAAACCGTGCAGACGTGGGAGCACTTCGATGCGTGGCTCGCGAGAATCGACGCGGCGCCGATCACCTCGTTCGATACCGAGACGACCTCGCTCGACCCGATGGCGGCCGAGATCGTCGGTCTTTCGCTCGCGGTCGAGGCCAACTGTGCCGCGTATATCCCCGTGGCGCATCGGGGCCCGGACCATCCCGAGCAACTGCCGCGCGACGAAGTGCTCGCGAAGCTCAAGCCATGGCTCGAGAACCCCGAGAAGAAGAAGCTGGGCCAGCACCTCAAATACGACGAGCAGGTGCTGCTCAACCACGGCATTGCGCTGCAAGGGGTCGAGCACGACACGCTGCTCGAATCGTACGTGCTCGAGTCGCACCGGTCGCATGACATGGACAGCCTCGCGATGCGTCACCTCGGGGTCGCGACGATCAAGTACGAGGACGTCTGCGGCAAGGGCGCGCAGCAGCTCTGTTTCGACGAGGTGCCGCTCGCGACGGCGGCCGAATACGCGGCGGAGGACGCGGACGTCACGTACCAGCTGCATGCGGCGCTCTATCCGCGCATCGAGTGCGAGCCGGGCCTGTTGCGCGTCTACCGCGATATCGAAATTCCGACTTCGCGTGTGCTGCGCAAGATGGAGCGCAACGGCGTGCTGATCGACAGCGAGCGCTTGCGCCGCCAGAGCAGCGAGATCGCGACGCGCCTCGTCGAGCTCGAAGCCGAGGCCTACAAACTGGCGGGCGGCGAGTTCAATCTCGGTTCGCCGAAGCAGATCGGCCAGATCTTCTTCGAGCGTCTGCAACTGCCTGTCATCAAGAAGACGCCGAGCGGCGCGCCGTCGACGGACGAAGACGTGCTGCAAAAGCTCGCCGAAGACTATCCGCTACCGAAGCTGCTGCTCGAGCATCGCGGCTTGTCGAAGCTGAAGTCGACCTATACGGACAAGCTTCCGCGCATGGTCAATCCGCGCACCGGGCGCGTCCATACGAACTATGCGCAAGCCGTCGCGGTAACGGGACGGCTCGCCTCGAACGATCCGAATCTGCAGAACATCCCGGTGCGCACGGCCGAAGGCCGCCGCATCCGCGAGGCGTTCATCGCGCCCGAGGGCCGCAAGATCGTCTCGGCCGACTACTCGCAGATCGAGCTGCGGATCATGGCGCATATCTCGGGCGACGAATCGCTGCTGCGTTCGTTCGCGAACGGCGAGGACATCCACCGCGCGACGGCGTCCGAAGTCTTCGGCGTGACGCCGCTCGAAGTGACGAGCGATCAGCGCCGCATCGCGAAGGTCATCAACTTCGGCCTGATCTATGGGATGAGCTCGTTCGGCCTCGCGTCGAATCTCGGCATCACGCGCGACGCGGCGAAGCTCTATATCGACCGTTACTTCGCCCGCTATCCCGGTGTCGCGCGGTATATGGACGACACGCGCATGAGCGCCAAGGACAAGGGTTTCGTCGAAACGGTATTCGGCCGCCGCCTCTGGCTGCCGGAAATCAACGGCGGCAGCGGCCCGCGCCGGCAGGCGGCCGAACGGGCCGCGATCAACGCGCCGATGCAGGGCACGGCCGCCGATCTCATCAAGATGTCGATGATCGCCGTGCAGGACTGGCTCGAGCGCGAGAACGCGGGGAGCCGGATGATCATGCAGGTTCACGACGAGCTCGTGCTCGAAGTACCCGAAGACGAGCTCCCGACCATTCGCGAGAAGCTGCCTCAACTGATGTGCGGCGTCGCGGAGCTCAAGGTGCCGCTCGTGGCGGAGGTCGGCGTCGGGTCGAATTGGGAAG
>JBCNPL010000346.1:0-3716 GCA_039593375.1 Paraburkholderia sp. | reverse complement strand
GACCGGAAACAACAGAGCGCGCGCATGGGCGAGGAAGTCGCCCTTTTCATGATCGCCGAGCTCCCCGCGATATTCGACGAGCGGGTCACGAAAGAGCGGCTCGATGCTGCCGTCGTAGTACCAGCGATCGCCGTTGTCGATCTTGGCCGCGATCTTGATCGGTATGCCGGCGCGTTCGGCAATTTCGATGGCGAGGTCGGGCCGTTTGGTTGGTGCAATCCTGCCGAGAAACGCAAGGTAATCGCCGCCTTCCGCGGAAAAGCGCATTTGACGGTCGGGCAGTCCGTGATAAACGGTACCGATCCAATTGGCCCAGGGCAGCGGCGCGCGCTGGGCCTGCGAGATCGACACGAGCGGAAGATCGGAGAACTCGCGGTAAAGCGGGGCGAGACCCGGTACGTCGAGGCGCCAGTGCAGCGTCGTCAGATGCGGACAAGCCAATCGGCGCGCGAACGGAAATCCTTGGTAGTCCGTATGAAAATGGACGAGATCGAACTCTTCCGACGTTCGCACTACGCGTTCGAGCATGGCGAAATGAAAGGCTTGCGGGTCGGCCGTATCCTCGATGAGACGAAGCGCGGTCGGACAGGCCTCGATGAGACGCGCGCGCGTCGTCGAATCGCCGCTCGCGAACAGCGTGACGTCGTGGCCTCGTTCGACAAGCGCCTCGGTCAACCAGGAAACGACGCGTTCTATTCCGCCATAAGCGCGCGGGGGGACGCTTTCATACAGCGTTGCGACTTGCGCGATTCGCATTCCGCATTCCGTGTTGGTCGATGAGGGATCCTTGCCGCGAGGGCCAGGATATCGAACGAAACGTTGTGCAACGTCCGTGCCGGCTCTCGAAGCGTCTTGCGGCGGCACGGACGATGACGGTCAGCAACGCGTGGCTAGATTCGCCCTAAAAGAACGAGCACGATGACAATGATGACGATGAGGCCTAGCCCGCCGGTCGGCCCGTAGCCCCAACCGCGGCTATAAGGCCAGGCCGGGAAGGCGCCGATCAGCAGAAGGATCAGCACGATGATCAGAATGGTTCCTAACATATCGCCCTCGCACGAATGGAGAAATGGGGCACGGCTGTCGCCGCGGCATGCCCGTTGTCCGCAATTCATGTGCCGGGCGATCTACCCGGTATGGGTTTCGCGCAGCCCGTCGTCCGGTTTACAGTGCCTGCTGCAAATCGCCGATTACAGCCGCGAGAAAACGCGCAGCCTCTCCGCCCGTCACGACGCGATGGTCGAACGTCAGGCTGAGCGGCAGCACGCGATGAACGGCAGCGTTGCCTTCGCAGGCCACGACCTCGTCATGCATGCGCCCCGCGCCGAGGATGGCCACCGTCGGCGGCACGACGATGGGCGCCGCGTATTTGCCGGCGATCATGCCGAAGTTCGATAGCGTGATGGTTGCTCCGCGTAGTTCTTCGGGTGGAATCTTGCGCGCCTTCACATCGGCGCGCATCCGATCGAGTCCCGCGCGTAGATCGGCCGCATCGCGATGGGCGACGTCGCGCAATACCGGTACGAAAAGACCATCGGGCAAATCCACGGCAATGCCGACGTCGATCTTCGAAAGCACATGACGCCGGGCGGCTCGCCCATCGAACCACGCATTCAGCCCGGGCTCCGCGCGGCAGCCCGCCACGAGCGCGCGGATCAATCGAATCGTCACGTCGGTGTTGGGCCGCCAAGCGTGAATGTCCGCGTCGTCGATGACTGTCGCGGCCGCCACTTCGCTTTGCGCGCGCCCCATGTTTTGCGCCATTGCGCGACGCACGCCGCGAAGTTCTTCGGGCGGCCCGAGTTCGGCGAGCAGCCTGGCCGTGCGCTGGACGTCGGCCGACGTCACGATGCCGTCCAATCCCGACGGCGTCACCATGGCGAGGTCGATGTCGAGCTTGCGTGCAAGCGCGCGTACGGCCGGCGTCGCTCTGATCGAGGTAGAGCCGGCTCCGGTACCCGGGAGGCCGCCGTAGGCGCCCGGCGCCGGGCGCTCGCGCGTCGCAGGCGCCGTTCCCGGCGCCTCGGGCATCCTGCCGACCACGGTGCCCGCGTCGTCGCTATCGGCTCCTTCGAAGCCGACGAGCGCCGCGCCGAGATGAACGATGTCGCCTTTTTTGCCGAACCGCTTCGCGATGCGCCCCGCTTGCGGTGACGGTATCTCGACGATCGCCTTCGCCGTTTCGACCGACAGCAGCGGTTGATCGGCTTTGACTTCGTCCCCTTCGTCGACGTGCCATTCGATGATCTCGGCTTCTTGCAGGCCTTCGCCGAGATCGGGCAGCTTGAACATCTTCATGACGATGCCTCGAGCGTTTTCCTGACCGCGCTCATGATCCGCTCGACGTCAGGCATGTATTGCCGTTCGAGTCGGGGAAGCGGTACGACCACGTCGTAGCCGGTGACACGCTCGACGGGCGCGAGCAGCGAATAAAGACCGCGTTCCGCCAGCGTCGCTGCAATCTCCGCGCCGACGCCGCACATGCGCGGCGCTTCGTGAACGATGACGCAGCGTCCCGTTTTCGCGACCGACGCGACGATCGTATCGATATCGAGCGGCTTCAACGTAGCGACGTCGACGATCTCGGCTGAGATGCCGTCAGCGGCCAACTCTTCGGCGGCCGCTTGCACTTCCTGAAGCATGGCGCCCCAGCTCACGAGCGTAACGTCGTCGCCCTCGCGCACGATGAAGCACGTATCGAGCGGCAGTGCGATTCCGTTGTCCTCGACCGGTTGCTTGAAGAGCCGATAGAGCCGCGTCGGCTCGAGGAAGATGACGGGATCGGGATCGCGTATCGCCGCGAGCAGCAAGCCATAGGCGCGCTCGGGCGACGAAGGCATGACGACGCGCAGTCCGGGGATATGCGCGAAGAGTGCCTCGGGACTTTCAGAGTGATGCTCGGGCGCGTGAATGCCCGCGCCGCAGGGCGAGCGGATGACGAGCGGGCACGCGAGCCGCCCGCGCGTGCGGTGGCGCAGGCGAGAGGCGTGATTGAGCACGTGGTCGACCGTCGGGTAGATGAAGCCGGCGAACTGAATCTCGACGATCGGGCGCAGCCCCATGGCCGCCATGCCGACGGCGGTCCCCGCGATGGCCGTTTCGGCGAGTGGTGTATCGACCACGCGCCCTTCGCCGAAGCGCGCTTGCAGGCCGACCGTCGCACGGAAGACGCCCCCGTTCGTACCGATGTCTTCGCCGAGCAGCACGACCGAATCGTCGTGCTCGAGTTCATACGCGAGTGCCGCATTGACGGCTTCGACGAGATTCAGGTCAGCCATGTCGATGCTCCCCGTTATCGGGCGCGAAGTGCTGCGCTGTCGCGAGCTGCTCGGCGAGCGCATGCGGCAGCGCGGCATAAAGATGCGAAAACATCGCGGACGCGTCGGGCGGTGCAACCGACAAGTATTCGTTGACGGCGACTTCGACCTGCTCGCTTGCCACCTTGATCAGCGCTTCCTCGCGCGCCTTGTCCCACGCCCCGATTTTCACGAGGTACTTGCGCAAGCGCGCGATGGGCTCGCTTTCCCATTGCTGTTGGACGGTCTCGGGGTCGCGATAGCGGGTTGCGTCATCGGCCGTCGTATGATCGCCGAGCCTGTAGCTGAGCGCTTCGATGAGCGTCGGCCCGTCGCCGCGCCGAGCCTTTTCCAGGGCTTGCAGAAGGGCATCGTGCACTGCGACGACATCGTTGCCGTCGACCTGACGTCCTTCGACGC
>JBCNPL010000345.1:0-3726 GCA_039593375.1 Paraburkholderia sp. | reverse complement strand
TATTGAGCGATTTCAGAAGACCGGCGGCCTTCCGCCAGACGGTGTCAAGCTGCTGGGCAGATGGACACGAGCCGATTTGGGCGGCGGCTTCGACTTGCTCGAGGCAGACGATGTGAAGAAACTGACTGAATTCGCCTACTCGTGGAACGATCTGATGCACCTCGAGATCGCACCCGTAATCGAAGATGCGGAACTGGGAGAGGTCTTCGAGCGCGTACTGAAATAAGTCTTTCATTGCGTGTCCAGCATCCGGGCAACTCAAAAAAATGAAGCAGACCGGGCACATCGACGGCGATGAGTTGCGGCGCCGCCCGGCTTCCGAAGCGCGGCCGGCTCATCGGCGGCGTACGGTCCTCGCCTTGCTTGCCGCGCTGGCGTCCTACGTCGCCGCCGATCTCTTCTGGCCACTCGATCGCGACCTCAGCCACTTCGATCCAATCGCGACTGCGACGCTCGAAGCGAAGATGTGGCGCTCCTACTACGGCCGCGAGCACGGTGCGCTCTTTCTCGAACTGGCGCAGGCCCTGCGCACGCAGTACCACTTCCCCTTGCTGAGGTCGTACGTCGGCGCTTATTACGGAGCATCGGCCGCATTCACGTTCAAGGAGGGCGAAGCGCGCAGCGACTACATGAAAGCGTTGCCAGCCTTGGAATCTTATTTCTCGATCATCCGTAACACCGGCAACCGCGGTTTCGCCGTCGATCGGGCGGCCGCGCTCGAACTGGAATGGTGGATCGTGCACAGGCAGCGCGACCGTTATCCGCCGGAGGCGTTGGCTGATGCATGTGCGGCCGCGGCGGCAGCCCTGTATATGGTGCCCGCGAGCTCGACTTCGGAGTTTGGCCGGCTACGTGCGCGGGCGATGCTCCTTCGCGATGCCCGCGAGGAAGCCGGCACCGTCACGGAAAACGATTGGGCGACGATCGAATCGCTGTTGCGGCAGGGTTACGCGTCTCTTGGCCATGCGGTCTCACCGATGAAGACCGTGCCATAGCGGCCGTGTATGTGCGCTATCCGAATAGGACTAGCGTCGGCGTGTGTGGCGCAACGCGATTCCGAGTTCGCCCTCAATGTCGCGCAAATGCCGCCATAGCGTGGAGTTGTTTGTTCGGAAGCAAAAAATATCATCGCCGTTCACGACAGTTCCGCGGCAAAAAAGCGCCTCGGGCTGACGCCCATCAGTCTGCGGAACATAGCAATGAATGCCGACGAAGATGCGTAGCCGAGATCCAATGCGACCGCTTCCACGCTGCGTCCTTCCCTGAGCATCGGCAGCGCGGTGACGATCCGCAAGCGCTGCCGCCATTCAGTCAGCGACATTCCCAGTTCGCTCTGACATCGGCGAATCAGCGTGCGTTCGCTCCAGTTGAACGCAACCGCCAACTCGGCAATCGAGCGATTGTCGGCTGGATCGTCGCGCAGCGGCTGCAGCACGGCGTTCAGTTGCGCGTCGTCCGTGTGAGGAATGAAGCTGCCCGTCGTGCTGCATGTGGACAACTGGTCCACGAGAACGCGCAGCAGCCGCGCACGGGCCGGCGCGATCTCGGAAGTATTCCCGAGATCGCGCAAATGCTCGAGGATGGCACGCACCAGCGGCGTCACTATCACCGCGCATGAGTAATCGGGCATGCCGTGGCACAACTCCCGGCGAACGTACATCGAGCAATGCACGGCCGCTTGATGGTTGAAACCCGTGTGCTCGGTATCCGGCGCTATCCACAATCCCAGATGCGGCGGTGCAAGGAAGTACTGATCCCCGGCCGTCACTTCCGTCACGCCGCTGAACGAATAGACGAACTCGCCCCACGCGTGCCGCAGTATCGGATAGCTCGCATGCGCGGGCATGTGCTCCGTCCGGAAGAACACGGGCACGGGCAGCGTATCGGTGAACGGCGGCAAGCGAATATGTTCCGCCGAGGCGGGCACCTTGGGTCTCATCGTCTGGCGGTCTCGCGTGATCGAATGTCAGTTTTGCACTATATAGCGCGAAAACCCGCAGTCAATACTATCGCCCGGATTGTTCGAGATGATGCGTGCGATGAGAAAAACGGTCGACGGCCGGGCTACGGTCCTGATGGTAGCGCTGTGCCTCACCTGGAGCCTGCAGCAGGTGGCGGTCAAGGCAACGTGGGCGGACGCGTCGCCGATGCTGCAACTCGCCCTGCGTTCGGGCGTGGCGGCTATTTTGGTCTGGCTATACGCACGCTTTATCGCGCGGGACCGCTGGCTGACGGGGCCAATGCTGCGCCCCGCGCTCGCGATCGGCTCGCTGTTCGCGCTCGAATTCTTGTTTGTGGCCAAGGGCCTGGATTGGACGAGCGCGTCGCACATGGTGGTATTCCTCTATACCGCACCGATGTTTGCGGCGATCGGCCTGCATTTGCGGCTGCCCGACGAACGATTGTCGCGTTTGCAATGGAGCGGGCTCGGGCTCGCTTTCATCGGCATCTCGATCGCTTTTCTCGTGCCCACTCTCGGTACGGGCGATATCGCGCGAACCCCGACCTGGTTGCTGGGCGACCTCCTGGGTTTGTGTGGCGGCGCCGCATGGGGCATGACAACCGTCGCCGTGCGCGTGAGTCGGCTCAGCGAAGCGCCGGCCACGCAAACGCTGTTCTATCAGTTGGCAGGCGCATTCGTGATTCTGCTGCCTGCCACAGTCGTTTTTCGCGAGTTGCGTTTTCATAGTACGACGATGGTCTGGATCAGCCTCGCGTTCCAAACGTTTCTCGTTTGCTTCGTGAGCTTTCTCGTCTGGTTCGCGATGCTGCGACGCTATCTCGCGGCGCGCCTCGGCGTGCTCGCGTTCATGACGCCGGTGTTCGGCGTCGCGTGGGGCGTCGTGCTGCTACACGAGCGACTGACGCCTGCATTCGTGGGCGGCGCTGTGCTGGTATTCGCGGGGCTGATCGTCGTCAACGGTCATACGTGGCTTCGAACGCTTTTTCCGCGTCGGAAGCAGAAAAAAGAACGCTCGTCGCAGCCGGCATCGTCCGCACGTTGAATCGTCCTATTTTTCGACGGACATAGCTTCGGCCGCAATCGCCTTTTTCCGCGCAAATCGCAGGGGTAGGGGCGATTCGAGGCCTATAGTTCTTCAGCGCGCGAACTCAAGACGAGCAAAGCTCTGCTGCGCCCGTTAGCGGCATGGCGGCGCGTCTATTTCCGTAGCCCGTTGGGTCCGAGCTCGTCGGCGTGTCGGCGCACTTTTGAGCGTTCGGGGAAGTGTCCGGTCGACTCGCGTCGGAGAAGGCATTGCAGCGTGAACGAGAAGGAAAAATGCGATGGCTATTTCCCGCTTGCTGTTGCAAACGAAGTGTCTGTTCGCAGCCTTCCCTTATGCGCTCGCTGTCGTCATCGGAATGACGTTTTCCGCTTGTTCCGGAGGCGACTCACCCAGCGAACCGGCGTTTGCGACCGCAGCCCGGCCGCAGATCGATCAACTGCTCGTGGACACGATGACGGCCGGCGCCGTCGTCTATGTCCAATCGCCAAGCGGTAACTGGCTGGCATCGTTTGGCACCGCGGTGCGAGGCACCAATACGCCGATACCGACAAATGCCCATTTTCGCGTCGGCAGCGTGACGAAGACATGGACCGGCACCGTGATTCTGCAACTCGTTCAGGAGGGCAAGCTAAGCCTGAGCGACCCTGTCAGCAAATACATAGCGGATGTGCCCAACGGCGATGCGATCACGATTGCACAGTTGCTCTCGATGCGCAGC
>JBCNPL010000344.1:0-3727 GCA_039593375.1 Paraburkholderia sp. | reverse complement strand
GCGCCTCGTTGGAACGGACGAGAGGATAGCACCGCGCCTGCCCGCGTCTCGAACGGTCGGTGCGGCGCGACGGCGATGACAGGAACGCTTTCTCGGCCGTGCTCATGCGTTGCCGCCATTCTCCGCCAACGCTTTCCGCAGCAGATCATCGAGCAAGCCCGTCATCCCTTCCGGGTGACTGGCGGCACGCTCCTTGAGCATGCTCACCAACTCGCCATCGAGCTTGCATGCAAATGGCACGAGTCCTTTGGCCTGATCCAGCTTGCGCTGCTCACGCCGGTCGACTTGTGCCTCCGCCGCGCCTTTGCCGAACCGCTCGGAACGAGTCTGCTTCATCGAATGGGTCAGTTTCAGCGCCTTGCTCTTTTCAAGGTCGGTTTTTTTCATTGCCATGCGTGCGCCTTATAGTCGCGAACGGAAACGCCCTATTCTACGCACTCCCCGGGCGGCCACGACGCCCCCGCTCCTCGGCCGCACGGCCGCCGCGGCGCCGATTGCTTCCCCATTCCGACCCGTTTGGCTATCCGCGCTGTCGCAGACCCACCGACTTGGGATTTCAGTGGCTGGCTCAGCGGATCATGGTGCATCGATATTGTTCGTTCCTGGTTCTTTCTTGTGGACCCGCGCAGAACCACAATACGAGTTCATCAAGGAGAAACGCTTTATGGACTTTCGTCCCGTCATCGGTGCCGTCTGCACAGCGCTCGCGTTGATTATCGCGTTGCCCGCGGATGGGCAGGACAAGGGTGAAACGGTCACACCGAACTTCAATCACGCCCTTCCCAACGTTCCCGGCAAGTCGTTGATCGCTGTAGTCGTCGACTATGCGCCCGGTGCGGCGTCGCCCGCGCACAAGCACGCCAAATCGGCCTTCATCTATGCCTATGTCGTCTCCGGCGCTATCGAGTCGCAAGTGAACGACGGCCCCAAACGCGTCTATCACGCAGGCGAAAGCTTCTTCGAGGAGCCGGGCGCTCTCCACCGCGTGAGCCGCAACGCCAGCAAGACGGAACCCGCGAAGCTGCTTGCCGTGTTCGTCGTGGATACCAGCGACAAGCCTTTGACCACTCCGGTCAAATGACTCGGTGCGATCATGGTCGATTTTGGCTCGATGTTATCAATGTGAGCGAGGACGACCGCTGGAACGAAGTCCCGAGCGTCGCCGCGAGACTTCTCGAGCGCTGCTTCGCTGCGCCCGACGCGCGGAAACCGGTCCATCCCGGCGTTTCGGACGCGTCCGCACCGATACAATGAGCGGATGCGGATGTTCCCGCGGATCCGCCAGACGAAGTCGGAGAGTGCGATGGATGGCGACACCATGAATGACCGATCAGACTGGATCTCCCGTTCGGAATCCACCGACGGAGTAGAACGCATCGAAGCCTTTTTCCACGGCAACGCGTACTCGATGCATCGGCATGATACTTACGCGATCGGCCTGACTCTCGCAGGCGTCCAGTGCTTTCATTATCGGCGCAGCTTGCGCAGCAGTCTGCCGGGTCAGACGATGGTCCTGCATCCTGACGAGGCGCACGACGGTCAGGCTGGCACGAACGAGGGATTTCGTTATCGAATGCTCTACGTACAGCCCGCCGCGATCCAGGAAGTCCTCGGCGGCCAGCCGCTGCCGTTCGTCGAAGGCGGTGTCACGAACGATCCACGGCTGCTCGAAGCGACGAAGACAGCTCTGCGCCGATTGCACGGCGACGCGGAGCCGCTCGAACGCGATGACGCGCTCGCCGGTCTCGCGCTCGCGTTGAATCGCGCGTCGGGCGCGCGACCGCTGCGCAAGTCCGCGGATTTCGCGGCGGCGCAACGCGCGCGGGAATATCTGGACGCGTCTTGCGCCCGCGCCATCACCCTGGATGAACTTGCCGCCGTCAGCGGACAGGACCGCTGGAGCCTGTCGCGCGACTTCCGAACCTTTTACGGCACCAGCCCCTATCACTACCTGATCATGCGCCGGCTCGATGCCGCGCGCGCGATGATGCTGCGCGGCATTTCCCTCGTGGATACGGCGGCCGCCGCCGGCTTCGCCGACCAGAGCCATATGACCCGGCATTTTCGCGACGCATACGGACTCCCTCCCGCGCGATGGCTGGCGATGATGGGCGCTCGTCGCGCCGGCTAGCGCAGAGCTTGCACGATCGTTCAAGACACTCGCCGGCGGTCGGCCTAAGCTCCGTTACCGGTATTGCCCCAATGGAGCCATCATGCACACCGATTCCCAGCCGACGCCCGCACAACGCGGCCAACTCAAGACCATCGATCTGCTCCACAAGATCAGTCAGATCGACGGCCACTGGCAGCCACGCGTCGTTGCCGAAATGAACGACTATCAATTCAAGGTCGTGAAGATACTCGGCGATTTCATCTGGCACAGCCATGCCGACACGGACGAGACGTTCATCGTCCTCGAAGGCCTGCTGCGCATCGACTTCCGCGATCGCTCGATCGAGCTGCGTCCGGGCGAAATGGCGGTGGTTCCCAAAGGAACCGAGCACAAGCCGTATGCCGAATCCGAGGTGAAGATGCTGCTGATCGAACCGCGGGGCGTCGTCAACACCGGAGATACGGTCAACGAAAGAACGGTCGAAAACGACGTCTGGCTCTGAGAACGGCCATGCAATTGCCGACGCCGACCGTCCGCGAAGCCGTTTTCCCCACCGATACGCGCGAACTCATCGCCATCATTCGCGAGTATGTCCGCTGGCTCGATATGGATCTGTCGTACCGGGGATTCGATGCCGAAATGGACGAGTTCGAACGCATTTATACGCTGCCATCCGGCATGTTCTTCGTCGCCGAGGCCGGCAGCGAGCTCGCAGGTTGCGCGGGGCTGCTTCGCCATACGGACAAGACCGCGGAACTCAAGCGGCTCTATGTTCGCGAAGCATTCCGAGGGCTGTCTCTCGGGGAAACGCTGGTTACGTCGGTGATCCGGAAAGCGAAGACGTTGAGATTCTCGACGCTGGTTCTCGACTCGGTGCCGCAAACCCGTTTTGCGCAGCGCATTTACGAGCGATTAGGGTTCGTTGAAACCGAGCCCTACTACGAGAATCCGGTAGACGGAACCCGGTTTCTTGCACTCGAACTTTGACGGTGAATGGCAGTTGAGGACACAGAGGATCCGCTGTCCGGGTCGCCCATACAAGTGCGTTGAACCGCGCCGGGGCGACCATGTAGCCTCATATGCTCCGAACGGCTTTCGGCGACACTACACCGCCAGCCACTTTCTCAACGCCTCCCGCGCACGCAACTTCCCGGCATAAGGCACGGCCGCATAGGCTGGACTGCTCGACGGCAGTCTGATGAGATCGAGCGACGTGCGGCTTTCCGCCAGCGCCTGCATCCCGATCGTCGCCGCGGTGCCGCCGTTGAAGGCAACCGCAACAAGATTCGGCAATGCGGCCACCAGCGCGACCAGATCGTTCGTCGCATGATCGCGAACGCGGCTATCGAGACTGCCTTCGCGTTTCGCCTTCGCGATGACATCCCACAGCCCCACGCGATGATCGAGCAGCGCTTGCAGCCGCGCTTCATATTCCATGCTCGGCAGCGGTTTGCCAATCACATCTCCGACCAAATGCCAAAACCGATTGTCGATTTCCGAATCGCCGATTCGGAAATTGACGACTGCGGCGCCCACAGGAAAATCCGTATCACCGACTCGGAAATTGTCACTCCAAGAACTTGCAGAGGGGTTCCCCCTTTCCTGGACGCACTA
>JBCNPL010000343.1:0-3729 GCA_039593375.1 Paraburkholderia sp. | reverse complement strand
TGACAGGAGCGGAACTCCTCCAGGTCGTCGGGCGTCGCCATTCCGCTGACGTTGAAGAAGTCCTCGTACTGTCGGATACGATGAGCACGGGCTTCGTCAGGCTCGCCTTTCGGGGCGATGCAGTAGATCGTGACCTCGGTCCTGTCGACGGAAAGCGGCCGCAGCACGCGAATCTGCGAGCTGAATTGATCCATCAGATAGACGTTCGGATAGAGACACAGATTGCGCGAGTTGCGGATCATCCAGTCCGCCTTCTCGGCGCCGCAACGCCCGGCCAGTTCCTCGCGCCGGCCATAGTTGGGTCGGTCCTCGGGATTGGCCCAGCGCGTCCACAGCAGCATATGGCCGCGCTCGAACGCATAGAAACCGCCACCCTGGCGCCCCCAGCTGCCGGCATCCATCGCGCGGACCTCGTCGGTGCGCCCGGCCTCCTGCTTGCGGCGGTTCGTCGTCGCCGCATAGTTCCAGTGCACCGACGAGACGTGATAACCGTCCGCGCCGTTTTCGGCGGTCAGCTTCCAGTTGCCGTCATAGGTGTACGTCGACGAGCCGCGCAGCACTTCGAGGCCGTGCTCGGATTGATCGACGATCATGTCGATGATGCGCGCGGCCTCGCCGAGGTGCTCGGCAAGCGGAGGCACGTCGGCGTTCAAGCTGCCGAAAAGAAACCCGCGGTAGTTCTCGAAACGCGGCACGCGCCGGAGGTCGTGCGAGCCCTCGCGGTTGAAGCATTCGGGATAGCCTGCCTCTTCGGGATCCTTCACCTTCAAAAGCTTGCCGCTGTTGTTGAATGTCCAGCCATGAAACGGGCACGTATAGGTTGCCTTGTTGCCGTGCTTGCGCCGGCAAAGCATCGCGCCGCGATGCGTGCAGGCGTTGATGAACGCGCCGAGCTCGCCCTGCCGATTGCGCGCGATGAAGATCGGTTGCCGGCCGATGTGGGTCGTGTAGTAGTCATTCTTCTCGGCGATCTGGCTTTCGTGCGCAAGATAGATCCAATTGCCTTCGAAGAGGGTCTGCATCTCCAGCTCGAAAAGCACCGGGTCCGTGAATGCGCTCCGATGCAGCCTGTAATCGCCGCGCTCGCGATCTTCGACGAGGTAGTCGTCGATTCTTCGGGCAAGCCGAGGGCTGCGATCCGGATGGATCGGAATCATTGTCTCTCTCCTGTTGAGTCTTGGACGGACGGCGGACGATGTGCCGTTCGCGGGCGGTCGCTCAATGCTCGAAAGGTATGAGCCGATAGGCCGCGATCCGTAACTGAAGGATAATTAGCGCCAATCGGCGGCGTCCAACACCGTTTTAGTATCCATTCGATATCCCAGAGGTATGCTCATGGAGCTGCGCCATCTCCGTTACTTCGTCGCCGTGGCGGAGGAGCGCAACTTCACGCGCGCCGCGGCACGGCTCCATATCGCGCAGCCGCCGCTCAGCCGGCAGATCCAGCAGCTCGAAGAAAACCTGGGCGTTCAGCTCTTCGAACGCGACCAGCGTCCGTTGAAGCTCACCGATGCAGGCCGTTTCTTCTATTCGCACGCAACGCAGCTGCTTGCCCAGATGTCGGAGCTCGAGGCGATGACGAAACGCGTGGGCAAAATCGAGCGCAGTCTTTCGGTGGGCTTCGTCGGCTCGACGCTATACGGCATGCTGCCCAAAGTCATTCGCCGGTTCCGCGCGGAGAACCCGGCCGTCGAACTGAGCTTTCACGAGATGTCGACGATGGATCAGATGAAGGCGCTCAAGGAAGGCCGCATCGACGTGGGATTCGGCCGGATCCGGCTCGAGGATCCGAGCGTGCGCCGCGTCGTCTTGCGCGAGGAGCGTCTCATCGCCGCGCTGCCGCTCGATCATCCGCTTACGGCGGCCAAGCCGCTGCTCACACTGCATGACCTCCTGGGTGACACGCTGATCGTCTACCCGAAGACACCGCGCCCGAGCTACGCGGACCAGGTCCTCGCCGCTTTCCACGATCGCGGGCTCGAGCCTACGCATATCTTCGAAGCGCGCGAGTTGCAAGTCGCACTTGGTCTCGTGGCCGCGGGCGTCGGCGTGACGATCGTGCCGCGGAGCGTCCTCGGACTCAAGCGTGAGGACGTGAGCTACCAGGAGCTCGACGATCCGAAGCTCGTCTCGCCGATCATCATGAGCATGCGCCTGCTCGACGAATCCGAAGACATTCGCTCGATGCTCGATCTCATCTATGACCTCTATGCCGAGGAAGGGATAGACCATCTGCCGCCATCTGAGCGTTGAAGCCCGCTCAAGGCCGCGCGACGCGGAACGAGTGCAACTTTTTCCGACATACCTGCCCCGGGAACGATTTCAATTCATAGACGAAACTTACATTCGTCTTTCAATTGCAACCGTCTTATCGAATCGGTCAGCTTTTCCTGTTACATGTTTATGAAAAAATTGCCGCAGAGCAACAGGTATCTTTTTTCCTACATTTTTGGGAAGGGATTGATTTCACGCAAACGTATTCGTACAATGCCTCCACCGGTTGTTACAAGAAGTAACATCTTGTATCAAACTGGAAATCGGTTCCGCCCTGACCAAGCGGATCCCCTAGGAGAAAAAAGTACAAGGTACAAATTACCGGGACAACCAACGGGGCTTTGGAAGCGTGAGAAATGGACCACAGCAGTGAGACGCTGGACTCTATCCGCGAAATAAACCTTTCGTACATCATGCTTGCGCAACGAATGTTGCGTGAGGACAAAGCCATCGGAATGTTCCGCCTGGGGTTGTCGCTGGAACTGGCCGATCTGCTCGCTGGGCTTTCTCTTGCGCAATGCCTCAAGCTGGCGTCGGCACCACAGCTCTTGTGCAGCTTCCGGTTCAGCGATCACTCGATGCTGAGCGCGTTGACGCAGACGGCGAAGAACGCCGAGGTCGCATCCACGCACACGGCCATCCTGCTTGCGGGACAACCGGCGGAGCAGTTTGCGTAAGGAGCTCGTCATGACTCAGAAGAAGAGTCTCACCGAAGATGCGCACGAGGTTTTTCGAGCGATCGCGCTGATCGAGCTCGGCGCGCGCATGCAGGTGCTCGAGAGTGAGCTGCATCTCTCGCGTGATCGCATGATTCGGCTCTATCGCGAGATCAAAGGGGTATCGCCGCCCAAGGGCATGCTGCCGTTCTCGGCCGATTGGTACATGACGTGGCTCGCGAACATTCACGCGTCGCTCTTCTACAACACGTACCTCTTTCTGAAAAACGAGGCGGGCTGCTCTCACCTCGATGCGTTGACGAAGGGTTACCGGCTCTACCTCGAACACTGCAAGCACGGCGAGTGCGAGCCGGTGCTCGACCTCACACGCGCGTGGACCCTCGTGCGGTTCTTCGACGCCGACATGCTGCAGTTGACGCCGTGCTGTCGCTGCAGCGGCAAATTCATCGCGCACAAGCACGAGTTGCAGCACAACGTCGTCTGTGGCGCCTGCCAGCCGCCTTCCCGCGCCGGAAAGACGAAAAAGGCCGCGCCGAAACAAACGCCCGTCGTCGCCGACGCTACGGTGCCCGCGCAAGCCGCTTGAGCCCATTCCGCATTTGAAGCGGCGCCATATCGCGCGCTGCTCACCCCTCGATTTCCGCCGGTGCGGTAAGCAGTTACCGCACATTATCCCCTCCTGATTTACCCCTAGATCCGCGCGCGATTATCGCAGCGCAGCAATTGCGCCTTCGCCCCGCAAAATCAAGCCGATATGCCACTCGCGCGTGCGCAGGGT
>JBCNPL010000342.1:0-3740 GCA_039593375.1 Paraburkholderia sp. | reverse complement strand
GGATCGAGCCGGCGCGCTGCCGCGCCGTCGCGTCGTTGCGAAAAGCGGGGAATCAATCTCCGTCCGGAGCGACAAAGTAGCTGTCGATCCGCTGAGTGCTCACTGTCATGTCGCGGCCGTTTTTCACGATTGGTCATTCGACCCGAAGCCTGCCCGAGTTCATCGGCTTGCTGAAGGACTCCGGAATTGAACTGCTCGTCGACGTGCGCAGTTTCGCCCGCTCGCGCACGAACCCGCAGTTCAATGAAGACACGCTGCCGAGCGCCCTCGAGGCCGAGGGCATCGGATATCTGCACGTGAAAGCGCTGGGCGGACGGCGAGGAAAGTCGGCGAGCGCCGACGCTTCGCCGAACGAATATTGGACACATCCCGCGTTTCGCAACTACGCCGACTATGCGACGACCGACGCATTTCGCGAGGGTCTGCAAACCTTGATCGAGCTCGGGGGCCGGCATCGTTGCGCAATCATGTGCTCGGAGGCGGTCTGGTGGCGCTGCCACCGCCGCATCATCGCGGATTACTTGCTCTCGCGCCGTAAGGACGTCCGACATATCCTCGATGCGCACCACGTTACGCCGGCCACGATGACGCCGGCCGCGCGCCCCCAGTCCGACGGCACGGTGCTTTATCCGCCGCAAGGCACGAAATGACTTGCCGCGCCTGCTTGGGTCGGTCCGCCGTTTCGTCTGACGTTACGGGAATTCCTCGTCGCCGGTCCGCCGATTGCCTTCGAGCCGACATCGGGACTCCGGCCCTCGACGGCGACGAAGACCCTAGCTAGCCGCCCGCGCCTTTTTCGCCAATAATGCGCGATAACGACTGCAGGATGAGGGGAGGAAATGGAATACCCACCCGAAGCCATCCGTACCATCGCACTGGTCGGCCACGCCGGTTGCGGCAAGACGTCGCTCGTCGAAGCGCTCCTCCACCAGGGCGGCGCCGTCCACACGGCCGGCAGCGTGGAGCGCGGCAGCACTGTATGCGACTTCGATCCGCTCGAGCGCAAGTACCACCACTCGCTGAGCTCCGCAGTCACCCATCTCCACCACCGCAACACCCGCATTTACCTCCTCGATACCCCCGGCTACCCCGACTTCTCGGGCCTTTCGATCGGCGTGCTGCCCGCCGTCGAAACAGCCGCGATCGTCATAGACGCGCGCACCGGCATCGAGATGACCACGCGCCGAATGATGGCCTCGGCCGAGGCGCGCAAGCTTTGCAAGGTCATCGTCGTCAACGGCATCGACGCCGAAAAGGTCGACTTGCCCGAGCTGCTCGCGCAGATTCAGGAGGCGTTCGGCAAGACCTGTCTGCCGATCAATCTGCCGGCGAAAGGCGCGCACGCCGTCGTCGACTGCTTTTTCAATCCGTCGGGCGATGCCGATTTTCTGTCCGTCGAGTCCGCGCACAATGCGCTCGTCGATCAGGTCGTCGAACTTGATACGGAGCTGATGGAGCTTTACCTCGAGCAAGGCGAGGCTATCCGCCCCGAACAGTTGCACGCGCCATTCGAGCGGGCGCTGCGCGAAGGTCATCTCGTGCCTGTCTGCTTCACGTCCGCCGCGACGGGGGCGGGCATACGAGAATTGCTCGACGTATTCGTTCAACTGCTGCCGAATCCGCTCGAGGGCAATCCGCCTCTCTTTTACCGCGACGTCGACGGCCGCCGCGAAACGGTGCAAGCCGAACCGAATCCCGACAAGCACGTGCTCGCGCACGTGTTCAAGATCGTGATGGATCCCTACATCGGCAAGATGGCCGTCTTCCGCATCCATCAAGGCACGGTACGGCGTGACAACCAGCTCTATATCGGCGACGCGCGCCAGCCGTTTCGCGTTTCGCATCTGATGTTGTTGCAGGGCAAGGATCATATCGACATCGCGCAGGCTGGTCCCGGCGATATCTGCGCGACGGCGAAAATCGACGAGATCGACTTCGACGCGGTACTGCACGACGCGCCCGAAGACGGCAACATTCACCTCGCTCCGCTCGCGTTTCCGACACCGATCTATGGGCTCGCGATCGAGCCCGAACGTCGAGGCAACGAGCAGCGCCTCTGGGAGCTTCTGCAAAAGCTGGCCGCCGAGGATCCGTGCTTGAGAATCGATCACCCCGTCGGCACGAACGAAACCGTCGTTCGGGGGCTCGGCGAGCTGCACCTGCGGCATATGCTCGAACGGCTCACCGATCAGTACAAGCTCTCGGTCGTTACACGGCCGCCCAAGATCGCCTATCGCGAGACGATCGGCGCGAACGCCGAGGGACACCATCGGCACAAAAAGCAGACGGGCGGCGCCGGCCAATTCGGCGAAGTCATGTTGCGCGTGGAGCCGCTGCCGCGCGGAGTCGGTTACGAGTTCGTCGACGCGGTCAAAGGCGGCGCGATCCCGGGCCAGTTCATGCCGGCCGTGGAGAAAGGCATTTTGCAGGTCATCGATAGCGGCCCGCTCGCCGGGTTTCCGATGCAGGACGTGCGTGTGACGGTCTTCGACGGCAAGAGCCATCCGGTCGATTCGAAAGAAGTCGCGTTCGCGACCGCGGGACGCAAGGCGTTCATCGACGCGGTACTGAAAGCGCAACCGATCCTGCTCGAGCCGATCGTCAACATCGAGGTCATGGCGCCTGAAGCGGTGATGGGCGACATCATCGGCGACCTTTCCTCGCGCCGTGCCCAGGTTCAGGGCACGCGCAACCTGGCCGCTCACATGGTAGTCGTGATGGGCAAGGTCCCGCTATCGGAGCTGGCCGATTACCAGTCTCGCCTCAACGCGCTCGCGGGCGGACATGGCAGCTACAGCATCGAGCTCAGCCACTACGACGCCGTGCCGCCGAACCAGCAGGAACGCATCGCCTCGCAATTCCGCAAGCAAAGCGAAGCAGCGGCGCAGTGAACGAGCAGGCAGCGATCGAATCGAATCAAGCGTAAGCAACCTCGGTCATCATGCCCGCCTCCATGTGGTAGAGGTTGTGGCAATGCATGAGCCAACGGCCTGGGTTGTCCGCATCGAAAGCCACGGCGACCTTCGCCATCGGAGGCACCATCACCGTGTCTCGCAGCGCGCCCGAAAACGGCATGCCGTTGAACGCAACGACCTGAAAATGGTGGCCGTGCAGATGAATCGGATGAGCCATCATCGTCATGTTATGGAACGTCAGCTCCACACGCTGTCCGGCGCTGATTTTCACGACGTCGCGGTCGTCCCAGCCTTTGCCGTCGAAGCCCCAGACGTACGGATTCATCGATCCCGTCAGCATCGACATGAATCGGGCATTGACCGCGCGTTCGCTCAAAGGCTTCGCCGCCGACAAGCTACGCTCCTGGTCAAAGCCGATCGCTGACGATTCTTTGGCCGCCATCAGCGCGACTTTGCGTACAGTTGCGCCACGCGTGGCGAGGATGACGCCCGTTTGCCGCCGATCGCCTTCGCGCACGGCCAGCACCGGCCATGCACCGGCTTTATCGGGCAGCTCGACGAGAAGGTCGATTCGCTGCGCCATGGCCAACTCGAATCGGTTGGCGCGCAACGGTCGCGTCGCGTTGCCGTCGACGGCGACAACCGTGGCGGCCAGCGGCCCGAGATCGATGTGGAAGTTCGTCGCCGAGGCACCGTTGACGATGCGCAAGCGGACCCGCGCGGCTCTTTCGACGCGAACGATCTCGGGGTCGTCGAGCGTACGTTCATTGGCGAGGTAGGCATCGAAGTCGATGTCGTTGAGATCCATGTGCATCGACATGTGGC
>JBCNPL010000341.1:0-3746 GCA_039593375.1 Paraburkholderia sp. | reverse complement strand
GGCCCAGACATCGCCGCCATGCCTGGAAACGATGTTCTTGCAGAGCGAGAGCCCGATACCGTTACCCCCGAGCTTCGACGTGAAGAAGCCATCGAATACCTTCTCATGCTGGCCGAGATCGATTCCGACACCGGTGTCCGACACGCGCAACACTGCGCGACCGTGCTCCGAACAGGTCCCGATGGTCAGGAAACGCGATGTCTCGGGCACGTCGAGCATGGCCTCGACCGCATTGAAGGCGAAATTGAGGATCACCTGCCCGATCAGAATCTTTTCACAGCGGACCCGTATCGGGCGATCGCTAAGCGCGAATTCGAACGCCACGCCAACCTCGCGCGCCTTCAGGGCGATGAAATACTCGACATCGTGCACGATGTCGTTCAGGTCGATCGCCTCTTCAACCTGCTCGAGTTTCACGACGTAATCACGCACGCTCTTGATGATGACCGATGCGCGCTCGACCTGCTTGAGCACGCTCTCCAGCCCCCACATCACTTCGTCCGGCGTAACGGGCGACTCGTTGAGTCGCATCATGCCGCCCTCGAGAAAATTGCGCGCCGACGCAAGTGGCTGACTGAGTTCGTGCGAGAGCGTCATCGCCATCTCCCCCATCGCGTTGTAGCGTGCGAGGTATTCGAGCTTGCGTTCGCTTGCCCGACGCATTTCCTCCGCCTCGACTTGAGGCGTGACATCGCGAAAATGCAGCAGGATGCCGGTCAGATCGTCTTCCAGTTCGACGTGGCGGCAAAATGCGTCATGCCAGCGCAGCGATCCATCACCATTTCTGATCCGGTAGCGAAACGAAGTCGGCTCGTGATGCAGCTCCGCCTCGGCGAGCTGGGCAAGCACGACCCGCCGCGACGCGCCATCGCATAACGCGGTGAAATCGATCAGCGTCGACGCATCGGCCTGCAAGCCAAGCAGCCGGCATGACGACTCGCTCAGATATTTGATCTCGCCGTTTGCCGACAACACTGCAATCCCTTCGCTCAGGTCGTGCATGAACTCCCTGAGGCGGGTCTCGAATCGCTTCAGGTCCTTCTTGATCCGCTCCTCGGCGGCGATATCCCTGAACTGGACCATCAGCACGTCGCGATCGTGCAGCTTGACGCATGTCGCTACCGCTTCCGACAGGATCTCCGTGCCGTCTTTCGCGCGATAACACCACTCGATGATGCTCTCGCCGTTCTCCGCTGCATCCTTCAGCCACTGCAAGCCGATCTCGTGTCGGTATTTCTCCGCGTTGCGGCTCATATCGGGCGCCTTGAGCGGTCGCAATTCTTCGACGGTGAAGCCCAGTGCATTGCATGCGGCGGCGTTGGCCCAAAGAATGGCCTTGGTCTTTGCGTCGTGCAGGATCATGCACGTCTTCAGCGATTGAAGAAGCGCAAGGCGATCGGCATCCAGCAGTTCGAATCCGGAGGACGTTTCCATTCGCTCAGCCCCAACGATGAAGTGTGAAGGCCGTGCAACGAAGGCCTGACCAAAGCTTAGCGCATCGTCAATTTTGACTCATAGGGTTGAAATGGGGTCTCGCGCCAAAGGTTTCTTTATCGGGTCGGCCTCAAGAGCCGGCATTTTCCAACCAAGACCGGGACGAAAATTGGGCTGGCCGGTCCGGCCTCCCCCCGTTCTTCCAGGCACACCGGCCAAGCTGCTGTAATCCTCGGAGGGAAAAACGAACGGAACAAGAAGGCACGCTCGGAGGTTTCGGGCGCCCATGGCATCGCACCCAATCATCAGAAACTTCCGTTTTCAGCCGCTGCACCGAATCGGAAACGGGTTGCAGACGCTTCACTGATGGCACGCTGGCGGCGCGGCCGATGCGAAAGCTCTGCCTGGGCGAAAGCGACACGGTACATCGGGAAGCGCCGTCGGGAAGATCGGTTCGCGGCGCGGCCGGGCAGCACGCCGCGCCGCGTTATCGTTGCCGCGTGGACAGCGGGACACGCATGGCGCGAGCGGAATCATGCACAATGCTCGCCATTAGCGTGGTGGAGACTTGTGCGTGGCGATCAACTTCGATTTAACCGACTTGCAGGCATTTCGCGCCGTCGTGGAAACGGGCAGCTTCCGAAAGGCCGCGGACGCCGTCAGTATTTCCCAGCCGGCCCTGAGCCGCCGGATCGACAAGCTCGAGGAAGCGCTCGGCGTCCGGCTCTTCGAGCGCACCACGCGCAGCGTCTCGCTCACCACCGTCGGTCGCGTGTTCGCGCAGAGTGCCGAACAACTGCTGGACGACCTCGATGCCGCGCTGCTCGGCATTCGCGACGTGTCATCGAGCCGCCTGGGTCATGTGACGATCGCCTGTGTGCCGTCGGTCGCCTACTACTTCCTGCCCGCCGTCATCGCGCGCTATCATCAGCGCTTTCCGCGCATCAGGGTGAAACTGCTCGATGCAAGCGCCAACGAGGTGCTCGGGGCCGTCATCAGCGGCGAGGCGGATTTCGGCGTGAGTTTCATCGGCAGCCAGGAGGCGGAGATCGAGTTCAAGGTGTTGCTCCAGGAGCGGTTCGTTGCCGCCTGTCGCCGCGACCACCCGCTCGCTCGCAAGAAGCGCGTGACCTGGAGCGAGCTTTACGAGCACGATTATGTGTCGGTCGACAAGACTTCCGGCAACCGTCTGCTGCTGGACCAGGCGCTGGCTGCCGTCGCGCCGCGCACGCCGAGCGTCTGCGAGACACGCCACGTGACGACCTTGCTCGGCTTGATCGAAGCCGGGCTCGGCGTCGCCGCAGTGCCTTCGATGGCGATGCCCGGGCATGACCACCCTATACTCACGAGCGTGCCGCTCGTCGAACCGGTCGTCAAACGACGCGTGGGCATCGTCAAGCGGCGCGGACGCCCCCTCACGCCGGCCGCCGAGGCATTCCATCAGATGGTCATCGAGGCCAGGCGTGGCGGTATCGCCAGCAGCGGCGCATCGGCATAACGACCACAGAGAGACACGAAGGAACGGATGGTGAGGTTGGCCAGACTGCTTGGATCGCTTTACGTGCAGGTTCTGCTCGCGATGTTGCTCGGCATCGGCATCGGTCACGCATGGCCGGCGGCGGGCGCGATGCTCAAGCCCCTCAGCGATGCATTCGTCGGCCTGGTGAAGATGACCATCGCCCCGATCGTCTTTTGCACGATCGTCTCGGGCATCACGTCGCTGGCGGACGGGAAGGCCATCGGCCGCACGATCGTGCGGGCGCTGGCGCTCTTCTATCTGTTGACCGCCGCCGCGCTCGCGTTCGGGCTCGTCACCGCATACGTGCTGCAACCGGGCGCCGGCATGCACATCGATGTCCACCACCTGGACGCGAGCATCCTCGCTCCGTATGCGAAGCATGCGGAGCCGCGCGACCTCGTGGCGTTCGGACTCGGCATGATTCCGGACACGATGCTCGGCGCGTTTGCCAAAGGCGAAGTGTTGCCGGTGCTGCTGCTGTCGCTGTTGTTCGGTTTCTCGCTGAATGCGCATCCGCGGGCCGGCCGGCCCGTGCTTGCGCTGATCGACGGTGTCGCCCAGGTCGTCTTTCGCGTGCTCGGGATGATCATGCGGCTCGCGCCGCTCGGCGCATTCGGCGCGATGGCGTTCACGGTCGGCCGATTCGGCATCGGGTCAGTCGGCTCACTTGCGAAGCTGATGGCGTCCTTCTACGTGGCCTGCGTGCTGTTCGTCGTGCTGGTGCTCGCACCGCTCGCGCGACTGCACGGTTTCGCGCTGTGGCGGCTTCTGCGCTACATGCGCGAAGAGTTGC
>JBCNPL010000340.1:0-3752 GCA_039593375.1 Paraburkholderia sp. | reverse complement strand
CACCGATGCGACCGGCCGCACGGGCGTCGGCGAGGTGCCGGGCGGCGAGGGCATACGGGGTGCGCTCGAGCGCGTGACGCCGCTCGTGCTCGGCACGGAGATCGGTCGCGCCAACGCCACGCTCAACTCCATTCGCCGCGCGCTCGGCGGCGGCGCCGGCGCAGGCCATCGCGGCACCGTCCATGAGGTGACGAGCGAAGCCGAATCGGCTGTCCTGCGTCAGCCGCACGAGATCAATCTGCGCATGGACAATGTCCTCACGGCCATCGAGGCTGCGCTGCTCGACTTGCTGGGCCAGCATCTCGGCGTGCCTGTCGCGGAACTGCTCGGGAACGGCCGGCAGCGCGATCGTGTGCCGATGCTCGCGTATCTCTTCTACATCGGCGACCGGCGCAAGACCGATCTGGCGTATCTCGACGGCTCGGGCGCGCGCGACGAATGGTTCCGCCTGCGCCATGAGAGCGCGCTGACGCCCGACGAAGTGGCGCGCCTCGCGCAAGCGGCCACCGAGCGTTATGGCTTCGCCGACTTCAAGCTGAAGGGCGGCGTGATGGACGGCGACGAAGAGCTCGAAGCCATCGCGGCCATCAAAGCCCGTTTTCCTCGAGCGCGCGTGACGCTCGATCCGAATGGCGCCTGGTCGCTCGACGAGGCGATCCGGCTGTGCCGCGGTCAGGGGCACTTGCTCGCCTACGCCGAGGATCCGTGCGGCCCCGAGAATGGCTACTCCGGGCGTGAGACGATGGCCGAGTTCAAGCGCGCCACGGGTATTCCGACGGCGACGAACATGATTGCCACCGATTGGCGCCAACTCGGGCACGCGGTCGTGCTCGGCGCCATCGACATTCCGCTCGCCGATCCGCATTTCTGGACGATGCAGGGCTCGGCGCGGGTCGCGCAGCTCTGCGCCGAATGGGGCCTCACCTGGGGTTCGCATTCGAACAATCATTTCGACGTGTCGCTTGCGATGTTCACGCACGTGGCCGCGGCGGCGCCGGGCCCGATCACCGCGATCGATACGCACTGGATCTGGCAGGAAGGCGAGGAACGCTTGACGCGTGAGCCGCTCGTCATCGAGGGCGGGACGGTTGCCGTGCCCGAGCGCCCGGGCCTCGGCATCGAAATCGATATGGAACGCGTGATGAAAGCACACGAGCTCTACAAGTCGCTCGGAAGCGGCGCGCGCGACGATGCGGTCGCGATGCGATACCTCGTGCCGGGCTGGACCTACGATCCGAAGCGGCCGAGCTACGGCCGCGCCGTGCGTGAAGGACGAGCCGCCGCGGCTCGGCCGTAACGGCCGAGACCCGCATCACGGCGATCGCCAGAGACAAGCAAGCGAAACACACGAAACACAGGAAACACGAACCGATGAAAGTCGACGCAGCCTCGAAGACCCCCGTCGTGACGCGCATGCGCGTCGTCCCCGTTGCGGGGCGCGACAGCATGCTGCTCAATCTGAGCGGCGCGCACGGGCCGTATTTCACTCGCAACATCGTCATTCTCGAGGACAGCAGCGGGCACACGGGCCTTGGCGAAGTGCCGGGCGGCGAGGGGATTCGCCGCACGCTCGAGGAAGCGAGCGCGCTCGTCGTCGGCCAGCCGCTCGGACGCTGGCAGGACGCGCTCAATGCGGTGCGGCAACGCTTCGGGGACCGCGATGCGGGCGGCCGCGGCACGCAGACGTTCGATCTGCGCATCGCGGTGCACGCCGTGACGGCGATCGAGGCGGCGTTGCTCGATCTGCTCGGCCAACATCTCGAAGTGCCCGTGGCGGCGCTCTTGGGAGAAGGGCAGCAGCGCACGCACGTGCCGATGCTCGGCTATCTCTTCTACGTCGGCGAACGCGAACGCACGGCGCTCGACTATCGGAGCGAGCGCGATGCCGACGATGCGTGGTTCCGTCGACGCAACGAGCCCGCGCTGACGCCCGAGGCGGTCGTCGAGCTCGCCGTTGCCGCGCATGCGCGCTATGGCTTTCACGACTTCAAGCTGAAGGGCGGCGTGCTCGCGGGCGACGAGGAAATCGCCGCGGTGACGGCGCTCGCCGAACGCTTCCCCGATGCGCGCATCACGCTCGATCCGAACGGCGCCTGGTCGCTCGCGGAAGCGATTCGCCTTTGCCGCGACCAGCACGACGTGCTCGCATATGCCGAGGACCCGTGCGGCGCCGAAGGCGGATACTCGGGCCGCGAGGTCATGGCCGAGTTCCGCCGCGCGACGGGCCTGCCGACGGCCACGAACATGATCGCGACCGATTGGCGCCAGCTCGGCCACGCGGTGACGCTGCAGTCCGTCGACATTCCGCTCGCCGATCCGCACTTCTGGACGATGCGTGGTTCAGTCCGCGTCGCGCAGCTGTGCGCGGAGTGGGGGCTCACGTGGGGCTCGCATTCGAACAACCACTTCGATATTTCGCTCGCGATGTTCACGCACGTCGCGGCGGCGGCGCCCGGTCAGATCACGGCAATCGACACGCACTGGATCTGGCAGGACGGGCAGCAACTGACGCGCGAGCCGTTCCGGATCGTCGACGGGCAAGTGGCGGTGCCCGCCCGCGGCGGGCTCGGCATCGAGCTCGACGAGGAAGCGCTCGCGGCCGCGCACGCGCTCTACCTCGAGAAAGGGCTCGGCAGCCGCGACGACGCGGCCGCCATGCAGTATCTGATACCGGGCTGGACCTTCGATAACAAGCGTCCGTGCCTCGTTCGCTGATTCTCTGGAGTCTTCTGTCATGTCTGTCTCTACCAACGAGCTCGAACCGGCCGCCGCGGAACGCGCGCTGACCATTCGCGTCGACGAGCGCGACAACGTCGCGATCGTCGTCAACGCGCGCGGTCTGGCCGCCGGTACCAAGCTCGACGACGGCACCGTGCTCACGCAAGGCGTGCCGCAAGGGCACAAGGTCGCGCTTGCCGATCTCGCCGAAGGCGACGCGGTGATTCGCTACGGCGAGATCATCGGCTATGCCGCGAAGCCGCTCGCGCGCGGCAGCTGGATCGACGAGCACGCCGTGCGGCTGCCGCAGCCCCCCGCGCTCGATTCACTGCCGCTGGCCACGCGCAAGTCGGCTTCCCAGCCGAAGCTCGAAGGCTATACGTTCGAGGGCTATCGCAATGCCGACGGCACCGTCGGCACGAAGAACGTGCTCGGCATCATGACGAGCGTGCAGTGCGTGGCCGGCGTGACCGAACATGTCGTGAACCGCATCAAGCGCGAGCTGCTGCCGCGCTACCCGAACGTCGACGACGTCGTGGCGCTCACGCATACGTACGGCTGCGGCGTCGCGATCAATGCGCCGGCCGCGATCGTGCCGATTCGCACGCTGCAGAACCTCGCCGTGAATCCGAACTTCGGTGGTGAGGTGATGGTGATCGGCCTTGGCTGCGAGAAGCTCGTGCCCGAGCGGCTCGTGCCTTCCGAGCGCGTGCCAGGCGGACGCATCCCGATCGAAGTGGCCGGCAAGCCGGAATCGCCTGTGTTGTCGTTGCAGGACGAGGCGTACCACGGCTTCGGCGAGATGGTCGATGCGATCCTCGAGATGGCCGACAACCGGCTCGCCAAGCTGAATCAGCGGCGGCGCGAGACGTGCCCGGCATCGGATCTCGTCATCGGCGTGCAGTGTGGCGGCAGCGATGCGTTCTCGGGCGTCACGGCGAATCCGGCCGTCGGTTTCGCGACCGATCTGATCGTGCGCGCGGGCGGCACGGTGATGTTCTCCGAAGTGACCGAAGTGCGCGACGCGATCCATC
>JBCNPL010000034.1:0-15745 GCA_039593375.1 Paraburkholderia sp. | reverse complement strand
ATCGTGTGAGCCTTGATACTTGCGCTTTCCGCTCCCAGGCCAAAACCCGGGACCGGTGCGTTCACCATCAAGCGCCCACACTTATCGGCTGTGAATTGTTAAAGATCGTTCGCTCAACCGCCGCCGCGCCGGGACTACCACTACCCACCGGCACCGCCGTCTTGCGTTGCTGCATCAGCAGCAGAGAAGCGAGATTATGCAGCGTCATCAGCCAGTCGTCAACGGGTTTTTGATGCTGCCACTTAAAAACCGGTTCGACTTCCGACGACTCGTTCCTCGTCTCTCGAAGGAGGCGAATAGTAGACCACCGAACGCACTGTGACAAGGTCGTGACGAGCTTTTTTTCGCGGCTTGCACTCGTCCTTGCACAAAGGCGCGTCAGCGCCCGCGGACGGCACTCTCCAACCTGACGAGGTCGATCGCCGCCCCCATCGCTTCATAGCCGGCGTCGTTCGGATGGATCCCATCGCCGCTGTCGTAGTCGCGACGCAAACGGTCCGCATCCGCGGGGTTGCGCAACGCCGCATCGAAGTCGATCACTCCGTCGAACGCGCCGCTCGTCCGGATCCACGCGTTCACGGCCAGGCGGACCGCTTCGCGCGCGGGCGGCACGCCCGCCGGCGTCAAGGTCGCGCCGAAGATCCGAACGCCGCGCCGGTGCGCCGCGTCGATCAGCCGTCGGTAGCCTTCGATAAGGCTTTGCGCTGTCACCGCTGTATGCGGCGCGTCGCAGTCGAGCCCCGAGCGGCGAGGCATCGCGGCGAAATTGATGTCGTTGATGCCGATCAGCACGATGACGGCTTTCACGCCGGCCGGTCCGAGAGCGTCGTGCGCGAAGCGTCGTTCGAGCGCCTCCCCGTAGCAAGCGGAATCGCTGAGCAAGCGATTGCCGCTGATGCCGAGATCGAGCACCGCCGTGGCGGTGCCGCCCGATCCCGCGAGCCGCCGCGTCAAGGCGTCCGGCCAGCGCCGGTTCTCGTTGAGGCTCGAGCGCAATCCGTCCGTGATCGAGTCGCCGATGGCCGCGATCGCGGCCGACGATGAACTCTCAACGCTAACGGCCGTCACCCAGGCATGCTCGGTGAACCGCGTCGTGTAAGCCGCGGCTGCCGTATCGGCGGCATGATCGCCGGGCGACGACACGTAATTGATCTGGTTCGCGACACGGTGCCATGCCGTCATCGTTTGACCCTGACGAACGTGGACGCTGATCGCATAGGCGTCGCCCGCCTGCAGCCCCATTTCGGCCGCGTCGCTTTCCACCTCGTCGCCAGGCTCGAGAACAATCGACGTGCGCCCCGCGAACGTCAGCCGCACCGACGTGGCAGGCCGAACGGCCGCCCCGCCCGCCGACCGCGCGATCGAGACGTCGTCGATGGCGAGCGGCGCCCGCCCGTATGCATTGCTGATCGTGATGCGGACACGCTGCCCCGGCAGCGTCGGATACACGATCTCACGGACAGTGCGATCGGAGACGTCCGGCGCACGGTAAAGCGGAGGGGGATTGCGCAGTTCAGGGATCGCTTGCAGCGCCGTGGCCCACGCCGTGACCCATTGCCCCGCCGCCACCGCTGTCGCGGCGGCCAATGAAACACGCGGTGTCGCGAAGGCGCCAAACAGGACCGCGACACATCCAACCCATAGTCGAAGACGATAGCCCATGCGAGTCGGTGCAAGCGAAAAACGCTGATTTTGCCTGATTCATCCGCTCGGACGATCACGAAATGCTCTAGCCCCTTTTCTCCGCGCGCACCGCCGCGCCGCTCGTCAAGCCTCCTCACCGCCCTCGCCGAATCCTTGCTCATGGCGCGGATGGCACGGGGCATGCCCGCCGCCGTGACACCGGTGATCGAAAAGTCCTGCCGCAACCTCTGGTTGACTATCTTTAGATATATATTCTAAGATATATCGTAAGCTAACGACAGGAGCTTTCCGATGTCAGAGCAACATTCTCTCGAGGTAGTCCGCATACGCCATCCGCTGAAATTCCGTCTACTCGAAGTCGCGCGCGTAGAGACCGTCACGCCTCATCTACGGCGCGTCACGCTGCGGGGGGACGATCTTCACGACTTCGAATCCGCATCGTTCGACGACCACGTCAAGGTTTTCTTTCCGGCCGATGGCGAGACGCATCCGGCTATGCCCGTCGCCGGGTCGAATGGGCCCGAGTTTCCCTCGGACAGGCCGCGCCCCATCGCCCGCGACTTCACCCCGCGGCGCTACGATCGTGCGGCGCGCGAGCTCGATCTCGAATTCACGCTGCACGCCGACGCAGGTTCCGCGTCGGCCTGGGCCGCCCAGGCTCGCGCCGGGCAATGTCTCGGTATCGGCGGGCCGCGCGGCTCGTTCGTGATTCCCACAGGCTTCGATTGGCATCTGCTGATCGGCGACGAAACGGCGCTGCCGGCGATCGCTCGCCGGCTCGAGGAATTGCCCGCCGAAACCCGCGTCGCGGCGGTGCTGGACGTCGCGGCCCCATCGTCGCGCGTTCGCTTCACTACCCGCGCCGAGGTCTACGAAACCTGGTGCTACCGCAAAGAAGCCGCGGCAGGCGCCGCCGACTCCCTGCTCGAGGCCGTGAGCAACCTCCACCTCCCGTCCGGCGACGGATATGTCTGGGCCGCCGGCGAAGCCAGCGCGATGCGCGCGCTCCGCCAACATCTCACGGCCGAGCGCGGCCTCCCGAAGCACCGCATCCGAGCAGCCGGCTACTGGCGCCGCGGCACGGCCGCCGTGCATGAATCGATCGACGATTGAGGCGCCCGGCGCCAGTTCCCCCCCGGGGATCGCCGTCCGGACAACGATTCGCCACAAGCGCGTCGAGCGCCTTCGAGCCCCCGGCGCCCATCATCCGCCCCTTTTTCACCATTCCGCCCCAATTGCAAGGTACAGTGAACGCCGCAGGCATGCAGCGTTTAAGGAATTGGCCCGCGCCGCCACTTCCGTGAAAACCCCGTCGTCGTTGGGTCGTCGTTAACCCAGGGGTAAATCATTCCCGCCGGCTGCCGATAAGCAAGTCTCATCGTGGGGAATGAATCGTGAAACTGCTCGCCAGCCTACTTGTCGTCGCCGCCATGGCCGGATGCGCCCAATTGCAGACGGACGCCAACAGCCATGCCCAACCCCAGGCACAACCGGCGTCGACGAACATCGTCGATTTCGTGATCCCAGCCGATGCGCTCGGAGCGCACGATCCGCAGCTGACGGAGGTACTCGGCAAGGTGGGAACGCTCGCCGCGAAACAGCCGCAGCCGACGACGGTCGTGATCGCCGCGCTGGCGCAGGATTTCCCCTATCTCAATCAAGCCGTGCAGCGCGGCATTCCGGCGCGGCACGGCAACATCGTCAACATCGAGAACGTGGCGACCGGCAGTTGCCAGCCGTACAGCGTGCAGGTCAAGCCGACCGAATGACCGGAGATGACCATGCTTCGACTCGCAACCGCCATCACCCTGCTGGCCGCCTCGCAGGCGCTCTTCGCCGCTCCGCCGGCCGATGCGCAATCGGCCTCCGGCTCGACCAGTTCACTCGCAACCAAGCCGGTGAGCGCTCAGCCCGATCAAGTACTGCCTCCGCTGCCGCCGCTCACCTCGCTGCCGCCGTCTTCGGCACAGGAGGTGACGGATGCTCCCGCCGCGACGCCGTCGCGCGCAACGCGTCATTCGAAGAAAGTCGCCCGCGGCGCCGCGCGTTCCGGTCGAGCCGTGGAGACGACGGTTCGCGTCGTCGTCAGCCCCGAATCGCACGCGTATCTCGCTTCGGTCTCGGACAAGCTCGACGCCGTGCTGCAAGGCGGCGCGCCGAGCATGCGCGCCGCGCCAGATGCCGCCTCCGTGGCGATGGCGCGTTGATCCGAGCTTCACAAATGATTAACGGTGCCACCATGAAGAACGCCAAGCCCGCCCCGTCCCGCTCGCGAACCGCGCCGATCAGGCGGGCTCCACGCATTCTCGCCGCCTCGATCTTTGCGGTCGCGAGCGCAATCGTTTGCGTGCCCGCTCTGGCGGACAACAACGACTGCTTCGCCCAAGCGGGGGCCTATCAGGGGGTCAACCCGATGATCCTCCGCGCGATCGCATGGTTCGAATCCAAAGGCGACCCCAACGCCGTTCATCGCAATGCCGACGGCAGCATCGACGTGGGCCAGGCGCAAATCAATTCGGTGCACTTCGACGAGCTGCGCCGCAACGGCATTCCGCCGGGCGCGCTCAAGGACGGCTGCATCAACACCTATGTTGCCGCCTGGATGATCAAGCAGAAGATGGTTCGCTACGGCAATACCTGGCGTGCCATCGGCGCCTTCCACTCGGAAACGCCCAAACTGCGCGACGAATATGCGCGGAGCATCCACGCCGTGCTCGTCTCCTGGGGCGTGTCGCAGTAGCCGGTCGCGACCCGGCTGGCTCCGCGGAAAGCCCGTCTACACGATTGTCCTACCAAAGCGGACACTGTTTTGAGCCGTTGGCATCTTCCGGCTGACGAAGCCCGACCCTAGACTGGGCTCCGTGATCGCCGCACCGTCGTGCGGACCGCCAATCTCAGGGGAAGCCTGCCATGAACAAGAAGAGTCTCTTGGCGCTCGTCGCCACGCTCACCGCGTCGTTCGCACTCGCTGCAAACGACAACGCCCACTCATCCGCGCGCACCGGCGCACCGCGCTATCCGACTTCATACCGGACGGTGAAAGTCGACGGCCTCGAGATTTTCTACCGTGAAGCCGGCCCGAGCGATGCGCCGACGATCTTGCTGCTCCACGGGTTTCCCTCCTCGTCGCGCATGTTCGAGCCGCTCTTCGCGCGATTGTCGGACCGATACCATCTGATCGCGCCCGACTATCCCGGCTTCGGTCATAGCGACGCCCCGTCGCCGACGGAGTTTGCCTATACGTTCGATCACATTGCATCCGTGACGAACGACTTCGTCGAGACCCTTGGTTTGCGACGCTATGTGCTCTACGTGCAGGACTACGGCGGTCCCGTCGGCTTCCGGCTTGCGATGGCGCATCCGGAACGCCTCGCCGGACTGGTGGTGCAAAACGCGGTCGCACACGAGGACGGACTCGGGCCCCTCTGGGACAAGCGCCGCGCCTTCTGGGCCGATCGCAACGCCAACGAGGCGGCGCTGCAGGGCAATTTCCTTTCGCTCGAAGCAACGAAGCAACGCCATTTGGGATCGACGCCGAATCCCGAGCGGTACGACCCGGACCTCTGGACCGACGAATACGCGTTCCTCAGCCAGCCCGGTCAAAAGGAAATCCAGACGGACCTCTTCTACGACTATCGAACCAACGTCGCATCCTATCCATCATGGCAGGCCTGGCTCAAGAAGACGCAACCGGCGACACTCGTCGTATGGGGGCGCTATGACCCATCCTTTCAAGCAGCCGAGGCGGCCGCCTATGCTCGCGATCTGCCGAAAGCCGATATCCATCTGATCGATGCGGGTCACTTCGCGCTAGACGAACAGCCCGATGAAGTCGCGGCGCTCATCCGCGGTTTCATGCAGCGTTTGCCGCGAAGCTGAGAAGGCTCGAAGGCGGCGCCTCGGCCATAGCCAAAATTCATCAACCGACCGGTCGGTTGATTTATAATCTCGTCACGCCCGACTCCCGACGAGAATTCCGCTATGTACACGCAATCGCTCGACCTGCCCGGTCAAGTCACGCCTGCCGAGGCCGGAACCGACTCGCCTGACGAGGCGCGCTTCGATGCGGTAATCGCCGCGGACGGCAAGATCGAACCGCAGGACTGGATGCCCGATGCCTATCGGAAAACGCTCGTGCGGCAGATCTCGCAGCACGCGCATTCGGAGATCGTCGGCATGTTGCCCGAAGGGAACTGGATTACACGAGCGCCGAGCCTGAAGCGCAAAGCGATATTGCTCGCGAAAGTCCAGGACGAAGGCGGCCACGGACTCTACCTCTATAGCGCCGCGGAAACGCTCGGCGTCTCGCGCGATGCGCTCATCGAGGCCCTGCATAGCGGCCGCGCCAAGTATTCGAGCATTTTCAATTACCCGACTCCGACCTGGGCCGACGTCGGCGTGATCGGGTGGCTTGTCGACGGCGCCGCGATCATGAACCAGATTCCGCTTTGCCGCTGCACGTACGGCCCTTACGCGCGCGCGATGATCCGCATCTGCAAGGAGGAGTCGTTTCACCAGCGCCAAGGCTTCGATGCGCTGCTCGCGATGATGAGGGGCACGCCCGCGCAACGCGAGATGGTGCAGCAAGCCGTGAATCGCTGGTGGTGGCCCGTGCTCATGATGTTCGGCCCGAGCGATAAAGACTCCGTCCATAGCAACCAATCGGCGAAGTGGGGCATCAAGCGCATCTCGAACGACGACCTTCGGCAGAAATTCGTCGATGCGGCCGTCGAGCAGGCGAAGGTGCTGGGCGTCACGCTGCCCGACCCGGACCTCGAATGGAACGAGGCGCGTGGTCATCACGACTACGGCGTGATCGATTGGGATGAATTCTGGCGCGTGGTCAACGGCGACGGCCCCTGCAACAAGGAGCGGCTTGCCACACGCGTCAAGGCGCACGAGGACGGCACGTGGGTCCGCGAAGCGGCGCTGGCCTACAGCGAAAAGCAGCGCCGCCGCGCCGAACAACAAGCCGCTTGACGGCGCCATCGACGGCAAAGGCCGGCGCCACACCGCTCGCACTCGCTCGCTGGCAATCAAAGTATCCGGAGGAGATCTTGATGAACAAGGAATGGCCGATCTGGGAAGTGTTCGTTCGCAGCAAGCAAGGCCTCGATCACAAGCATTGCGGGAGCCTCCACGCGGCCGACGCATCGATGGCGCTGCGCATGGCGCGCGACGTCTATACGCGGCGCCAGGAAGGCGTGAGCATCTGGGTGGTCCCGGCGGCGGCGATCACGGCCTCCGATCCGCATGACAAGGCGGACCTCTTCGAGCCGGCCGGCGACAAGATCTACCGCCACCCGACGTTCTATACGCTACCCGATGAAGTCAACCACATGTGAGCGGGTCATGACGAAGACGCCCGAACATCTCGCTTACGTCCTGCGCCTCGCCGACAACGCCCTGATACTCGGCCAGCGCAACGCTGAATGGTGCGGCCACGGCCCGGTGCTCGAAGAAGACATCGCGCTCGCCAACATGAGCCTCGATCTGATCGGCCAGGCGCGGCTGCTCTACGCCCACGCGGCCACGGTCGAAGCCGAGCTGACGGGCGCGAAAAAGACGGAAGACGACTACGCGTACTTTCGCGCCGAGCGGGAGTTCGCGAACTATACGCTCGTCGAACTGCCGCATTTTGGCCCGCTCAGCGGCACCGCGCGAGCCGATCGCGATTACGCGGTAACGATCGTGCGCAACTTTCTGTACGCGGCGCTGATGGCGCGGCTTTGGCCCGCGCTCGAAGCGTCCGGTGACGCACAGTTGGCGGCGATCGCATCGAAGTCGGTCAAGGAGACTCGCTATCACCTGCACCACGCACGCGACTGGCTCGTGCGTTTCGGCGATGGCACCGAAGAGTCGCACCGGCGAGCCCAAGCAGCGCTCGACTACCTGATGCCCTACACGCGCGAGTTCTTTGCGCCCGACGCACTGGAAGACGCGGTTGCCACGTCCGGCATCGGCGTGCGCGCGGCCGACTTCGAAGGGGCCTGGACGTCGGAGGTCGAGAGCGCGCTCACCGAAGCGACGCTCACGCTGCCCGATCCCGCGCACCATGTGACAACGGGCAAGCTCGGCGAGCATTCCGAACACATGGGCTATCTGCTGGCCGAGATGCAAAGCGTCGCGCGTCAGCATCCCGGAGCGACATGGTGACAGCAAGGACGCGCACTCGAGCGGCCGACCCGGCGCTCGCGCAAGCATGGTCGGTGCTCGAGTCGGTACCGGACCCGGAAATTCCCGTCGTTTCCATCCGCGAGCTCGGCATTTTGCGCGACGTGCGCAAAGCAGCCGACGGCGCACTCGAAGTCGTGATCACGCCGACCTACTCGGGATGTCCTGCGATGGCGCAGATCGCGGAAGACGTCGCGCATGCGCTCGACCGCGCGAACCTTCGGCCCTATCGCATCGAGACGGCGCTGGCGCCCGCGTGGACGACCGACTGGATCGGCGACGCCGCGCGCGAAAAGCTGCGCGCCTATGGCATCGCGCCGCCATCGGGCCAATGCGCGGCGGCCGGCGGGGCATCGCAGCCAGGTGCCGCCCTCGAACATACGATCCGGTTCGCGCCGCGCGTGAGCGTATCGAATGCGTCGAGCAAATCGAGCCGATCCGGCGCAACGCCCGCCTGCCCCCGCTGCGGCTCGGCACACACGGAGCGTCTCGCGCAATTCGGATCGACAGCGTGCAAAGCGCTATACCGCTGCCTCGACTGCCGCGAACCGTTCGACTACTTCAAACCTTATTGACGACTTCGCCATGGCGACTCCGCAATTCAATCCGCTGCGCATCCGCGACGTGCGTCCCGAAACGGCCGACGCCGTGACCGTCTCGTTCGAAGTGCCGCCCGAGCTGCGCGAGCAATATCGGTTCACGCAAGGGCAGTTCGTGACGTTGAAAGCGCATGTCGACGGCGTCGAAACGCGCCGTTCATATTCGATCTGTGTCGGCGTCACCGATTACGATCGCGACGGCGAATTGCGCATCGGCATCAAGCGGGTACGCGGCGGACGCTTCTCCAATTTCGCGTTCGAGACGTTGAAGCCGGGCCACACGATCGACGTCATGACGCCCGACGGGCGCTTCTTTACCCACCTGAACGCGGAACACGGCAAGCAGTACGTGGCCTTCGCGGGCGGCTCGGGCATCACGCCGGTGCTCGCGATCGTCAAGACAACGCTCGAGCTCGAGCCGCGCAGCACGTTCGTGCTCATCTATGGGAACCGCGATGTCGATTCCATCATGTTCGCCGAAGAGCTCGAAGACCTGAAGAACCGGTACATGAACCGCTTCATGCTCTACCACGTGCTTTCGGACGATATTCAGGAGGCCGAGCTCTTCAACGGCATGCTCGATCAGGCCAAGTGCGCGGCCTTTCTCGATGCGCTCGTGCCGGCCGGCGAGATCGACGAGGCGTTCATTTGCGGCCCGGCGCCGATGATGGATGCGGCGGAAGCCGCGTTGAAGGCGGCCGGTGTCGAGGAGTCGAGGATTCACGTCGAGCGGTTCGGCACGCCGCTGCCGCAGGCCGGCGCGCCTGCCATCGAGATCGACGAGGCGACGCCGGCCGCCGAGCTCGAGATCGTCCTCGACGGCAAGCGCCGCAAGCTGCGCCTGCCCTATGACGGCGCGAGTCTGCTCGACGTAGGCCTCCATGCCGGGCTCGCGCTGCCTTATGCCTGCAAGGGCGGAGTCTGCTGCACCTGCCGCGCCAAGGTGCTCGAGGGCGAAGTGCGGATGGAGAAGAACTACACGCTCGAGGACCATGAAATCCGCGACGGCTTCGTGCTGACCTGTCAGTGCCATCCGGTGAGCGAGCGTGTCGTGGTGAGCTACGACGAGCGCTGAATCACTCGTCGTCCTCCATCGGGCCGCGATTCGCGCGAGCGCTTTCGCGTAAACTAGCGCCGCACGCGCCCCATCGGGGCGGCGAGCGGCCGTTGCTCGTTGGGACACGTCGATTCAACCCCATCGAACGCCGCTCGCAGCGATACGCCGCCAACAGACAACCAAAACGCCATGGCCCGCACCCGAGCACCCGATCACGAAACGCAACGCGACCAGATTCTTGAGCTCGCGGCCGAGAAGTTTGCTCAAACGAGCTACCCGAGTACGTCCATGGCCGACCTCGCCGCGGCGAGCGGCACCTCGAAAGCGCGCCTTTACCACTACTACGAAAGCAAGGAAGCGATCCTCTTCGACCTCCTCGATCGCCATACGAAGCGGCTCATGCTGATCATCGCCGAGGTGGAAGGATCGAGCCAACGCCGCGGCTTATCCGAGCGCGAGACGTTCGCCGAGCTCGTTCGCGCCTTTCTCGCCGAGTACGAAACGTCACACAGCCGGCATGTCGCGCTGCTCAACGACGTCAAGTACCTCGTCGAGGCACAGCGCGAAATCGTGCTCGACCGTCAGCGCGATATCGTCGCGGCCTTCGCGCGCCAGCTCGCGCGTGCCTATCCCGAGCGCGTGACGAAAGACAATCAGACGCCCGTCACGATGATGGTCTTCGGCATGATCAACTGGACGTTCACATGGCTGAAACCGGGCGGTCGCCTGCGCTACGAGGATTTCGCGGCGCAGGTCGTCGACGTCCTCGAGCACGGACTGACGACCGGGGTGACGCGTAGCGCCAATTGAAAGTGGACGTTGCGGCGCAACAATCCCCGCTCATGCGATGCGGCGGCCGACGCTTGATTGGCGAATAAACAACAGCCAACAAACATCACAAGTAATCAATAGCTTACGAGAAAATCGTTGGCTGCCAGCAGGTCGCTCGAGGCAAGAATACGGGTTTTCCCTAGGCTCAAACAGGCGTTTCAAGTAGAATTCGTATTGCGTCGCAGCAGGACGCAGCACGAAAAGGAGAACCGCCATGAGCCAGCACCGAACCCGGAGCACCGTTCCGACCGCGACGAGCGATCGGCGTCCGCACGCGAACGGTCGCGAGCCGGCCCTGATCCGTGAACTGACCGCAAAAGATCGCGAACGCCTGCTCGCCCACTTCCTTTCGCTCGGGACAGACGACCGCTTGCTGCGTTTCGGCCAAGCCGTTCCCGATCACGTAATCGAGAACTACGTCCGCACGATCGATTTTTCGCGCGATGCGGTGTTCGGCGTATTCGACGAGAACCTTGCGCTCATCGGCGTCGGCCATCTGGCCTACCTGCCGGCCGACGGCGACAAGCGTACGGCGGAGCTCGGCATTTCGGTGCTCGAAGGCTCGCGCGGCAAGGGCATCGGCACGCAGCTTTTCGAGCGAGCGACGATCCGCTGTCGCAACACGCACGTGTCGACGCTCTACATGTACTGCCTGTCGCGCAATACGACGATGATGCATATCGCGAAGAAGGCAGGCATGCGCATCGAGCACACGTATGGCAGCGCGGATGCGTATCTGACGCTCCCGCCGGCCGATCAGGCCAGCATCATCGCGGAGATGCTGCAGGAGCAAGCCGCGGTGTTCGACTATGCCATCAAGCGTCAGGTGCAACGCACGACGCGAATCATCGAGACGATGATGCCGTCGGAAGCGGACGTGCCCGCCTAGAGTTGGAACGAAGAAGACGCCGGCCTCCGCCGTTCAGCGAATCGGCAGCGCCGTCGTCTCCTTGAAGCTTTCGAGCGCGAAGCTCGATTTCACATCGACGACCGAAGGATGGTGCAGCAGTTGCTCCTGCACGAAGCGCGAGAAATGCGCCATATCGGTGACGAAAACGCGCAGCAAGTAATCCATTTCACCCGTCATCGCGTGACAGCCGACAACCTCGGGCCATGCCTGCACAGCGGCCCGAAACAGATCCGCATGCGTCGTTCCGGCGTGGCCCGTTGCGCCGCCGCGCTTCTCGAGTCGCACGTTGACGAAGGCAAGTAGCCCGAGACCGAGCTTTTGCGGGTCGAGCAGCGCGACGTAGCCGCGAATCACGCCGCTCTCCTCGAGTCGCCGAATTCGGCGCAGACACGGGCTCGGCGACAGATTCACGCGCTCGGCGATCTCCTGGTTCGACAAGCGCCCGTTCTCCTGAAGAATCGCCAGAATACGCCGGTCGACGGCATCCAATTCGATCTCGGCCATTTTTTCGATCCCATCGCGCCGACGTTGGCAGTAAATTGCGCCATCGTAGGAGTCGGCACGCGATCTCGCAAGATCTTTCCGGTATCGGCGCCATACACTTGCTTATCGGATGCTGCGCGGCACGCACCGCGTCGGTCAGGCAAGGATCGCAAGGAGACAGCGCATGAAGGTGGAAACGTGGGAGAACCCTGTCGGCACGGACGGGTTCGAATTCATCGAATACACGGCGCCCGATCCCAAGGCGCTCGGCAAGCTTTTCGAACGAATGGGCTTCACGGCTATCGCCAAACACCGTCATAAAGACGTGATGCTCTATCGGCAGGGCGGCATCAACTTCATCGTCAACGCCGAGCCGGACTCGTTCGCTCAGCGCTTCGCGCGCCTGCACGGGCCTTCCATCTGCGCCATCGCGTTTCGCGTGCAAGACGCGGCCAAAGCCTACCGCCATGCGCTCGAGCTGGGCGCCTGGGGCTTCGACAACAAGACGGGGCCGATGGAGCTCAACATCCCGGCGATCAAAGGCGTCGGCGATTCGCTGATCTATTTCGTCGACCGCTGGCGCGGCAAGAACGGCGCGGCGCCCGGCACGGTCGGCGATATCGACATCTACGACGTCGACTTCGAGCCGATCGAAGGGGCGAACGTCGCTCCCGTCGGACACGGCCTCACTTACATCGATCATCTGACGCACAACGTGCACCGCGGCAGCATGCGCGAATGGGCGTCGTTCTACGAGCGGCTCTTCAACTTCCGCGAAATCCGCTACTTCGACATCGAGGGCAAGGTCACGGGCGTGAAGTCAAAAGCCATGACGTCGCCGTGCGGCAAGATCCGCATCCCAATCAACGAAGAGGGGTCGGACAACGCCGGTCAGATTCAGGAGTATCTCGACGCTTATCACGGCGAGGGCATTCAGCATATCGCGCTCGGCACGAACGACATCTACCGGACCGTCGACGGTCTTCGCGCAAAGGGCATCGAGCTGCTCGATACGATCGACACCTACTACGAGCTCGTCGATCGCCGCATACCCGGGCACGCGGAACCGCTCGACGAGCTGAAGAAGCGCAAGATTCTGATCGACGGCGCAAAGGACGATTTGCTGCTGCAGATCTTCACCGAAAATCAGATCGGGCCGATCTTCTTCGAGATCATCCAACGCAAGGGCAATCAGGGCTTCGGGGAAGGCAACTTCAAGGCGCTGTTCGAATCGATCGAGCTCGACCAGATTCGCCGCGGCGTGGTGCAGGACAAGGCTTGATTTCGGCTTGATCTGGGTGACGCGCCGCGCATGCCATGCGCGGCGCGAGCAATTCGTTACCTGATTACGGCCTGGCTACGGCCTGGCGGCCTCGAGCTCGCCGCCGACACCCGCCGACGCCATGCGCGCCGTATGCGATACCGCTGCGACCAGCCTGGACGGGGTCGCGGCGCTCCTCGCGCGAACGGGCACGTTCATCGCGAAAAATGCGGCGGAAATCATCAGGAAGGTTTGGACATGTCGTGTATCCATCTGTACTCCTATGTCTGTCGCATCGCTTACCACCGCGATGCGTGATTCACGGCACTCGCGAAAAGGCGAAAGCCCGCACGCGAGAACGAAATTAGACCATCGCCGCCCCATCGGTTCCAGAAGGTCAACAACACGTTACCCTCGGTTACAGATCGATACGAGCGGCGAGCCGGCCGGCAAGACATGGAGTGCGACGGCCCGAGCCGCGCGGCGGCGCCGATTTTGACAAATAAAAGCGGCGGGTTTTTCCCAGTGCTACGATCTTGAAAAACCCGTCACTATGGCGGGTCCGCGAAAGCATCCACAAGATGCCGACGCTCACGATGTTTTGGTGATCCCAAACCGGGTTGGAGGAGTTCCATAAAATGAATGCCCCGCTAGACGCAGGCCAGAGAGCCTCGCTCGAAGCCGCATTGGCTTCCGTCACGCTCGACGACAAATACACGCTCGAACACGGCCGCGCCTACATGAGCGGCATCCAGGCACTCGTCAGGCTGCCGATGCTGCAGCAGGCACGCGATCAAGCGGCCGGCCTCAATACGGCCGGATTCGTTTCCGGATATCGCGGCTCGCCGCTCGGCGGACTTGATCTCGCACTCTGGAAGGCCAAAAAGCATTTGGCGAGCCGTCAAGTCGTATTCCAGCCCGGCATCAACGAAGATCTCGCCGCGACCGCCGTATGGGGCACCCAGCAAGTGAATCTCTACCCCGGCGCCAAATACGACGGCGTTTTCTCCATGTGGTACGGCAAGGGGCCGGGCGTCGACCGCTCGGGCGACGTGTTCAAGCACGGCAATTCGGCGGGCTCCGCGAAGCATGGCGGCGTGCTCGTGCTTGCGGGCGACGACCACGCCGCCAAATCCTCGACGCTCGCGCATCAATCCGAGCACATCTTCAAGGCCTGCGGGCTGCCCGTGCTGTTCCCGTCGAACGTACAGGAATATCTCGACTTCGGACTGCACGGCTGGGCGATGAGTCGCTATTCGGGTCTCTGGGTCGCCATGAAATGCGTGACCGACGTCGTGGAATCGTCCGCGTCGGTCGATATCGATCCGCATCGCACGCAAATCGTCATTCCGGCCGATTTCGAGATGCCCGCGGGTGGGCTCAACATCCGCTGGCCCGATCCGCCGCTCGTTCAGGAGGCGCGGCTGCTCGACTACAAGTGGTACGCGGGGCTCGCCTACGTGCGCGCGAACAAGCTCGACCGGATCGAGATCGATTCGCCCGTCGCGCGGTTCGGCATCATCACGGGCGGCAAAGCCTATCTCGACGTGCGGCAGGCGCTCGTCGACCTCGGCCTCGACGACGAAACGTGCTCGCGCATCGGCATTCGGCTCTACAAGGTGGGCTGCGTCTGGCCGCTCGAGGCGCAGGGCGCGCAGGAATTCGCGCGCGGATTGCAGGAGATTCTGGTCGTCGAGGAGAAGCGCCAGATTCTCGAGTATGCGATCAAGGAGGAGCTCTATAACTGGCCCGACGGTCAGCGGCCGCGCGTCTTCGGCAAGTTCGACGAAAAGGACGGCGCCGGCGGCGAATGGTCGGTGCCGATGGGCAACTGGCTGCTGCCCGCGCACTACGAGCTTTCGCCCGCATTGATCGCGAAGGCAATCGCGACGCGGCTCGAGAAGTTCGAGTTGCCTTCGGACGTGCGCGCGCGCATCGAAGCGCGCATCGCCGTGATCCGCGCGAAGGAAAAGGCGCTCGCGAAACCGCATGTCACCGCCGAGCGCAAGCCCTGGTTCTGCTCGGGCTGCCCGCACAACACATCGACGAACGTGCCCGAAGGGTCGCGCGCGATGGCGGGCATCGGCTGTCATTACATGTCGCTCTGGATGGATCGCGAGACGAGCACGTTCAGCCAGATGGGCGGCGAAGGCGTGCCCTGGACGGGACAGGCGCCGTTCACGAACGAAAAGCACATCTTCGCGAATCTGGGCGACGGCACCTATTTTCATTCGGGGCTGCTCGCGATTCGCGCCGCCATTGCGGCGAAGGTCAACATCACCTACAAGATTCTCTATAACGATGCGGTCGCGATGACGGGCGGGCAGCCCGTCGACGGCGTGCTGACCGTGCCGCAGATTACTCATCAGCTCGCGGCCGAAGGCGCCGCGAAAATCGTCGTCGTCACCGACGAGCCGCGGAAGTACCACGGCACGACGCTGCTCGCGGCGGGCGTGACGGTTCATCACCGCGACGAGCTCGACGCCGTTCAGCGCGAGCTGCGAGAGATCGCAGGCACGACGATTCTGATCTACGACCAGACTTGCGCGACCGAGAAGCGCCGCCGCCGCAAGAAAGGCGAATTCCCCGACCCGGCTCGCCGCGTCGTCATCAACGAGGCGGTCTGCGAGGGCTGCGGCGATTGCTCGGTGCAATCGAACTGCCTGTCCGTCGAGCCGCTCGAGACCGAGTACGGCACGAAACGGCAGATCAATCAATCGAGCTGCAACAAGGACTTCTCCTGCCTCAAAGGCTTTTGCCCGAGCTTCGTCACCGTCGAAGGCGGC
>JBCNPL010000339.1:0-3757 GCA_039593375.1 Paraburkholderia sp. | reverse complement strand
GGGTGGTACCAGGCCATACCGATTAGTTGGTTCGCGGCGAGTGCAACCAGCCCGACGAGCGTCGCATGAATGGCAATTGCGCGCCGCTCGCCTCCCCCCGCCAACCACATACCGACAAGTGCGGCCGGGACGAGCCAGATCGCGTAGTCGGCGATCAGCAGACCCGCATGGATCAGCCAGCGCGGCGTACCGGGTGTGGCGTCGATCTGGAGGAATATCGTTCGGTTTATCGCTTCGATTGCCTGCATCATCGTTTTTTTGACGGAAAGTTGGGAAGTGTCAGCCGCATTTGCGGCGCGTGCCTTGGCGCGATGTGGCACGAAATGTCGTCGGCGCGCGTGGCATGTCGGCGCTGAATCTAGGCGAAGAGTAGGGAAAACAGCTTAAGAGCCGGTTAACGCTCCGGTAGTCGCACTGCTTGACGTCGTTACGACAGCCGTCGTAACGTGTGGGGATGAGCCTATACCGCCTGCCCGCCGACGACCTCGAGTACGCAGCCCTGAGCTTGTTGTGGGAACTCGGCACTGCTTCCGTGCGCACGCTGCACGAGCGGCTCGGCGCGCCCGCCGGTCGCGTCTATACCACCACGGCGAAGGTCGTCGACCGGTTGCGTGAAAAAGGGCTGATCACCCGTCAGCGCGTAGCGGGCGGGTTCGTCTATAGCCCGGCCGTCAATCGGCTCGATGTCGAGCGTGCCCGGGCGCGACAGCTCGTGAGCCGGTTCCTCGGTTCGGCGCCACATGCAGCCGTCGCCACGCTCGTCGATGCGGTCGATGAAATCGACCCTGTTCTGCTGGAAGAACTCGAGCGAGCGATCCGCGCCAAAAGGAGTCGCAAAGATGGAACGTGAATCGTTACTGACCATACTCGTGATCCTGCTCGGCGGCCTTGCGCTTCAGCCGCTCGCGATGATTCCGCTGCGCGCGCCCGCCGGCGGCGCGCGCGATGTGGAGCGTCGAGCATGGTTACGCCTTTGGCTTCCCGTCGTGCCCGCGTTGCTGGTAGCCGTCTGGCTGTGTGGCTGGGCGCTACGGGAGCCGGACCCGGTCGACGACCGCCTCGGTCAATGGACGTTGATCGGCGCTTGCCTGCCCTTCGCTGTCGTCGTCGCGCGCGCGATGGTTCGCGCAGTTTGGGCGCTCGTGCGCGACCCGCGGAACACCGGTATATACACGGTCGGGTTGCTGCAACCGAGGGTGTTGTTCTGCCCATTTCTCGCCAAGACGCTCGACGACGCGGTGCTCGAGGCAGCGTGGCAACACGAACAGGCACATGCGCGTCATAGAGATCCGCTGCGGATCTGGCTCGCACAGTTTGCGACCGACTTGCAATGGCCATGGCCGGGCGCGCTCGCGCGCTTCGACACCTGGCTGGAGGCGCTCGAGCATGCGCGCGACGACGAAGCGCGCGCTCGGGGTGTATCGGGCGAAGATCTCGCGGCGGCCTTGTTGGCAACGCTGCGGCATACGAATGAGACCGGGCAAGCGCGCAATCGGTCGGGTAGACCCACGTTGCACGCTCACGCGTGTCTGGTCGGCGATCGCGGCATGCTGCAGAGGCGGATCGAACGGCTCCTCATGCCGTTGTTACCCGAGCCCGAGATGTCGCGTGCGTCGAGGTATCCGCGAATCGAAACGCGGTTCGCGGGCCTGCTGATGGTCGCCGGCGTACTCGGCGCTCTATACGGCGACGGCATCGTGCGCCACCTGCTCGCATGGACGTCCTGATTCACGGCCATGGTTGCCGCCGGCACTTGAGCGTGGCGCTCGCCGCGCTGCCCTGGGTGCTCTGCTTCTTCGCGCAATCGGCGCACGCGGTCGGTTCAGATGCCAACGCGCAAGCGATGACGTCAACGGTGGTCGCGCGCGAGCAGATGCTTCCGCTTCAGGCAACGGCATACGGTCAGGTCGAACCGACCTCGATCGTAAACGTTCGCGTCGTCAATCCGGGAACATTGAGCGACCTGCATGTGCTGCCCGGCAGCATCGTCTCTGCGGGCGAGATGCTCGCACGCGTAAGCGGGCCACGAATGCGCTCTCTGCTAACCCAACGCGAAACGGCGCTGCAAAGCGCCGAGGCGCGGCTCGATGCCGCCACGCATGCGCTCGCGATCGCCCGCAGTCAGCTTGCTGTTCATTTGGCGACTCGACAGGCGGTCGACGCGGCAACAAGCGAACTCGCCGCCGCTCGCGCGAGCGAGCAAACCGCGAAAGCGCAGTTGGCCGAAACAGGCGATTTCGAGGTGATCAAAGCCCCGACTGCGGGCTCTGTCATCGAGGTGCATGCAGCCGATGGAGAACAGGCTCAGGCGGGAGAAACGCTGCTGACTATCCAGCCACGGGGCCGGCTGTGGGTGCGCGCAAAGTTCTACGGCGAAGACGCGTCGACGCTGCGCATCGGCATGACGGGACACTTCGCGCCGGCTGGCAGCGGTGCCTCCATCGCCGTCAAGGTAGCTACGATAGCGCCAGCGATCGGCGCAGACGGCGGCCTCCAAGTCGGCTTGGTGACGACGTCGCAGGCGGATTGGGTCAGCGGGCAATGGGGCAACGTCACGCTCGACCTCCCGTCGACGCGGTTCGTCATGGTCCCGACGACCGCACTGATCCTCGATCGCGGCGAGTGGTGGGTGCTCGTTCACACACCGAAGGGCAACCAGCCGCGGCAGGTCGTCCCCGGGCCGACCCGCGGCTGGCAGACGGCCATTGTCTCGGGACTGAGATCGGGCGAGCAGATCGTCAGCCAGAACGCCTTTCTCGAATATCACCGCGGCATCGCCGAGCGCTACCAACCGCCCGACTGACCTATGGACGCCGAGGTCTCCATACCGCGTGTATTGCGACATCCGATCTTATGGATACTGTTGCTCGGCGCCGTTCTGCTCTACGCGGCATACGCGTTCGTTCAGACACCCGTCGAAGTGTTGCCGCGATTCGATTTCCCGCGCATCAGTGTCACGGCGCACCTGCCCGGCACAACCGCCACCGAACTCGAACGGCTCGTCGTCACGCCGCTCGAAAGCCAGATTCTGACGCTCGCCAATCTCGGCAGCGTGCGCTCGTCGATGGGCAACGGCACCGTCGAGATCGACGTGCGCTTTCGCGAAGGCAGCGACGCGCAGATCGACCTGCAAGCCGTCAACGGCGCGATCGATCGAGCACGAGCCGAACTGCCGCCGCAAGTCGATCCCGTCGCCCAGATCATGGGCAATGCGATCAACGAGGTGGTCGATTACGCTGCCTCGATTCCCGCCGACGTGGCGCCTGCCCAGGTCCAGCGAGCCGTGCGGGCGAATATCGCGCCGGCGCTTCGAGCGATCCCCGGCGTGCAATTCGTGCATGTCTACGGAGCGGGCGATGAAGCGCTCTGGATTCAGCCGGACATCGGCGCGATGCAGCGTTACGGCGTGCCGGTGACGGCGCTCGCACAGGCTGTCAAAGCGCAAGTGCTGCTCGCGCCGGCCGGCTTCGTGACGATGGGCCACAACGACGTGCTCATAGAAGCGCGCAGCCTGCCCGTGCATATCGCGCAGCTCGAGCAGATTCCGGTGACAACTCCGCGCGGCCCCGTTCCGCTACGCGCGCTCGCGCGGATCGTGCGCGCCGCCGAACCGACGCATAACGCGGTCGTGCTCGACGACCGGCCCGGCGTCGCGCTGACGGTGATCAAGCAACCAGGCGCCTCCACGCTAGCTGTGACGCGCGCGGTCCAGGCAAAGCTCGATGAAACGATGTCGCAGTTGCCGTCGGGCGTGCGC
>JBCNPL010000338.1:0-3768 GCA_039593375.1 Paraburkholderia sp. | reverse complement strand
ACCCGGCTCGCGCTCCGCCTGATGGCGCTGACCTTCGTGCGGACAACGGAAATGATTCGTGCAGAGTGGTCGGAGTTTGACGAGGCCGCCGCAGAATGGCGCGTTCCACCTGAACGCATGAAGATGCGCGACCCGCACATCGTGCCGCTATCGCGGCAGGCACTCGACGTACTCGCCCAACTCCGCGCGCTCAATGGCCACCATAGATTCGTGTTCTACAGCGTGCAAGGCCGGAGCCACATTTCGAACAACACCATGCTCTATGCGCTCTATCGCATGGGCTACAAATCGCGGATGACGGGGCACGGGTTTCGCGGACTGGCCGCTACGGCTCTGCGAGAACTCGGCTTCGGCAGGGACGTTGTGGAGCGCCAGATGGCGCACGCCGAACGCAATCAGGTGACGGCCGCATACGTTCACGCCGAATATCTGCCGGAGCGCAGGCGAATGATGCAGGCATGGGGCGATCATCTCGATCGCCTCAAGGCGGGAGCAGAGGTCGTCCGTATCGCGTCGGCGCGATAGCAAGTCAACATCGCCCCCGCCCTCGCTGCCAGCGACGGCGGGGTGCAGTACAGTTATTTGACGACTCCCGGTGATTGGTCGCCAACTGAACAGAGCCCGTCAGCCAGTGCTTCAGAGCCGACGTAGCTATACAGAGATCGGCGGTCGCTCTTGAGTTAGCAACGTACACTTCTCAGTCCATTCCAATACACTGCAGTAGCTGAGAGTGTCATATGCTGCAAACCCAGCGACACCTTAATTTAATCAGAGCAAAAAATAAAACTTGGATCAGAAAATGAAAATAATCGGGAAAGGACACGAAATAGCCGAAGCCACAAAAGAGCTTCCCATCAATGAATTCATCGATTGCTTTATCAAGGCAGCCATAAATGTCGGCGCACTAGACAATATCCCAATCGCCTCGACCATCGTAGGATTAAGCAAAACCTATCGACGTTACAAAGAGGAAAGATTTAAGAAGAATTTTAGAGGCTTCCTCGATGGCGCCGGGGAAATGTCCGAAGATAATTTAGAGAAGATAAGACAAATATCCTCCTCCCCTGACGAGCCGCATTTTCTCGAAAGTCTCATCGAAACTATAGAAAGCTCAGAATCAGAACAAAAGACAAAAATCCTCGGCGCTGCGTTCAGGAGGTTCATTGATGGGCGAATAGACCGCCCAATATTGGCCGATCAAATTCGCATCACGAAATCAATGTACATTGTGGATATTTTCCACCTCATGCACGGGTACCATAACGAGCATTTTCTCGAAGATCGAATTGGTGACGTTTTGGTTAATCATCACATTTGCAAGCGAAGCATTCGCCTTGTGCACGAAGGGAAGGGATTTTTCGACAAAAATACAGAGCCAAACATAAAAATTAAGTATGAAATAACCCCCATTGGGCAGCAATATTTGATAACCCTTCATGCCGCCTATAGAGAAAAGATAGAGGAAAAATATCTCCTGAGCGAATAACCCTCGAAGATGCGCCATTCATCAGCCCCGACTCGCCGAACGTGGACAGCCACATCGCCCCGAATACCCGCTTTGAATCTCTGTTGCGGCACTTGGGGCGACGTCGGCCGGCACCATCGAAAGCTCACATAGCCCAGGTCAGCCGACAGACGGCATCGATTTCGATGTTCCCCACGTGGTTATGCCCCCCTTGCTGCGCACCTCCCACCGATTTCTCAGGGTTGGCATCGCACTGTCGGTCCCCTGCACGTCGGTATGAATATGACCCCCCTTAGGCGCGCCGGGAGTAGGAAAAACACGCGGGTGTGAGCCCCCGCGTCTTTGCCCTAGACGCAGGGTCCCCCGCTTTCCGGCCACCCCGACACTTGCGACGGGCGCAACAATGCCCGATCAGAGCGCATCGCGGACACCCCCCTCGAAAACACGTCGTCAACACCCCTCGAATCCCGGAGAGCCGCGCCCTGTCTGGCCTCGTGATCGACGCAGACGGTCGACGCCTGCCCGCTCAGTGCAAAACGAGTTGGAGATTTGGAGATAACCGCCTGAATCGGCCGCAAAGCCTTATGGGGTAAGGCTTCGTGTGTCTCCAAACGATTTGGAGAACGCTGGAGATACTGGAGATAAACCGGGCTGGATTGTTACAGCTACGGCAAGATTCTCGGCAGCCGCCCGCCCGGTTCCGTCTGGAGCGTATCGCTCAAAGTAACTTTGACGCACGGGCCAAAATGCCGCGCAAAGGAATGCCCGCCACCGCCCTCCCGGACGGCGGCGTCTTTCACAGCTCAAGCGTGAAGATGGACGGCAGCACGCGATAGACCATGAACTTACCGTGACCGGGGATGTACTCCTGCCGGTACGGATAGCCGTCGCTACGCGGCATCAGCACGCCGCGCTTCATCAGTGCCTTGGCGACGATCTTGTGATCGAAGCCGGCGCACACGTCCTTGCGGAACACGGCCGCTTCGATCAGGTATTCCGTCTCGACGCTTTCGGCATCGTCGGCGCTCATCTTGCCGCCGAACTCGGCGTAATACTCCCGATCGGAGGCGATCGGCATGCGGCGCTCGTCGCGCTTCACGTGCTGCTTGAAGCCCGCTCGATGCGGCACGTTCGGCCGATGGTCGTCCTGCGCCCGGTTCATCCACACGAAACGGTTGTCGCCGTGCGCGGCGAGGAAATGCTGTACCTGCCGCACGGCTTCAGCCTCGTCCGAGTTGCCCGTGCCGCCGCGCAGTTCGAGCCAGCCTTCGAAGCAGCGGCGCGCGGCCTCGACCGCTTCGCCCTCCGGCCAGCCGGTTAGCCCGTGCGCCGTCGCCAGCTCCCCGGCCACCGCAACGAGGCAGAACCGCTTGGCGACGCGTGCGACCTGCGAATGCGAGCCGTCCGGCACCCATTGCCCGACCAGCTCGTCGACGCGCACACGCAGATGCTCGGCCAGCTCGCCGGCCTGCGACGACGCCCACTCGATGAACGCGGGGCCGGCCGTGCCGTAGTGCATGCCGGCGTGCCGCTCTAGATGCTCAATCAGCGCGGCCGGCGTCGGGAAGCCGTGCAGCTTCTCCACGACGCCCATCTCGCCGACCTCGGCCGGGATCGCGGGCAAGCGCACCTCGATACCGCCTTTCATGGGCTTGTTACCCTCGGCCATCAGCGCCGACACGCTCTTTTCGCCATTCGACAGGAACAGCAGCCGCCACGTGAGCACGGGTTTGGCCGAGCCGCTACGCGACGCGCGGGCCTTGCCCGACTCGTTCGCGAGCATGTAAATCACATCGCCGACTAGGCGCGGTTCCACCTGTCCGATTTCGTCGAGGATCAGCAGCGCGTCGCTATGCTGCGTGGCGACGGCTTCGAGGGCATTGTCGGTCGCCTTCCAGCTCCGCACGTAGTCCGGCGAGCCGAACACGGACGCGGCGATGACGCCGCCGGTCGACTTGCCCTTGGACGTCGTGCCGAGCAGGTGAAAGCCGCCCGACTGAAGCCCGGAGAAGTGCAGCAGCGGACCAGCGAAGGCGGTAGCGACGCAGAACAGCAGCCGGCTATTGCCGACGCAGTAGGCCGCAACCTCGCGTTGCCAGTCCTCCAGCGTGCCGCGCTCCTTGAACTGGCTCTGGATCGGCGTATCGGCCTGATAGATCAACGCCTCTTTGCCGGTGCCGATGACGCGATCGGGCAACACGAACGCGCCGTGATGCCAGCCGACGCGCGGCACGCAGCGCACGCGCTCGTCCGGCTGCGCCATCTGCACATAGTTCGCGATCTGCGTGCGGGCGATCTGCGTC
>JBCNPL010000337.1:0-3772 GCA_039593375.1 Paraburkholderia sp. | reverse complement strand
GCCCATTCCGGTGCCATCTCGAATGATGATTTGAAAACCGCTCTCGCTTACCTGACAGTTTTGAGAGGTTTCGGTGACAACATCTCCGGTAAAGTCTTCGATTGTGAGCGACGTATACGGCCGCGAGCCCGCCCGGCACGACCGGAGCGGGCTCGCTTAAGCGTGCCGCAAGGTGGAGCGCCGCACGCGCTCGGTGAGGCGACTAAAGCGCCGTCACTCCACCGACAACTGCAAGTGCAGCTGAGACCTCGTCACCGTGCTATCGGTGACATCGCCGGCGGAATCGCGATCGGCCTGCGACGTCGGCGCATTGCGCGCACGCTCGATCACATCGAGATATTCGCTCGTCACATCGCCCGTGATGTAATCGCCATCGAAGCACGAAGCCTCGAATCGCGAGAGCGACGGGTTGATGTCGCGCACCGCTTGCTTCAACGCTTCGACGTCCTGATAAACGAGGTGATCCGCGCCGATGATCTTCGCCACTTCTTCGTCCGAACGCCCATGTGCAACAAGCTCCCCACGCGTGGGCATATCGATGCCATAGACGTTCGGAAACTTCACAGGCGGCGCGGCTGAAGCAAAAATGACCCTGTTCGCGCCCGCATCGCGCGCCATCTGCACGATCTCTTGAGAGGTCGTGCCGCGCACGATCGAATCGTCGACGATCAGCACGTTCTTGCCTTTGAACTCGATCGCCATCGCGTTGAGCTTCTGGCGCACCGACTTCTTGCGCACGGCCTGCCCCGGCATGATGAACGTGCGGCCGACATAGCGGTTCTTGAAGAAGCCCTCGCGGTACTCGACGCCAAGCTTCGCCGCCACCTGCATGGCAGCGGGACGCGACGAATCGGGAATCGGCATCACCACGTCGATCTTCACATCGGGCAATTCGCGCTTGATCTTCTCGGCCAGATAATCGCCCATGCGCAAACGGACGTTGTAGACGGGCACCCCGTCGAGCACCGAATCGGGCCGCGCGAGATAGACGTACTCGAAGATGCAGGGGTTGAGGCTCGGCTTCTGCGCGCACTGCTGACTGTGGAGGTGACCGTCCTGGTCGATGAAGATCGCCTCGCCGGGCGCCACGTCGCGCACGAACTCGAAACCGATGCCTTCGACGGCCACCGATTCCGACGCCACGATCCACTCCACACCTTCGTTGGTTTCCTGCTTGCCGATGCAAAGCGGCCGGATGCCGAACGGATCGCGAAAAGCCAGCAAGCCGTAGCCGGCAATCAACGAAACGATCGCATAGGAGCCGCGCACGCGCCGATGGACGCCCGCCACGGCCTTGAACACCGACTCGGGATCGACCTCGAGACCCGAAGTGGCAAGCTGCAGCTCATGCGCGAGCACATTCAGCAAAACTTCGGTGTCCGAATTGGTGTTCACATGGCGGCGGTCGATGCGAAACATCTCGTCCTTCAGTTGCTGCCAGTTCGTGAGATTGCCGTTGTGCGCGAGGATGATCCCGAACGGCGCATTCACGTAGAACGGTTGCGCCTCCTCTTCGCTCGATACCGAGCCGGCCGTCGGGTAGCGCACCTGGCCGATGCCGGAGGTACCGGGCAAGCTGCGCATGTTGCGCGTGCGGAACACGTCGCGCACCATGCCGTTCGCCTTGTACATATGAAACGTGCTGCCGTTCGCCGTTGCGATGCCGGCTGCATCCTGGCCCCGATGCTGCAACAGCAGGAGGCTGTCGTAGATCAGCTGGTTGACCGGGGAATGGGAGACTACGCCTACGATGCCGCACATGGCAGGTCCTTCAAGAATACGAAAACCAGGTTGGCGCTCGAGCCCTGGAGCTCATCAGCCCATGGCGCTTTCGAGCCCGCTCCGCCGCCGCCTCAGATCCGCACGTACTCGGCAAGCGCCTGAGGCAGGAACGGTTTCAGCTCATGCACGCCCTCTTCGGCAAAAGGCCGCAACAGGGCGTCGCGCCAGAATTCCTTTTTCGGCAGCTCGGTCAGTCCGGCGGCCGCGACGAGCACGAGCACGATCACGACGCCGCGCGCAAAGCCGAACATCAAGCCGAGCGAGCGATCGACGCCGTTCAGCCCGCTGGCAGCCACGATACGCGTAACGAGCGCGCCGAGCACGCCGGCGACGATCACGACACCCACCATGATCGCCGCAAAAGCCAGCAGCCACTGTGTCAACGCACCGCCGGGCCAGTTAGCTGGAATATAGGGCACCAAACGATCGACGTAGCGGCATGCCACGAAAAAAGCGGCGATCCAGCCGATCAGGCCGAAAATCTCCGACAGCAGCCCGCGCCAGGCGCCGCGCAGCGCCGAGAGCAAGATGACGGCCAGCGCGGCGTAATCGAACGCGGTCAGCATGTGCACCCGTTACTGCGCCGCATTGGCCGTGAGCCCCGCTTCGCGCACTTTGGCGATGGCGGCCGAGGCCGCCGCACGGTCGGGGAACGGGCCGGCGCGCAGCAGCGCACGCGTGGAACCGTCAGCTTGCTTGCGATTTTCGATATATGCGGGCACGCCCGCCGCCTTCAACTTGCTCTCCCAGCGGCGCGCGCTCGCGTCGTCGGAGAAAACACCGAGTTGTACCGCAAAGCGTGCGCCAGGCGGCGCCGCGGGCGTGCCCGAATCGGCGTTGGCCGCGCTCGGCGCCGGCATCGGAGTCGGCTTCGCGGCGCGCGTCTCGGCCTGGGCTTGAGCTTGGGGTTTCGCGGCCGGCGAAGCGGGCGCCTGCTGCGTCGACTGTCCGGCCCGGGCGGTCGCCTGCGGCGGCGCGGACGGTTTCGCAGCCTGACTCGGCTTGACCGATTGCGCGTTTGACTGGGGGGCCGACTGCGTCGTCTTCGATTGAGCCGATGCCGGCGCTTGCGACGCCGGTCCCGCATCGGCGCTCGGCGGTGTCACGCCTGCCGCGGCCCGGCCATTGTCCGAATCGGGCGCGACGCCCGCCTGCGTGTCCGCTTGATCATCGGCCGCGCGAGACGGCACCGTCGAGGGCCGGTTCGGAATATCGATGGCGATGCCGTCGGTCACCGGCTTCGGATGCGAATCGAGCACCATCGGCAGCACGATCACGGCAGCAATCACGAGCGCGATCGCGCCAACCAGCCGCCGGCGCGCGCGCTGCTTTTCGGGGAGCGTCGGGTCGAGCAGCATCGCGTCGGCATCGTAACCGGTAGTGGCCGCAGCGGCGTCGCCGCTACGCTCCGTGCGACGACGACGCGGCTCGCCGCGGGAGGATCTGGCATTGCCGCCGCGCCGGCGGGGCGCGTCGTCTTTATTGCCGAACGAGAAAAATCCCATGAATCGCTGAATTCCTGGCGCGCGTCGGAACCGTCAATGTTGCCGCGACTTGCGGTAGGCCATCACACCGCCCACCGTATAGAAACTACCGAAAACCAGGATTCTATCATCGTCTGTCGCTCGCCTCGTTGCATCCTGGAAGGCTTCCGCAGGACTCGCGAAGCGCTTCACGCTGCTGTCCGGTCCTTCCGTGACACCGGCACGGCGCAATTCAGCTTCGAGCAGTTCGGCCGAAGCGGCGCGCCCGTTCGGCAAATCGGTCACGCACCAATGGTCGATTTCGCCCTTCAAAAGTCCGACGATTCCCTCGATGTCCTTGTCGCGCATGGCGCCAAAGACGGCGTAGGTGTACCGGTAAAAGCCCATGCTGCCGAGATTCTGGGCGAGCACGGCAGCCGCATGCGGATTGTGCGCGACGTCGAGGATGACCGCCGGCCTGCCCGGCAGAACCTGGAACCGTCCCGGCAACTCGACATTGGCCAGCC
>JBCNPL010000336.1:0-3775 GCA_039593375.1 Paraburkholderia sp. | reverse complement strand
ATGCGGCTCGCTTGCGTCAACGGTTCGAGCACGAGCTCGATCGTGCCGCCGCAGGGCAGGCCGAAGCGATGCGCTTCCTCTGCGGAGATGCCGTACTTGACCGCCTCGGGCCGTGTTTGCTCGATGCCCGCACGGCGTACGCGATCGATCAGGTCGTCTTCTATGCATCCGCCCGAAACCGAGCCGACAACGAGGCCGTCGTCGCGCACGGCGAGCATCGCGCCTTGCGGGCGAGGCGACGAGCCCCAGGTCTTCACTACCGTCACGAGCAATACGCGATGGCCCTCCGCGAGCCAGCGCACGCTCGACCTCAGAACTTCGAGATCCACGCTTTCCATGATTTGTGTCCCTTTCCTCCAGGCGCATGTTCTGCGGCTTCGGCCGCGCGTTCGGACGGATCGGCGGCTTGCGCGCTCGCATTCTCATCCGCCGCGTCGGGGTTTTCGGTACTGTCCACCTGTGCGGACGGTGTCGCCTCGCCCGTCATATACGCCGAGAAACGTTTGAAGAACTCACCTGCAATCTTACGCGCCGCGCCATCGACGAGCCTCGAACCGATTTGCGCGAGCTTTCCGCCGACCTGCGCTTTCGCCGTGTACGAAAGCTTCGTCGATGTCTCGCCCTCGGCTTCGAGCACGACCTCGGCCGTTCCTTTCGCGAAACCCGCCACGCCGCCTTGCCCTTCGAAGACGACCTTGTAGCTGCGCGGCGCATCGATGTCCGTCAGCGACATGCGGCCCTTGAAGTTCGCCTTGACGGGCCCTACCGCGGCACGCATCGCGACGGCGTAGCTGTTTTCGCCGTCCGCCTCGAAGCTTTCGCAACCGGGGATGGTCGCGCGCAGGACGGCTGTGTCGTTCAGCGCCTCCCAGGCACGCTGTTGCGAAACGGGCAGGATGTGCTGCTCGGTCAGTTCCATGACGTCGCTCCTTCCGATGATGACCCGCTCGCTCGCGAGCGTGGCGCGCGTGCAAGCATGGCGAAGTCGTGCCCGAATGCGATCAGGCTGTCGAGGTTGTGAACGGGACGATGCGCGTCGACATGCGGCAGGATAGCCTGAATGCCGCGCGCACGCGGTGTGAACTGCGCATAGCGTAATAGCGGGTTGAGCCAGACGATCCGATGCGCGAAGCGCGCAAGCCGCGCCATTTCGATCTCGAGCAGCTCGATGGCCTCGTGATCGAGCCCATCCGTGACGAGCAGTACGGTCGCTCGGCCCGCGAGCACGCGTCTCGCCCAGCGTTGATTGAACTCGGCGAGCGCCGCGCCGATGCGCGTGCCGCCGGACCAGTCGGCAACGTGTTCCGCCAGGGCGGCGATTGCAATGTCGGGATCGCGCTCACGCAGCGCGCGCGTCGCGTTCGTCAGGCGAGTGCCGAACAGGAAGACTTGCAGACGTTCGCGCGAGTGCAGCAGCGCGTGGCAAAAATAGAGCACTGCTCGCGAGTAGCTGCTCATCGATCCCGAGATATCGAGCAGCAGGACGAGCGGCGGCTTGCGTTCGCGCACGGCGCGGTATTTCCAGACCACCCAGTCGCCCCCTTCGCGCACGGCCTGCCGGGCGCTTGCGCGCAAGTCGGCATGCGTGCCATGCGAGGCCGCGCGCAAACGCCGCGTGGGCTCGGTGGCGAGCGATACGCGCCGGCTGCGAATCAGATGACGCAGCATGCGCCACTCGTCGGCGCTCAACGTATCGAAGTCGCGCCGGCGCAGCCGTTCCTCTGCGCTGAACGACACGTGCGCGTACAACTCGTGCCGTGTGGCTTCGCCGACTTCGACGGGCTCGGAGGAGTCTCGGGCGCGGCTGGCGAGCGCATCCGCGAGGCGGTTGTTGCGCGGGGCGGGGGGGACGCCCGATTTCGCCTTCGGCAGCATCAGCGCCCGAATACGGTTTTCCCAATCGGGGTCGCGCCAGAACAGATCGAAAGCGGCATCGAACAACGCGCGTTCGTCAGGAGCGGAAACGAGTATCGCGGCAAGCGCGGCCTGCACGTCGTCGCGGCGCCCCACGTCGACGAGACGCAAAGCCTCCAGCGCGTCGACCGCATGCGCCGGCGACATCGGCAGCCCCGCGGCGCGCAAGAGCCGCACGAAATGGACGACGTTGCGCGCGAACATCGCTGCATCGCCGGAACCTGTCCCATCGTGCTCGCTATGCGCCATCGGTCACTCCGGGGCAAGGCATTGGGCGACACGATCGGCGTCGAGGCGGGCCAGATCGTCTTGATACTTGAGCAGCACGCCAAGCGTGTCCCGCACCGATTGCGGGTCGAGTTCGGTGACGCTCAACGCGGCGAGCGCACGGCACCAGTCGATCGTCTCCGCGATGCCGGGGGCTTTGAAAAGATCCATCGCGCGGAGCCTATGAACGAAACTGACGGCGCGCCGCTGCAGCTCGGCCCCCGCTTCGGGGGCGCGCGCGGCGACGATGGCCAGCTCACGCTCGCGCTCGGGATAACCGATCCATTGATAGAGGCAACGGCGTTTCAACGCGTCGTGCACTTCTCGCGTGCGATTCGACGTCATGACGATGAGCGGGGCGCGCTCGGCGCGCACGGTGCCGTACTCGGGAATCGAAACCTGGAAATCCGAGAGCAGCTCGAGCAAAAACGCCTCGAACGGTTCGTCGGCTCGGTCGATCTCGTCGATCAGCAATACCCGCTGCGCGCCAGGATGCTCCTGGTCTGGCAAGAGCGCCTGTAGCAGGGGCCGCTTGAGCAGGAATTCGCCGCGATAAAGCGTGTCGTTGCTGGGTGGCTCGCCGGCGGCCTCGGCAAGGCGCAATGCCATGATCTGACGCGGGTAGTCCCATTCGTAGAGCGCGCTGGCCGTATCGAGACCTTCGTAGCATTGCAGGCGCAGCAATGTCGTGCCGAGCATGCCCGCCGCCGCCTTCGCGAGTTCGGTCTTGCCCACGCCGGGCTCACCCTCGAGAAAAAGCGGCCGCTCCATGCGCAGCGCGAGAAAAAGCGCTGTCGCGAGCTCGCGGCTCGCGAAGTAACCCTCAGCCGAGAGCTGAGCGAGCGTCTCGTCGATCGTCGTTGGCTGCATCGTCGCGTGGACCGGGGCCCGGTCTCGAACAGGGCCCGGGCCGCCGTGCTCCTTGGCTACTTTGAAGTCCCTGGTATCGTTCCGTCTTCCATCGGCTCAGCGCGCCCGTTCGACCGCGCGCGCCGCGAGCACCGGGATCAGATGGGCGCGATACTCGGCGCTCGCGTGGAGATCGGTGTTGAGGTCGTCGGGGGCAAGCGTCACCGAGCGTGCGGCCGCGCTCGTGAAGTCCGCGGCGAGCGCCAGCTCGAGTTCGGGCACACGGAAGACCGAAGGGGCCGCGCCTGTGACGGCAACACGGATACCGTCCGCGAGCTGGGCGACGAAGACGCCGACGAGCGCGAACTGCGAGGCGGGGTTTCGGAATTTTTCGTACGCGGACTTTCTCGGCACGGGAAACTCCACCGCGGTGATCAGCTCGCTCGGCTCGAGCGCGGTCTCGTACATGCCGACGAAGAAGTCGTCTGCGGCAATGCGGCGGCGGTCGGTGACGATCGTTGCCGCGAGCCCGAGCGCCGCAGCCGGATAGTCGGCTGCCGGATCGTCGTTGGCGAGCGATCCGCCGAGCGTCCCGCGTGCGCGCACCTGCCGGTCGCCGATGTGGCCGGCGAGCTCGGCGAGCCCCGGCAGCACACGCTGTACGTCGGCATGTTCGGCGACATCCGCGTGGCAGACCGCGGCACCGATCGTGACCGTCGCGTCGTCTACGCGAATCTCCTTTAGC
>JBCNPL010000335.1:0-3785 GCA_039593375.1 Paraburkholderia sp. | reverse complement strand
GCAGATCCGATTGCGGGCCACGCCCTCCCGCATGAGCGTTTCGGCGCGCTCGGTCAGGAACGCGCGGACATCGGCCACGACGTCGCCGTATTGCGGCTTGCCGCGCTGCATCGTTTCGGGCTCCCCGAGCATATGCATGATGCAAAGCCCGCAGTCGCTGTCGCGCACGGCATCGACCGCACCGGGCCGCCGGAAACCCCAGACATCGTTGATGAGATCCGCGCCGGCCGCCAGCGCGGCGCGCATCACTTCGGGCTTGTAGGTATCGACGGAGAGCGGCACGCCGGCATCGTGCAGCGCCTCGACAATCGGTATGACACGCGCGAGCTCCTCCTCGAGCGAAACGGGCGATGCGCCGGGACGCGTGGATTCGCCGCCGATGTCGAGAATGTCGGCGCCTTCACGCACCATGATCTCGGCCTCGCGCAGCACATCGTCGCGCGCCGCATATCGGCCGCCATCGGAAAACGAATCGGGCGTGACATTGAGAATGCCCATCACCAACGGGCGTTCGAACGTGAGCGTATGGCGCCCGCACTGCAACGGCTCGGGGATCGAGCGGCGAGAAGGATCGAAACTGGACACGTAGATCGAGCAAAGAAAGAGTCGCGCGAAGCGGCGCGCACGCGGAATCAACAAAAACGGGCCGGTGCGAAGTATCGCACCGGCCCGTCGTCTCGTCGCCGCCGGTCTTATGCCGGTGCGGTTGCGCTGCCCGGCTTCACCTCGGGGCCGGGGCTGCCGCTGCCGCCGGACGACGATGCGTCCGGCGTCACGCTCTTCGGTGAGCGAGGCGCCCGGCCGGCCATGATGTCGTTGATCTGATCGGCATCGATCGTCTCCCACTCCATCAGCGCCGCCGTCATGGCCTCGACCTTGTCGCGGTTTTCCTCGAGCAGACGCCGCGCGAGCGTGTACTGCTCGTCGAGCACGCGGCGGATCTCGGAATCGACCTTCTGCTGCGTCGCCTCGGAGATCGAGCGCGTGAAGCCGCGACCGAACGGCGAGCTCTCGTTGTCGTCGTCCGCGTAGACCATCGGCCCGAGCGCGTCGGTCATCCCGAAGCGGGTCACCATCGCCCGCGCCGTCTGCGTCGCTTTGTTGAAGTCGTCCGACGCCCCGGTGCTGATGAGGTTCAGGAACAGCTCTTCGGCCACCCGCCCGCCGAAGAGGATCGCCAGACGGTCGAGCAGGTAGTCCTTCGAGTACGTTTCGTTGTCGTGCTCGGGCAACTGCCACGTGACGCCAAGCGCGCGACCACGCGGGATGATCGTGACCTTGTGAACCGGATCGGCCTTCGGAAGCAGCTTCGCAACGACCGCGTGGCCCGCTTCATGGTAAGCCGTCGCGCGTTTCGCTTCCTCGCGGATGACGGCCGACTTGCGCTCCGGACCCATGAAGATCTTGTCTTTCGCGTCTTCGAAGTCCTGCATCTCGACGATGCGCTTGCCGCGCCGCGCCGCGAAGAGCGCGGCCTCGTTGACGAGGTTCGCGAGATCGGCGCCCGAGAAACCCGGCGTGCCGCGCGCGATGACGGCGGCATCGACATCGTTGGCGATCGGCACCTTGCGCAGGTGAACCTTCAGGATCTGCTCGCGGCCGCGAATGTCGGGCAGGCCCACGTAGACCTGGCGATCGAAGCGGCCAGGACGCAGCAGCGCCTTGTCGAGCACATCCGAACGGTTCGTCGCCGCGATCACGATCACGCCCGAATTGGCCTCGAAGCCGTCCATCTCGACGAGCATCTGGTTCAGCGTCTGCTCGCGCTCGTCGTTGCCGCCGCCCATGCCGGCACCGCGATGGCGGCCGACGGCGTCGATTTCGTCGATGAACACGATGCAAGGCGCGTGTTTCTTCGCTTGCTCGAACATGTCGCGCACACGCGCGGCGCCGACGCCGACGAACATTTCGACGAAATCCGAACCCGAAATGCTGAAGAACGGCACTTTCGCCTCGCCGGCGATCGCACGCGCGAGCAACGTCTTACCGGTACCCGGCGGGCCGACGAGCAGCACGCCGCGCGGAATGCGGCCGCCCAGCTTCTGGAACTTTTGCGGATCGCGCAGGAAGTCGACGAGTTCGGAGACTTCCTCCTTCGCTTCGTCGCAACCGGCCACATCGGTGAAATTGATCGCGTTGTTGTTCTCGTCGATGAGACGCGCGCGCGACTTGCCGAACGAGAACGCCCCGCCTTTGCCGCCCCCCTGCATCTGCCTCATCATGTAGAACCAGAAGCCGATGATCAGTATCGTCGGCCCGAGGTAGTAGAGCGCGGAGACGATCGGGCTCGGTTCTTCGTCGGCCTTGCCGCTCACCTGAACGCCGTACTTCATCAGATCGCCGACCATCCAGATGTCACCTGGTGACACGATCTGATATTTCTGACCGTCCGCAGGAGTGACCGTGAGGTTCCGCCCCTGAACGACGACACTCTTGATCTTGCCGTCCTTCGCGTCCGTCATGAACTGCGAGTACGAGACGCCTTCCTGAACACGGGGCTTGTCGAACTGCTTGAACACCGTGAACAGCACCAGTGCGATCACGAGCCACACTGCTGCCTTCGAAAACATATTGTTGTTCAAAGCACCACTCCTTCACTATGACGGGCGCCTACATTTGCCTTGCGGCGCCACGAAAGCATTCTAATCCAGTCCGTAGACCCCTGCCATAACGTTTCGCTACCGCGAAAATAGCCGTTTTTGCGTTCGTCAAGGCGATTTTTGCACGCTTGTTACATCTGTCGCGAGCAAGAAACGGGGCGGGCTCGCTTCGCCCACACGCCGACCCTTATTCGCCCCGCACGATGTCCCGGACGGGAAACCGCTCCAAGCGGCATAAGGGCCGTTGCATTTCAGTCTTCGCGGGCCGCCCCCACCAGGGCCGGGACGAAGTGAGCGTGGCGCCCGTTTCACTCCGGATGCTTCAAAACCTTGCCCAAGATAAAAGTCTCCGAGGATTTATCGCGCGAGGCCTTGGGCTTTCGCGCGGCGACCGTTTTGAACTGACGCTTGAATTTCTCGACGATCTGACTGTAGCCGCTGCCGTGAAAGCATTTGACGAGCAGCGCCCCTTCGGGCTTCAGATGACGCTGCGCGAATTCGAGCGCGAGATCGCAAACATGCTCGATCCGCGCGGCATCAGCCACGGCCACACCCGAGAGGTTGGGTGCCATGTCGGAAATTACAAGATCCACCCGGCGCCCCGCCACCACTTCTTCCAGCGCGGCGAGAACGCTGTCCTCGCGAAAATCGCCCAGAATGAAATGGACGTCGGCGATCGGCTCCATCGGCAGCATGTCCAGCGCGATGATCGTGCCGTCGATCCCCCCCTCGCGCGCGGCGTCGCGGCGCGCGCCCTGTGCGAGCTTGTTGCGTACGTACTGGCTCCAGCTGCCGGGCGCGGCGCCGAGATCGACGATGATCTGGCCAGGGCGAATCAGCTTGTCCTGCTCGTCTATCTCCTTGAGCTTGTAGGCAGCGCGGGCGCGATAGCCCTCGCGCTGCGCAAGCTTGACGTAAGGATCGTTGATATGGTCGTGCAGCCAAGACTGGTTGAAGCGATTTTTTGCCATCTAGATATAAGGTTGCGGCTTGCGGCGTCGCGGCGGGAGGCTTTTGGCGGATAATACGCGCTTTGCCGGCTTGGCATGGGTGCGCTTCGCCGCGCGCGTGCCGCCGCCCACATTTTAGTCGACTTACCGATCTCTCCCTCTTCCCTATGCCAGCCCTCAAAGTTTCTCCCGCGCAACGCTCCGAGCTGCGCGCCCAGGCTCATGCCCTCAAGCC
>JBCNPL010000334.1:0-3788 GCA_039593375.1 Paraburkholderia sp. | reverse complement strand
TGACCGCGAACGTGAGCGCGCCGAAGAAGAGCAGGATCAGGATCATCAGCTCGAGCACGTTGTCGCGCTGCGTCCAGATCATGATCGACGCATAGGTGACGTCGCCGACGGCGATCGCCGAGGCGACCGTCGTCATCTTCACGAGGTCGACCAGGTTGTTGACGAGCGCGGGCAGCGCGAAGCGCACCGCGAGCGGCAGTTGCACGTGCCAGAGCCGCTGGCGGCGGCTGTAGCCGAGCGATTGCGCTGCCTCGAGCGTTGCGCGCGGGACCGCTTCGAGGCCGGCGCGCAGCGCTTCAGCATGGAACGCGCCCTTGTGCAGCGAGATCACGATGACGCTCCAGAGGAACGGCGTCAGCGGATTGCCGCCCAGATTGCGCAGTGCGGCGCTGATCAGCATGTTGACGACGAGGAATGCGCAGAACAATTGCACGAGCGTCGGTGTGTTGCGGGTGACTTCGACGAAGGCACGCGCAGGGCGCGCGAGCGCCGCGCTCGGCGACACCAGCAGCGCGGCGAGCACGATGCCGCAGGCGAGGCTGCCGAACGCGGTCGCGATCGACAGTTCGAGCGTCACGCCCATCCCGTGCACGAACGACGCGCGTTCGTCCGGGGCGAGCACGAAGCTGTAATCGAGGCCGAACGTGCGGAGTGCATCGACGGCGGCGGCCACCGTCATGTGCGCTGCGCCTTGAGCTTCGCGTGCAGGTCGAGCACGGCTTGCGACGGCGTCATTCCGTTCTTCCGCTCGACGTCGAGCAGCCAGCCGCTGCGGTGCCAGTCCTGGACGATCCGGTCGAGCGCGTTTTGGGTATCGGTCTCGCCCTTGCGGACCCAAATCACGGCCGGCGACGGAATCAGGTCGCTCGACAGCGGGGTCGTATAGTCCTTCCAGTCGGGGTTGCGCGCGACGAGCATGCGCAACGTCGGTGCGACGTGCACGGCGGCCACGCAGTTGTTGCCGCGCAGTGCGAGCAGCGATTCCGGCTGACCGCGGAAGGCCTTCACCTGCGCGCCGTATTCCGTCGCGAGCGGCTTCGTGTAGTTGCTGCCTTGCGACACGCAGACCGGCTTGCCGCGCAAGTCGGCCCAGGACTTGATACCGCTGTCCTTGCGCGCGATCAGCGCGCCGCCGATGGATTCGAACGGCGTCGGCGCATACGACAGTATCTCCGCGCGCTCCGTCGTCAGCTCCATGTTGGCGATCAGCGCGTCGACCTTGCCCTGCTGCAGGAACTGCACGCGGTTCGACGGCTGCACCGGTGTCAGCTCGGCGTCGACACCGAGCCGCTTCGCGACGTCGTTCGCCAGATCGACGTTGAAGCCGACCGGTTTTTGCGTCGCGGGATCGAGCGAGCCGAACGGCGGGCCCGACAGGATCACGCCGATCGAGATCTTGTGACGTTGATGGATGCGATCGAGCGTGCTGTCCGCGCGAGCGACACCGGAAAAAGCGGAAAGGAGGGCGGCGAGGAAAAGCGCGTGGCCCGACGTAGTGCGAAACGATCTGCTGAACATGGGAAAGAGGAACGTTGTTGGAGCGACGCGGGGCGGAGCGTCGCGCGCCCGGTTGTCGGGAGCCTGTATTTTCGGGATGTGGAACGCATCCAAGAACCAACAAATTCTCATACCGTTATCTGATCCTCCGATTTACGCAGAGGAACGCGACGTTTGCGCGGCCAAAATGGCGGTGTAGCGGAGGGCTCGCGCGAGCGGATGCTGAACGGATCTGCGCGAACCGGTCGGCCGGCCGCGCCATGCGGCGCGGCGCCAGCGATCACGCACGCGCATGCGGCCCCGAGGCTCGGGGCGATGCCCGCTGGAAGACGACTCGAGCGTATGGCGGACAACCGTTTGAACTCACGGTGGTTTCACTTCCCTGGGTCGACGACGACCGGCGAAACGGCGTCGTCGACCTGGAATCGGTGGAGGATGTGATTCGTCATGCGAATCAAAATACTTCGGTCGTGGGCGCCATCCGACTCGTCGGCTCAGGGAACATCCGGAAACCGTTGACCGTCAGTCAAACGTGATCAAGTCCTTGAAGATCAGTTTTCCCCAGTTGTTTCCGCGCGCGTGAACAAGCAGTCCACCGTCCGAAAGTCCGCCGAGTGATATCGGCGCGAAACCCAGTTTTTCCGCAAGCGAGCCGATCTCCGCCGCGGCACCGTCATCATCGCTCGCGAGGAACACGACTCTCCTGCCGCCCTGTACGGCCGGGTCCTGGCCGAGAATGGCCGCCGCCAGATGATTGAAGCCTTTCACCAGCCTGGCTCCGGTGAACGCGTGCGCGACGAACGCAGAGGAGGGAAGACCGTCCAGTTCCTCGGGCGGGGCGAAGGTGTTCGTCACGTCGACGATGATCTTGCCCGTCCAGTCCGGCAGCGCTTTCGCGACCGCCGGGTGCGACTCGAAACGGACCGCCAGAAAGATGATGTCCGCCTTGACCGCTTCCGCCAGCGTGGCGGGAATGATCGAACGCCCGATCGCTGCCGCATCGGACGCGAAGCTTGCCGGATCGCGCGTGCTTGCAACGGCCACGTCGATGCCGTTGCGGGCGAACGCCCTGGCCAGTGCGTGGCCGATCTTGCCGAAGCCGACGATTGCGTAACGCATGGGTTTCTCCTTCGTTTCCCGGTGTGCTCAGAGCTTGTAACCGCCGCTCGCTTCAATCGTTTGGCCGGTGACCCAATGGCCCTCATCGGACGCCAGGAACGCCACGACAGCGGCGATTTCCGCAGGCTCGCCGAAGCGGCCCAGCGCGATCTGGGCCTCGGCCGCCTTGACGAGTTCGGGATTCTCCCGAAAGGCGGCGTTCGCATCCGTTCGCGTGAAGCCCGGCGCCACGGCGTTCGCGGTGATGCCACGCGGCCCCAGCTCGATTGCGAGCGTATGGGTCAGGGTATTGATGGCTGCTTTCGCCATCGAGTAGACGGGCGCGGCCGTCACGGGCTTCGTGGCGGCCGCGGAAGATATGTTGATGATGCGTCCGCCGTCGGCGAGGCGATCCAGTGCGGCTTGAATGATGAAGAAGGGCGCGCGGGCGTAGACCGCCATCAGGGTGTCCCAACTCTCCGGCGTCGCTTCCTTGAAGCCGAGCCAGCCGGAATTGCCGGCGTTGTTGACCAGAATGTCGAGAGTCTTGCTTCCGTTCCGCCTCGTGAACTCGTCGTCGAGTCTTTCGAACAATGCCGGGACGGTCGTCGGATCAACGAGATCGGCGTGGACAGCGAACGCCTTGCCTCCCGCTTTCTCGATGGCCACGATCGTTTCGTCCGCGCCGGATTTGCTGGCGTTGTAGGTCAGTGCGACGGTCGCCCCGTCCTTTGCCAGACGTTCGGCGATGGCGCGGCCAATGCCTCGTGATGCCCCGGTCACGAGCGCGGTCTTGCCCTTCAGTGATTGCGTCATCTGTTTTTCTCCTCAGAGCTGTGCCAGGCCGCCGTCAACGGCGACCTCGCTGGCGGTCATGAAGCTGCTGTCCGACGACGCAAGAAAGGCCGCCACCGCGCCGATCTCGGCCGGATCGGCCATACGCTGGAGCGGCGTCATCGCACCGTAGGCCTTCTGGCCCGCTTCGCCCAGCGCCTCCTTGGCGAGTTCGGTCGCCGTCGCCCCGGGCGACAGCACGTTGACCCGGATGCCGGTGCCTTTCAGGTCCGCCGCCCAGGTCCGCGCGAGGTTGCGCACCGCGGCCTTGCTCGCGCTGTAGGCCGTGAAGCCGGGCGCGCCGGTGGTGCCGGCGCTCGACCCGGTCAGGATGATCGACCCGCCCGCGCCCATCAGCG
>JBCNPL010000333.1:0-3788 GCA_039593375.1 Paraburkholderia sp. | reverse complement strand
GCCATACTTCATGAACTCCGTCTTCGGCGCACCGTCGGCGATAGTCTCCAAGCACCGCTTCTCAGCGATGCAGCAATATCCGCGCGAGGCATCCTTGTTCGAGACGGTCCCCGAGCCGACGATCGAGCCAGCCCGGACGTTTCTCGTCTTCGCCGCATGCGCGATCAATTGGCCGAAATGAAAGACCATGTCGACACCCGCGTCGGGCTGGCCGACCTTGCGCCCGTTCCAATGCACGATCATCGGGCGATGCACGCGTCCTTCGCGCCAATGCTCACCGAGTTCGTCAGGCGTGACGGCGACGGGCGAGAACGCGGTCGCGGGCTTGCTCTGAAAAAAGCCGAAACCCTTCGCGAGCTCGGGCGGTATCAGATTGCGCAGCGAGACGTCGTTGACCAGCATCACGAGCCGCACACCGCGCAACGCGGCTTCAGGCGTGACGCCCATCGGCACGTCCCCCGTCACGACGGCGACTTCGGCTTCGAAGTCGATGCCGAACGCCTCCGACGAGCAGACGATGTCGTCGCAAGGCCCGAGGAAATCGTCGCTGCCCCCTTGGTAGACGAGCGGGTCGCTCCAGAACTCGGGCGGCATCTCGGCGCCGCGCGCGCGGCGCACGAGCTCGACGTGGTTCACGTACGCGGAGCCGTCCGCCCATTGAAACGCGCGTGGCAGCGGCGCCATGCAGTTCTTCGGCTCGAACGCGAACGCATGCCGGGCTCGGCCCTGATTCAGCGTGTCGTAGAGCTCGGCGAGCTGCGGCCCGTGAAAAGGCCAGTCGTCGAGCGCGCGCTGGAGCGTCGGCGCGATCGCGTTGGCGATGACGGCCGTCTGCAAATCGCGCGACACGACGATGAGCTGACCGTCGCGCGAGCCGTCCTTGAGCGTGGCAAGTTTCATAAAGGATCGAAGCGGTATGGGTGACGTGACGATTGACGAGATCTATTTTACGATGGTGAACGACCGCGATCGTCCGGACGGCCGCAATGCCCCCGTTTCCCTCATGACCCCTCATCCTCCCCGCTCACCATCGCTTTGCTTTCGTTCGAATCGGGGGTTGGCTCCGGCGCGCTGACGCCGCATCCGCAGTCGCCATGCCATTCGCTTTCGCCACGCCCGACACTCGCATCGCATCCGGCAACCGCTCGCCCGGCGCGCGCGCCCTGCGCTGGGGCGCCGTCCTGGCGCTCGTATTGATCCTGCACGGCGTCGTGGGGATCTGGTTCTCGCGACAGCGCGAAACCGTCGTGTCTCGCGCCGAAAAGCCGCCTGTCGAGATCGAGCTGCTGCAGCCGCAACGAATCTCGCGCGAGCCCGCTCACGAACCGCCTAATCCGTCGCGGCCCGCCACGCACGCGGCGAGAAAACCAGGAAGCGCGGCCCTCCCCGAGCACGTGCTGCAGGAAGTGGCGCCACATGCGCCGCCGGCGCCCGCCGAAGCCTCGGCGCCGGCGGCCGCATCGGCCGCGCTCGCGGCAAGCGGAGCGGGAACCGGCGCGAACGGCAGCGCGGCGGCGGCCGGCGTGGCCGAATCGGCCGACGCGAACACGAGCGGCGGGCCCGGCCATGGTCTCCGATTCTCCACGCCGCCGTCGGGCGAATTGCTCTACGACACGTTTTACAACGGCGTGCGCAACCCGCCCGGCACGATTCACTGGGCGACCGACGGCAGCGGCTACACAATGGTCGTCTCGGTGCCGTTGCCGTTCGTCGGCACGTTCACCTATGCAAGCGAGGGGCGCATCGACTCCTTCGGCCTGGCTCCGCAGCACTACGTCGAGACTCGCGGCCGCCGCGGCCAGAACGTCACGACGTTCGATCGCGAAGCCGGACACATCGCCTTCACGCGAACACCACAGACGGTGCCGCTCCAGAACGGCGCGCAGGACCGCTTCAGCGTCATCATGCAGCTCGCAAGCCTGGTACGAGGCGATCCCGACGCCTACAAGCCCGGCGTCACTCGCAATTTCTACGTCGCCGACAATGACAGCGGCGAGATCTGGCCGATCGAGACGATCGGCGACGAAACGGTGCGCACACCGGCTGGCTTCATCGCCGCGCGGCATTTCATGCGCTTGCCTCGACGCGCGGGCGACGCGCGGCGCATCGATGTCTGGCTCGCGCCGGCGCTCGGCTGGCTGCCGGCGCGCATCGTGCAAACAGAGCCCAATGGCGCGCAGATCGAACTCGTCTGGGGCGGCGCGCTCGCGCCTCCGGGCGCGGAAAATGCGCCTTCATCGGTGAGACGCGAGGATTCGTCCGATAATGGCGTCGCACCGCAGCCGTCGCGAGTCGAACCCTAGAGTTCGTTCGCGCTGACGACAGACCCTAAACCATCGAATTCGGCTGCCGTTATAGAAGGGAAGGTGTCGAGCCGCACGAACGAGCCTCGGGGCCTGGCCGCTCGATACGAACGTTTGGCGCGGCCGAGGTCTAACTTTCAGGACTCCGATGTCGGGAGGTTTGTTTCTTGCAACGGTCTGACGGGAGGTTTAAGCGTCGTTTAAGACCCACCCCTTGAAATTCCATGCATACGCTCCACCTTCAGGGCGGAAAACGGCCAAAGGCCATCGGAATAAGGAGTGTCGCCATGCAAATGATCTACAACAGCCCCAACTACTGTGTCGTCGAGTTTGCGCCTCAGGCCGACCATCTTGCGATGAATGCCGGCGGCTACGAAATCGTGGACAAGAACGCACAGCGCGAAATCTTCATCGACGGCGAAATGGCGGCACGCTTTCGCGAGCATGTTCGAAAGCTGATCGAAGAAGAACCGTCGCTCGATGAAGTCGACGAATTTCTCGGCCAATTCGACAGCCTGATGAATCAGCCCGTCGTGCTCCACTGAGCCGGCGGCCCGCGGCGGCACTGCTTTCAAACGAACGGAACCCCGCCGGCGCAAGCCGGGCGCGGTTCCGTTTTTTCATCTCGTTTTTTCAACGCATGCGCTCTTTCGACCGCCCCCGGCGCGTGCTGACGGCAACGGCTACAATGTGGGACTTCCCACTGTATCGAAGGCGTAGAGCCCGTTTGCCATGACTTCTTCTGCCGCCTTGCCCGTCCCGCCTCATGCCGATGCGCGAGCCGCAACGGTCGTGCCCTACACGCGCGGCGCGCTGCTGCCCGAATTGCTCGCGTCGCGCATCCTGATCCTCGACGGCGCGATGGGCACGATGATCCAGCGCTACAAGCTCGACGAAGCGCGCTATCGCGGCGAGCGGTTCAAGGACTTCGCGCGCGATGTGAAGGGCAACAACGAACTGCTCTCGCTCACGCAGCCGCAGATCATCAGCGAGATTCACGAGCAGTATCTGGCCGCGGGCGCCGACATCATCGAAACGAACACGTTCGGCGCGACGGCCGTGGCCCAGGCCGATTATGGAATGGAGGCGCTCGCCGTCGAGATGAACGTCGCGTCGGCGAAGCTCGCGCGCGCCGCATGCGACAAGTATTCGACGCCCGCGAAGCCTCGTTTCGTCGCCGGCGCGGTCGGGCCTACGCCGAAGACCGCGAGCATATCGCCCGACGTCAACGATCCGGGCGCGCGCAACGTGACGTTCGACGAGCTGCGCCAGGCCTATTACGCTCAGGCGAAGGGACTGCTCGACGGTGGCGTGGATCTCTTCCTCGTCGAAACGATCTTCGACACGCTGAACGCAAAAGCGGCGCTCTTCGCGCTCGACGAACTCTTCGAAGACACGGGCGAGCGGTTGCCGATCATGATCTCGGGCACCGTGACCGACGCGTCGGGCCGCATTCTGTCGGGCCAAACCGTGGAAGCGTTCTGG
>JBCNPL010000332.1:0-3795 GCA_039593375.1 Paraburkholderia sp. | reverse complement strand
TCAACCATAACAAGGGGCTGCGCGAGTCGACCGTCGACGCGACACGCGCAATGGGCAAAGGGATCAGCACGCTCTGGACCGAGCGGTTCGGCCGCCTGCTCGGGGTGCCGGCGCACGCGGGCTTCATCATCGCGACCGCGCTCGTGCTCACGGCCCATCTGATCGAAGAGGATCCCAAGAATGCGGATCTGCCGGAAGGCAAGATCACCCCGCGCTCCGCGCTCGCGGTGCCCGGCGCGCTGATGCTGCTGGAGTTTTTCGCGACCGAGGCATTCGGCACGCTGCTCGGCATCTGCGACGCGGTGCTGTCGAGAACGCCGAGGCCGATCCGCGAGGAAGAAGATCCCATCGGACAGATCGAGCTCGTCGAAGAGGGAAGCGATCACGAGCGCGGCGACGAGTTGTCCAGTCTCACTGCGCCTCGCATATCGGGCGCGCTCCCCGCAGAGCAATCCTCGGCGGCGCTTGCCGAAACCTCGCGTCAGACCACGCCTCGCGAGTCTCCGCGCGAATCTCCTCCGGATTCCTCGGCGCGCGAGACGTCGTGACGCAACAGGATCAGCCAAAAGAGGATCGAAGCGCGCGCCGCGCGAGAGCGGCACGCGCCTTCCGGGACTGCCGCCGCGGGTGAGCCGCGGCGGCGGCCGCGGCGATTCTCCCGCGCGGTGGCGCCGCGCAACCCATCTCAACTAGTGGTTGCTTCAATCATTTTCTGTCAATCGAAAGGAAACATCGAAATGGAATCGATCAATACCCACGTTTCTTCCAGCGGTGCGGACCAGGCAATCCTCGAGCGCCCCGGATCTCCGGCCGCGGCGGCGCACCCCACGAGCTCGACGCTGCCCGACGTAGAAGGCGCCACGCGCCGCAGCGCGATTCAAACGGAGGGCAGCCCCCGTGCGCCGGCCGCGGATCTCGCCGAGGTGTCCAAGCGCGCGCGCACGGGTCACGCCGATGATCGCAGCGGCTGGCCGGAAAACCGTATCAGCACGGTTTTCAGCGGCCCGGCAGAATCGGCCAAGAACACCAAACGGCCGGAACGCGCGGGACTGGCTACGCAGGGCCGCGAGATTCCGCCGCTCATACCGCAAGCGCTCGGCCATTACTTCTCGCAGGCGATGGGCACCTGGCCCCGTGAGCGCTCGAGCCTCGTCGGCGCAATGACGAACAACCTGAGGAAGCTTGCCGATCTCAAGCAGGAGCCGGAGATCAAGCAGATGCGCCGAGAGCTGACGCTGCATTGGCATGCGCTGTCTGAAGCCGAGAAGAGCGACGTGCTCGAAGCGGCCGGAACTGCGAGCAAGGCGTTCGGCAAGAGCGCGATGTCCAAGCCCGCGGACAATGCGAACGTCAAGACGTGGCTCGAACACACGGCGGCGCATATGCCGTCCGACGATGTCGAAAAACTGTTCAACGCTACGAGTGCGGATGCGCGCACGAGCCTCCAAGGCACTTTCAGGCTGGCGGGCACCGACGAGACCCGTCGTGCGGAGGTGAAGGAACGTTCGGCCGACATGCGCATGACGCTGCCGATGGATCACGCGTACGACTACACGGGCTTCTACTGGGACAACAACCGCAAGATCGCGAGCCTGCCGAAGGATGTCGCCGAGAAGCTCAATGTCTGCGTGATCGGTGCCGGTCCCGCCGGGATCATGACGGCCGACTGCTTGAACCGCCTCGGCGTGAAGTCGACCGTGCTGGAGGCGGAGGATCATATCGGCGGCCGCTTGGCGACGCACCACCGGACGCGCGAAGACGGCACCGAGAGCCCGACCGCGACGCATCCGGGCGGCATGCGCTTTCACACGACGCATGGCAACTTCTACTGGAGCTTTGCCGAACACTATGAGCTCAAGCACATCGATTTCACCAACCCGTCCGAAGTCGGCGCGATGCTGCTGCTCACCGATCGCGTGCTCAAAATGGAACCCGGCAAGGATCCGAGCGATCCGGTCGCGAAAAAGGTCAAGCACGACTTCCTGGACGCGTTCGAGGCGCTGATGAAGCCGATCCGCGATGCGCGAGACGCGGGCGACATGGCCACGTTCCTCGAGTTGAGCGCCGCGGCAAAGAAGAAGTTCGACGGGCTCGATTTCAAGCACGGCGTGGAGCTGCTGCTCCACGAGCATGGCATCCAGTGGGACGAAAAGCACTGGGAAACGTTTGGTGCGTCCGGCATCGGTGTCGGTGGCTACAAGGGCTACTACGAGGTGGGCTTCCTCGAGGAAATGCGCTTCCTCGTCGATGGGCGGCTGGAGAAACACCAGTTGCTCGTCGACGGCGCCGACGCACCGCTCAAGCGCATGATCGCCGACAAAGAGGGCTTGCCGCCCGGCGGCCAGTCGCTCGAGGAGCAGGGAGCGATCAGGCTCAGTGCTTCGGCCACGAATGTCGAGAAGACGCCGGAGGGCCAATTCAAGGTCACCTGGACGGAGAACGGTGAGCGCAAGAGCGGGACGTACGACGAAGTGTTCTTCGGGGCGAGCCCGAAGATCGCGGTCGAGATGGGATTGACGAAGCAGGATCGCCCGGACGGGCAGCTCGTCACTCCGGAAGTCGGCGCCGCGCTCGAGAAGATCAATATCGTCGGCGCAACGAAGATGACGATGACCGTTCCCGCGGACGAATTCCATCCTGAGGAATTGCCGAAGAACCTCCAGTCGACGGCCGAGTTCCAGCAGCTGTATCTGCATGGGCCGGCGAAGGAGGGCGATAGCGCGGTGATCTATCTGAGCTATACGCTCGGTTCGAACGCCAAGAAGGTCGAGGGCAAGTCGAAGGAGGAGCAGATCCACAACCTGCTCGATACGCTGAAGACCGCCGCCGCCAGGGAGACGACGGACCCGGACGATAAAGTGAAGCTGCTCAACCTCGCCGCGCTGATCGAAAAGCACTGGGAAGCCCGCAGCCATTACACGCACTGGAGCGAAGTGCCGACCCATGGCGGCGCATTCAAGATGGACGCGCCGGGTGATCTCGACAACACGCGGACGCTTTGGGCCAGCACGCTTTCCTCGGAGTCCGGGCGACTGCGCATGGTGCACGAAAAGGTCACCTACGAGGGTGGTTTCGCAAGTGGGCCGTTCGCCGCGGCAGTCAACGCGGTGCTGGGCATGGTCACGAGCAGGGGGGGCAGCCCGGCGAAGAACTCGCCGCTCGGCCAGCGGCTCCTGTAAGCGCGATGCGCGTGGGCGCGGCGGCGCGCGTCCGCCGCGCCCATGGGCCGGGCGTTCGGGGAACTGCCGATCCCTCGAATCGTGACGGCTTGATGAAGGTACCGCTTGACATGCTCAATTTGGCTTCTTAAATTTCCTCCATCAGAGACGTCATGCTCAATGGCGTCTTCCGCGGCAGCGTTGCCGCGCCACATATGGAAGGCTATGAAGCCCCCGAACTTGCGTCACGAGACGCCGGTCCGGGGGCTTTTTGTTTTTGTTTGCTGGAGAACGAATCCATGCTGGAGCACGACTCCACGAAGTCGGGCGCGGGCGCTTTTGTCGTCGCGTGCGTGCAAATGGAGCCCCACGTCGGGGCCAGGCAGGACAATATCGCGCGGGCCGTCGCGCACGTCGAGACAGCCGCGCGCGGCGGCGCATCGCTGATCGTGTTGCCCGAGCTGGCCAACAGCGGCTATGTGTTCGAGGACCGCGCCGAAGCGCTGGCGGCCGCCGAATCCGTGCCCGACGGCGATATGGCTCGCGCTTTCGAGGCGCTCGCGCGGCGGCTGAACGTTCATATCGTGAGCGGCGTGGCCGAACGCCACGGCGCGCGGCTCTATAACTCAGCGCTCTT
>JBCNPL010000331.1:0-3797 GCA_039593375.1 Paraburkholderia sp. | reverse complement strand
GACCTGACCGGCGCGCCGGCCGGATCCGTCACCGCGCGCGACGCAGCGTTCGCGCGCAGGCAAGCGCATGGCGCGCACGCTTCGCGTCGGCAATCCAAAGGGGCCGCCGAGACAGGCAAGGCGGCAGATAGGCCGAGCCCTCCGGCATCGGAACAAGCGCCGCCATCCGACGCGGCTATCGACCAAGCCGCTTCCGATCAATCCGCTTCCGATCGAGCCGCCTGACATTCTCGGCCGGAATGATCGTCATTCGGGCTCGATCCGGCGCCCCGGTGTGTAACATGAGATGAGGGTACGGGCGGGATTTCCGATGGGACCGCCCACTTCCGCAGACCGACAAAAATGGCTTGGACGAACAAAAACACGTCGGAGGGATGAGCGATGGGAGTGTTCGATCGTCTGGTTCTTTTTTCGGAAGTGCACGGCACTGTACTGATGGACGGAAAACCGGTCGAAGGGGCCGAACTCGTCGAGCAGGTTATCTGGTCGGAGAAAGAGAACGAGATCCCTCCGCAACATTGCACGACCGATGCACGCGGAGCTTTCCGGTTTCCCGCTATCGAGCGCAGAGCGGGTCTGCGCAGGCTCATTCCCTCGCAACCGATGGTGCTTCAGCGAATTGTCATCCGCTACCGAGGCATCGAATACATCGGTTGGCGAAACGGCAAGATGAGTTGGGATGCCAATGCGGAACTCGACGGCCGGCCGATCCAGCTGGTGTGCGAACTGAATCGAGAGCCTGGCCATGAAGGCACGCATTACGGAATCTGCCAGGTCGGTTGATGGACGGGTGATGTTGGCTTCCCATACGGTGGCGTCAAGAAAAATGCGAGCCTTTCTCGCTTTCGAGAGAGTCGTGTCATCGTGACGCCGGCTTGCGCTATAATCTGCCCCGTCGTGGGGGAGTAGTCTGCTTCACCGGAGGGTGGAGCGTCATCATCAACATAATTGGCGCGCCTGTGCCATGGTGATGACAGCCGTTTCGCGGCTTGGCGAGACCTGTGACGTTATCCCTTCTTACCCGGGCCGGGCGAAGGCGAGACGTCATTGGGTATTCTTGCTCGGCCCGTGGAACGTAACCAAGATGCGACTGCTTGACCAACCCCGCACCGCGAGGCGACTGCCATGATCTGGTCCGTCGCCCTGCTCATCGCCTCCGCTGTCATCATCTACCTCTCGTGCGAGACGTTCGTCAACGGCGTCGAATGGCTCGGTCAGAAACTGCGCGTAGGTCAAACCGCCACCGGCACTATCCTTGCCGCTTTCGGCACGGCGTTACCCGAGAGTGTCGTTACGCTCGTTGCGGTTGCCTTTGGCAACACCGCCGCACAGAAAGAAATCGGCATCGGCGCCGCGATCGGCGGACCGCTTGCGTTGAGCACGGTCGCCTACGCGGTCGTGGGCATCACGCTGCTTGCGACGGCAAGGCGCATCGGCCGAGACAGGGCGCACGTCGAGGCGGACACTCGCCGGCTCCGCCGCGATCAACTATGGTTTCTCGCGATCTTCGTTTTCAAGATCGCGCTCGGCTTGGTTGCCTTCGCGTTCAAGCCGGTGCTCGGTATCGCGTTCCTCTTGGCGTACGCTGTTTATTGCTGGAAGGAACTCACCGCGGGCGACGATCACGACGAGCTCGATGAACTCGAACCGCTGAAACTGCGGCCGCATGACGCCAGTCCGGCAATGTTCTGGATCGCCATTCAGACGCTTGGCTCGCTGGCAGTGATTTTTCTGGCATCGCGGCTGTTCGTGCATCAAATCGAAGCGATCGGTCCTTGGCTCGGTCTTGGGCCGCAACTGACGGCGCTTCTGCTCAGTCCCATCGCGACGGAACTGCCCGAAATCATGAATGCCGTGATCTGGGTACGGCAGCGCAAGGAGCGTCTCGCTCTGGCCAACATCAGCGGCGCAATGATGATTCAGGCGACGGTGCCTACAGCGTTCGGTCTTTTCTTTACGCAGTGGCATCTCGCCACGCAGTCGATCATCGCAGCGGGTGTCACGGCGGTTGCCATCGTTTTCTTGCAACGAACCTTCAAGGCGGACGAGGTGCATAGCCGCGAGTTGGTCCGCGTCGGTTGGCTGTACGCAGTTTTTGCCGCGCTGTTATTCGTGTTCTGACGGCGGGCGTTTGCTGACCGTAGGCTTGCAACAGGCAGGACGCCGCCTCAATATACGGGCTTGTCTGTTGCATGCGCGATTCTCATTCCGATGCTTGTTGTGAGCGTTCTTCCCCTCGGAACTCGTGCGGCGTTCGCGGGCTTGGTGCTCGTTGCATTGTCAGCCACGGGAATCTCGAGCGCGCGAGCCGAGGCGGGCGATGCGGCGCCGGTGACGATCGAGTCCGACGTTCACCGCTTCGTCGTGCAGCACGATGGCACCGTCGAGGAGTACGACGATACGACGTTGCGCGCCAACACGGCAGCCGGTGTCGATGCAATTGCACAGCACTACGTGTGGTTCGATAAGGACACCGAAAGATTGTCGCTCGTTAAGGCCGAATCGATCGACCCTGACGGCAATCGGCATTCGGTGGGGCCCGACGCGATTCGCGACGTGCTGGAACCGCGAGCGGCCGGCGCGCCGATGTTCGAGGACGGTATCTTGCGCACCGCGATTTTTCCCGGCGTGGAGCCCGGTTGGCGCATACACGTCACGTTCCGCAAGTCGCGCTTCAAGGCGATAGCGCCCGGCGCGTTCGCGTACTTCGTCGAGCCCGAGCGCATTCCCGTCGAGAATCAGGAGCTCGTCTTCGATTTGCCGGCCGACATGCCGCTTTACGCCGATGCTCGCGGCTATGCGGCGAAGCCGCCCGTGACCGAGGACGGCCGGACGCGCTACGAGTTCGACTACCGCCACGGTCTCTACGAGCCGATCGAGCATGGCGCGGTAGGGTACGCGCAGTACGGCGATCGGCTCATGGTCACGACTGTGCCGAGCTTCGCCGCGTTCGCCGAGCGCTATAAAGAGGACGCGGCCGATCCAACCACGAACGATCCGACGATCGTCGCCTTCGCGCGTGCGCTCACCGCCAATGCGCCCGATGCCTGGTCGAAAGCGCGTGTGCTGTACGACTGGATGCGGGCAAACATCCGTTACGTAGCCTTGTTCGTTGGCGAAACGGCGACGCGGCCGCATCATGTGGTCGATATCCTGCGCAATCGCTATGGCGACTGCAAGGACCACGTCGCGCTTTATGGCGCTCTGCTGGCGGCCGTCGGCATACGTAGCGAGCCGGCGCTGATTGCGCTTGGGCCTGTTTATACGTTGCCATCGGTGCCCGGTTACGGCGCGAGCGCGATCAACCACGCGATCGTATGGATTCCCGAGCTTCAGCGCTTCGCCGATACGACCGCGGGCGGCATCGCGTTCGGCGATCTGCCGACCGGCGTCATGGACAGACCCGCGCTGCTTGTCGACGAGGGCGTGCTCGTGCGCACGCCGGCTACGCAGCAGCGCTCGCGCGATGCACGCGTGCAGATCGTCGTCGACTCGAGCGGTACTGGACGCTATGCCTACCATGTCGAGGATAGCGGCTTCACGGACGAGCTCGAGCGCAATGTGTTCCGGCGGGCGACACGCGAGCGGATGCAGCAGATCGCCTATGAGCGGTTGCAAAGAGCAGGTCTGCGCGGCACGGCGTCGATCTCGACCGATGACGTATCGGCGACGGCCGGCCCGTTTGCGGTCACGATGACGGGCACGATCGATCATATCGTCTGGCCCGACGGCATGACGGGCGTGCCGGCACTCTCGAGCCTTGCCGGCGGAATTGCGACGCAGGTCGAGGACTGGCT
>JBCNPL010000330.1:0-3804 GCA_039593375.1 Paraburkholderia sp. | reverse complement strand
TCCATCAGGTTGTCGATCATCAGCCGGTAATCGCAGCCGATGTGATAAAGCCCGCCGCCATAAGCCCAGCCCGAATCGTTTGCCCACGGCAGCGGCGGCAGCTTCGCGGGATCGGCCTGCGATATGTCGCCCGGCCACACCCAGACGAAGCCATCACGTTCAAGCGCCGCATAGCGCTTGACCCGCGGAAACCCGTTGACTCGCTGCCCCGGCATGGCCAGAACTTTGCCGTCGCAGCCCATTTCAAGGCCGTGATAACCGCAGACGAGCTTGCCATCGCGAACGAATCCCAGCGATAGGGGCGCGCCGCGATGTGGACAGAAATCCTCGAGCGCAATCACCTCGCCCTCGCCACGGTAGAGCACCATCGGCTCGCCGCAGATTCTGCGGCCAAGCGGCTTGCCGTCGAGTTCGTCCGGCGTGCACGCCACGTACCACGCATTCTTGAGAAACATCGCTTTCGTCTCCTCCTGATGTCGATAGGGCTCGATCCGCGCGACGCGAACCGCACTGAATCACATTCAGTACACTGAATGTGATTCAGTGTACTTATCACCAGAGGATGCGGCAAGGACGGAGGTATACTGGTTTTCCCTCTACCGGCCGCTACGCCGCGTATACGACCGCATCGAACCTTTACCCGCTCGCCTCGCCATGAAGAAACGGAACGCAAGCGACGCGCCGCGTCCACCCTTGCATCTCTATGAAGAGCCAGGCCACCTGATTCGGCGGGCCAACCAAATCGCAGTGGCGATGTTTTACGAAAAGCTCGGACGCGACATCACGCCGGTGCAGTACGCGGTGCTGCGCATGCTGGAAGAGCATCCCGGGCTCGATCAGGTGACGCTCGCGCAGAAGGTCGCCCTCGACACGTCGACGACGGCTGACATTGCAGCGCGCCTCGAAAGCAAGGGCTGGATCGTCCGGGAATTACTGCCGAGACGGCAGCGCCGCCTCGCGTTGACGCCCGAGGGCGCGGCGCTGCTCGTCGAACTGACACCGCTGGTTCACGATCTGCGCGACAGCCTGTTCGAAGGCATGGGCGAAAAGGATGCGCTCGACCTGATGCGGCTTCTCAGCAAGTTCGTTCATTTGAACAATGAGCAGAGCCGCGCGCCACTCAAGGCGTAGGACTTGACCCGGCGCAGATGGCGGCGCGGCAAAACGCAAACGCGGGCGCGATAAAAAAACCCGCGTCAGTCTGAACTGACGCGGGTTTTGATCTGGTCGGGGCGAGAGGATTTGAACCTCCGACCACCTGCACCCCATGCAGGTACGCTACCAGGCTGCGCTACGCCCCGAAAGCATGAAAGTATAACAGAGACTTCGACCCGTTAGAACTGATCTTTCTCTCGGCGACTTACCCGCGCAGCATTTCGATCACCGCTCGAAGCTCCTTGCGCAATTGCTCGACATCGACGGCCGCCGTGTTCGATGTCGTCGAAGCCGCGGCGGGCGCCAGCGCACTTGGCTGGCTCTCCTGCGGCTCATCGACGACAACGCCACGCGCGTCGAGCCGATTGCGCGCGCCATTGATCGTGAACCCCTGCTCGTAGAGCAACTCACGAATCCGGCGAATCAACAGCACCTCGTGGTGCTGATAGTAGCGACGATTGCCACGCCGCTTGACCGGACGCAACTGCGTGAACTCCTGCTCCCAGTAACGCAGCACATGCGGCTTGACACCGCATAGCTCGCTTACCTCACCGATCGTGAAGTAGCGCTTCGCCGGAATCGGAGGCAACTCGACCTTCTCGACAGTCGATGTCATCGTCAGCTACCTGCGTGGTGAAGAACGTCCGAGCGCGGCCGCTCGTTTCTTCTTTTTAGCGCGAGAAAGTCGCTTCGACGCCGTTTTCGACAAGCGCCTTCAGCTTTTGGCTCGCATGGAACGTCACGACGCGGCGCGCGGCGATCGGAATCGCCTCACCGGTCTTCGGGTTGCGACCCGGCCGCTGAGGCTTGTCGCGCAATTGAAAATTACCGAACCCCGAAAGCTTGACACTATCCCCGCCTTCGAGCGCGTCGCGAATCACGTCGAAAAACGCCTCGACCATGTCCTTGGCCTCACGTTTGTTCAGCCCGACGTTATCGAACAGCAATTCGGCCAGTTCGGCCTTCGTCAAGGTGGGCGTTTCTGAAGAAACGCTCGCGGGCGGTGTCGGAATCTCGCGAATCATGGCGCCACGCTGCGCCGCAAGAAGGGCTTCGAAATCACTCGAATTCATTTCTTTCATATCTAAGAGCGGCGGCCAATCGGCGCCGGCATTATCCGCCAGCACCGATCCGTAACGATACGCGCCTCATCCCCTCAGTCGCGCACCGTGGACTCGAGCCAAACGATCCACCAGAGTCTTGACGACCGTATCGACCGTCTCGTCCTGCAGCGTGCCGCCAGTATCTTGCAGGGTCACGCGGAAGGCAAGGCTTTTCTCGTGCGGTGCCAGGCCACCGGAAGTATTTGATTTTGCACGAAATTCATCGAAGAGCGCAACCCTTTGCACGAGCTTCGATCCGCTCTCGTCGAGCGCCTTCTGCATTTCGTCGATGAGTGCCTGCACCTCCACCTTCTGATCGACGACGACGGCAATGTCGCGACGCACGGGCGGAAATTTGGAGACTTCCGTCGGCGTCGGCAATGCGCGCTCCATCAACGATTCCGCATCGATCTCGAACACGATCGGCGCGTGCGGCAAATCGTATTGCTGCATCCAGCGCGGATGCAGTTCGCCGATCCAGCCCACTTCGCGACCGTCGAGCTCGATACGGGCGCTGCGGCCCGGATGCAGCGCAGGATGTTCGGCCTTCACGAAGCGCGCGGCACGCGGCGCGAAAAGCGCCTCCACGTCGCCTTTCACGTCGAAGAAATCGACCTGCCGCGTCGGCAGCCCCCACTGCTCTTCCGCCACGGGGCCATACGCGAGCGCACCGATCCGCTTCGGCTGCCGATAACCTTCGACGCTCAGCTCGCCGGCAGCCGACGACGGATCGCGCAAGAAGACGCGCCCCGCCTCGAACACTCGAATACGCTCCGCCCGCCGATTGAGGTTGTGCCGCAGCACGCTGACGAGGCTGCCGATCAGCGTCGTTCGCATCACGGACATCTGGCTCGCGATCGGATTGAGCAACCGTATCGGGTTGTCGTTGCCGGCAAAGTCTTTTTCCCATGCCTCGTCGACAAAACTGAAGTTGACCGTCTCCGCGTAGTCGCGCGCGGCGAGCGCATGTCGAAGCGAGTGAATCGACCGGTGCGTCTCGTTCGTCGCCCGCATTTCGTTGGCGGCCACGGGCGGACGCGCCGGAATCTTCTCGAATCCGTGGATGCGCGCGACTTCTTCGATCAGATCCTCTTCGATTTCGATATCGAAGCGATAAGGCGGCGGCGTAACGGCGAACGCGTTACCGTCGAACTCGAATGCAAGACCGAGCCGCGTGAAGATCCGCGCGATCTCGTCGGCCTCCACAGGCACGCCGATGATCCGCTGCGCGCGCGCCACGCGCATCGTCACCGGCTCGCGTGTCGGCAGATTGACGGCTTGATCGTCGACAGGGCTCGCCTTGCCGCCGCAAATGTCGAGGATGAGTCGCGTGATGCGCTCGATATGCTCGACCGTCGTCGCATAGTCGACACCGCGCTCGAAACGATGCGCCGCATCGGTCGAGAAGTTGTACTTGCGCGCGCGACCGCGAATGCTGTCGGGCCACCAGAACGCCGCTTCGAGGTAGACGTTCGTCGTATCGAGCGACACGGCCGTGCTGTCGCCGCCCATGATGCCGGCGAGGCTTTCGACATGCCGATCGTCG
>JBCNPL010000033.1:0-15828 GCA_039593375.1 Paraburkholderia sp. | reverse complement strand
ATTGCGCCGGGATAACGACAAGCTGGCGTCGGACAATCTCCGGCTTTCGGTCGAGGCAAACCGAACCGCGTCGCTCGCCGCCGAGAATGCGCATCTGCGCGCGCTGCTCGCGCTTCGCGAACAGACGGGCGCGCAGACGACACCGGCCGAAATCCAGTACGACATGCGCGATCCATTCACGCAGAAGGTCGTCATCGGACGCGGCTCGCAGCAAAACATCGAAGACGGTTCGCCCGTCGTCACCGAGGACGGCATGATCGGGCAGGTCACGCGCGTCTTCCCGATGCAGTCGGAAGTGACGCTGCTGACCGACAAGGATCAGGCCGTACCCGTGCAGATCGTCCGCACCGGGCTGCGCGGCGTCGTCTACGGCACGCCCGCCGGCAACGCGCTCGAGTTGCGCTTCGTGCCGATCAGCGCCGACATCGTCGCGGGCGACGAGCTCGTGACGAGCGGGCTCGATGGCATCTATCCGCCGGGACTGCCCGTCGCGAAGGTCGTGCGCGTCGACAAGCTCGCCGATACGGCGTTCGCGCGCGTCGTTTGTCTGCCCGTGGCCGCCGTGCGCGGCGCGCGCGATGTCCTCGTGCTCAGCTACAAGAGCGGCATACCGCCACGCCCCGAGCCGCAGCCCGCGCCGGCCGCACAGAAGGATGCCAAGGGCAGGAAAGCGGCAAAGACGGCCGAGAAGGGCGAGAAGAACGAGAAGAACGACAAGGGCGCGCCTCAGGCAGGCGGTAAGGCAGCCGAAAAGGCCGCGTCCGATAAGGCAGCGAGCGCAGCCAACGCCAAAGCGGCGGGAGAGGCGGCGAAGCCCGCCGAAAAGCCGGCTGTCGGCACGAAGAGCCAAAGAGCGCCGGCCGCGACGCCACGTCCGGCATCGGGAGCGTCGCGATGAACCGCCCGCAATACATCCTGCTGCCGGTCAATCCCTACTTCATCGCATTCAGCCTCGCGGCCGCATTCCTGCTGAATCTGATGCCGTGGGGGCGGCTCATCGGCGTGCCCGACTTCGTCGCGCTCGTCCTGCTTTTCTGGAACGTTCATCAGCCGCGCAAGGTTGGCATGGGCATCGCGTTCCTTCTCGGCCTGCTGATGGACGTCCACGACGCCAGCCTGCTCGGCGAGCACGCGCTCGCCTACACGCTGCTCTCGTACGGCGCGATCACGATTCACCGGCGCGTGCTCTGGATGCCGCGCGGCCTGCAGGTCTTCGCCGTCGCGCCGCTGCTCGTCACCGCTCAACTCGTCCCGTTCGTCATTCGCCTGCTCACGGGCGCCGCGTTTCCGGGCTGGGGCTACCTGATACACGGCTTCGTCGAGGCCGCGCTCTGGCCGCTCGCCTGCACGCTGCTGCTGATTCCGCAGCGCCGCCCGGCCGACCCGGACGACACGCGTCCCATCTGAACGAGCGTCGCGAGGGCGCGAGAGCATGACCGAATTCAAGAACACTCAGCGGCAGGTATGGCAGTTCCGCGTGCGCGTCGCGGCGGCGGGGTTCTTCGTGCTCGTCTGCTTCGGCCTGCTCGTGCTGCGCTTTCTCTTTCTGCAGGTCTGGCACTACAGCAAGTACTCGCTGCAGGCCGATGAAAACCGCATCTCGGTCGCGCCGATCGTGCCGAACCGCGGCATCATCACCGATCGCAACGGCGTCGTGCTGGCCCGCAACTATTCGGCCTACACGCTCGAGATCACGCCGTCGAAGCTCGACGACACGCTCGAGAACGTCATCAACAAGCTCTCCACCGTCGTCAATATCGACGCGGTCGATCGTCGGCGCTTCAAGAAGCTGCTCGAGGATTCGAAGAACTTCGAGAGCCTGCCGATCCGCACGCGGCTCACCGATGAGGAGGTCGCGCGCTTCACCGCGCAGCGCTTCCGTTTCCCCGGCGTCGATGTGCGCGCGCGGCTCTTCCGCAATTACCCGCTCGGGCCGACGGCCGCGCATGTGATCGGCTATATCGGTCGCATCTCGCAGCGCGATCAGGAGCGCATCGACGCGGCGAGCGAGCAGAACGACAGCGATCCCGACCACTACGATCCACGGCTCGACGCGAACAATTACAAGGGCACCGACTACATCGGCAAGATCGGTGTCGAGCAAAGCTACGAAACGGAGCTGCATGGCATTACCGGTTTCGAGGAAGTCGAGGTCACGGCCGGCGGCCGGCCGGTGCGCACGCTCTCGCGCACGCAGGCGACCCCCGGCAACAACCTCGTGCTTTCGATCGATATCGGCTTGCAAGAAGTCGCCGAACAGGCTTTCGCGGGCCGTCGCGGCGCACTCGTCGCGATCGAACCGTCGACGGGCGACGTGCTCGCCTTCGTCTCGGCACCGAGCTTCGACCCGAACGCGTTCGTCGACGGCATCGATCAGCAGAACTGGGACGCACTCAACAACTCGCCCGATCACCCGCTTTTGAACCGTCCGTTGCACAGCGCCTATCCGCCCGGCTCGACCTATAAGCCGTTCATGGCGCTCGCCGCGCTCGCGCTGAAGAAGCGCACGCCCGAGTGGGGTTTTCACGACCCCGGGTTCTATACGTTCGCCGGCCATACGTTCCGCAACGACGTGCCCCAGGGCCAGGGCTGGATCGATCTGGACCGCGCGATCATGGTGTCGAACGACACCTACTTCTATATGCTCGCGCACGACCTCGGCGTCGATGCGATCGCCAACTTCATGAAGCCCTGGGGCTTCGGCCAGATCACCGGCATCGATATCGCGGGCGAAGCGCGCGGCATCCTGCCTTCGACCGAATGGAAGAGACACGCCTATCGCAAGCCCGAGCAACAACGCTGGTACGAGGGTGAAACGATCAGCCTGGGTATCGGCCAGGGGTACAACTCGTTCACGATGCTGCAGCTCGCTCACGCGGTGGCGACGCTGGCCGACGACGGGGTCATCATGCGGCCCCATCTCGTGAAGGAGATCGAGAACCCGATCACCCACCAGACGCGGCTTACCGTGCCGCACGAAAGCGGACGCATTCCGCTCGTGACGCAAGACGAGATCGATCTCGTCAAGAAAGCGATGACCGAGGTGACGAGCAATCCCTCCGGCACCGCGTATCAGGTGTTTCGCAACGCGGCCTACACGGTGGGCGGCAAGACGGGGACAGCGCAGGTGTTCTCGCTCCAAGGCCAGAAGTATCACGGCGGCGCCCTCGCCGAGCATTTGCGCGATCACTCGCTCTTCACCGCGTTCGCACCGGCCGACCATCCGCAGATCGCCATCGCCTGCATCGTCGAGAACGGTGGCTGGGGCGCGAGCGTCGCCGCACCGATAGTCAAGAGCGTGCTCGATTACTACCTGCTCGAGCGCAACAAACCGGGCATGCTGGCGCAGGAAGTCGCCGCGGCCGCCGCGACGGCTTCGGCAACGGCCGCGTCCGAAGCCGCGCTGGTGTCAGGGACCGCCCAAGCCGGCCCGACCGTCGAGGCCGCTGCCAGCGCCAGCGCGGCCACGGCAGCTGGCGCGTCGGAGCCGCATCCCGATCAGTCGCTCCCGATCAAGGTGGCGGCCGGCTTCAAAGCGTTGCCGCTACCCGACGTGCCGGCTTCGGTGCCGCCCGCCGCATCGGCGGCCGAGGCCGCGGTCGTCGCCTCGGGACTCATGCCTGCGTCCGACGTATTCGCCCCCGCCCCGGCCTTGGCAGCGTCGGGCGCATCGGCCCCGGCCGCCGATCTGTTCCCGGCCGCCAATGCCGACAGCAGCGGCATGGGCGCGCCGGCCAGCGCGACGAGGTCGAGCCGCACGGTGTCGCTGCCTGGCCTCAGCGCGGCCGCGTCGGCCGCGATCGCGGCCAAGCTGAGGCATCACGCGCCGTCGCCGCGGGCACCGGCGCCGGAGCGGAGCGGCGCGGTGGGGCCCGCGAGCGAACCACGCGGCGCGGCGCCCGGTGCGTCGCCCGCCGCACACAATTAACGGATCGAGGGGAATATGAATTCCGACGACAAGCGCGTCTGGCTCGAACGAGCCAAGAAGCTGTTCGTGGGCTTCGATCGCCCGCTCGCGCTGATCGTCTTCCTGCTGCTCTGCGTCGGGCTCGTCACGCTCTACAGCGCAAGCCTCGACGTGCCCGGCCGCGTGGAAGATCAGATGCGCAACATCGTGCTGACGTTCATCCTGATGTGGGGGCTCGCGACCGTGCCGCCCGCCACGCTGATGCGCTTCGCCGTGCCGGTCTATACGTTCGGCATTGCGCTACTCGTCGGCGTCGCGCTCTTCGGCATCACGAAGAAAGGGGCCAAGCGCTGGATCAATGTCGGCGTCGTCATTCAGCCGTCCGAGATTCTCAAGATCGCCACTCCGATGATGTTGGCCTGGTACTACCAGAAGCGGGAAGCGGGGCTGCGCTGGTGGGACTTCATCGTCGGCTTCGTCATACTGCTCGTGCCCGTTGGCCTCATCGCGAAGCAGCCCGATCTCGGGACGGCCATGCTCGTCTTCGCCGCCGGTCTTTTCGTGATCTACTTCGCGGGCCTTTCATTCAAGATCATTGCACCCGTGCTCGTCGCCGTCGTCATCGCGGTGGGCTCGATCGCCACGTTTCAGGACAAGATCTGCCAGCCGCAGGTGCAGTGGCCGCTCATGCACGATTACCAGAAGCACCGGATCTGCACGCTGCTCGATCCGACCTCGGATCCGCTCGGCAAGGGCTTCCATACGATCCAGGCCGTCATCGCGATCGGCTCGGGCGGCCCGCTCGGCAAGGGCTGGCTGAAGGGGACGCAGGCGCATCTCGACTTCATCCCCGAAAAGCACACCGACTTCATCTTCGCGGTGTTTGCCGAAGAGTTCGGGCTCGCCGGCGAGCTCGTGCTGCTGCTGCTCTACTCCGCCTTGATCGCGCGCGGGCTATTCATCGCGGCCAACGGCGCGACACAGTTCGCGCGCCTCTTGGCCGGCTCGCTGACGATGGCTTTCTTTACTTACGCGTTCGTCAACGTCGGCATGGTAAGCGGTGTGCTGCCGGTCGTCGGCGTGCCGCTGCCGTTCATGAGCTACGGCGGCACGGCGCTCACGACGCTCGGCGTCGCAATCGGCCTCATCATGAGCGTCGGCAGGCACAAGCGGCTCATGAAGTCGTAAAGAACAGAACGGGCGCCCTGCGAGACGTTCGCATGCCCAAGATCGGATCGGACCGCCCGTGATCGTCCCTCGCCGCTACTGAGACTTCGGCTGCTGCCCCTGCGCTTCGCGCTTCAACTCGCTGGAGAGTTGCTGAAACTTGAGGCGCGCGGCCGGATCGCCCTGCGCGGCAGCGGCCGCGTAGTAGGCGCGTGCGATATTGATATTGCGCGTAACGCCGTCGCCGCCTCGCTCATAGAACGAGCCCGTCACGTATTGAGCGGTCATGTCGCCGCCCTCCGCCGCCTTCTTGTACCAATAGAACGCCTGCTTGTTGTCTCGTGCGGTGCCGCGCCCGTCGAGAAACTGGTTCGCCAGCGCGAGCTCGGCCTGCACGTGCCCCTGTTGCGCGGCTTTCAGGAACCACCGGTGCGCCTCGGCGGGATCGCGCGAAACGAAATTGCCGTCGTCGTACATGCGGCCATAGACGTACTGCGCGTGTGACATGTTGGCGTCCGCCGCCTTGCGCAGCCATCGGCGGCCTTCGTCGACGTTGGTCGGCGTCCCCTCGCCGTTGAGCAACATCATCGCGTAGTTGAACTGCGCGAGGCGATTGCCGTGCTCGGCCGCATCATGGAACTCTTTCAACGCAGAGGTGAAGTTGCCGGCGTTGTAGTCCGCGACCGCCGACTGCGTCTCGGCGTCACTGGCGGCGGGTGCCGGTGCCGCGGCCTTCGCTGGAGGTTCCGCCTGCTGAGCGCGCGCGGTCATGTGGTGGGCGAACCCGCCAACGGCCAGCGCAAGCGCCGAAACTGCCGGGAGCGCCGAACGCGCCCACGCGGCCAGCGTCTCTTTCCTCATGTCCGTACCTCCTGCAACACGGCGCGCGCGCCGCGTACGAGCCAGAGCACGTCGACGGCAAGCGAGATGAACTGGAAGCCCGCTTCGCGGTATTGCCGGGCGCTCGCCGCGTCGAGCGCGAAAATGCCCGCCGCCACCGCGGCCGCTTTGGCTGCGGCAGCCACGCGATCGAGCGCCGCCAGCACGTCGGGATGCTTCGTATCGCCGAGATGACCAAGGCTCGCGGCCAAATCGGCGGGCCCGACAAAAAGGCAATCGACGCCAGGTGTAGCCGCGATGCGCTCCACCTCTTCGAGTGCGCGTGCCGATTCGATCTGTACGATCGTCGCAATTTGCGTATTGGCGCTTTGCAGATAATCGCGCCGGGCTCCGAACGCGGAGGCCCGTACCACGCCCGCAACGCCGCGCAAGCCGTCGGGCGAGCCGGCGTCGGGGTATCGTGTGAGGCGCACGGCACGTGCCGCGGCTTCAGCCGATTCGATATTGGGAAACATCAGGGTCCGTGCGCCCGCATCGAGCACACGCTTGACGAGCCACGGCTCGTCCGCCGGTACGCGCACGACGGGCTCGGTCGGCAAATGCGCGGCTGCGATGGCGCGCAGTTGAGCGGTGACGTCGGCCGAATCGTTCGGCGCGTGCTCCATATCGATGCAGAGCCAGTCGAAGCCGGTATGCGCGAGCGCCTCGGCGGCGTCGGGGCTGCCGAGCGCAAGCCAAAGGCCGTAAAGCGGCTCCGCTTCCTTGAGGCGCTCTTTGAGGGAATTCGTGAATGCGCTCATCGGCCGCTTCCTCCCTTGACGCCACCGATCATACCGTGACAATAACGCGGCCGCCCGACGCCGTCATGCGTCGCGCACGAAATCGGCCCAGCAATTCGGCGTTTCGTAAAGCCTTACATGGGTGAGGCGCAGATTGACGCCGTAGTGCGCGTCATAGACGCGAGAAAGCGTTTCGAAAGCGATCGCCGCGAGATTTTCGACGGTCGGCACGCGCTCGAGCACGACGGTCTTGTGATCGGGCATCGACTCGAGGAACTCGCGCACGCGCTCGTCGCCTGCATAGACGAGAAACGCGTGGTCCCAACGGTTCACGAGGTGCTCCATCGCCAGCGACTTCACGTCGGCGAAATCCATCACCATGCCGCGATCGGGCGCGCCCTCCGTCTCGATCACGTCGCCTTGCAGCGTGATTTCGAGCACATAGCGATGCCCGTGCAGATTGCGGCATTGGCTGCGGTGGTCGGGAATGCGGTGGCCCGCATCGAATTCGAGTTTTCGGGTAATCGTCAGCACGGCAGGTCAGGGAATATTCAGATACTTGTGCGTTTGCATCGACAAGCGCCACTTCGGATGGCGCTTGCACCAGTCGATCGCGAGCCGCGTGTTGATGTCGCGCGAGGGGCCGTCCATCGGCTGCACGAGGAAGTGATCGAAATCGAGCGCCGCGTAATCGGCGAGGCGCTGATTGTCCTGCGGAATGACGACCTTGAGCTCGTCGCCCTTCGTGACGACGAGCGGAGCATCGGCCTTCGGACTCACGCAAATCCAATCGATCGACTCGAGCACGGGCAAAGAGCCGTTCGTCTCGATCGCCACCATGAAGCCGGCTGCATGCAGCGCATCGACGAGCGGCGCATCGAGTTGCAGCATCGGCTCGCCTCCCGTGCAAACGACGAAACGATAGCCTTCGTTCGTCGGCCAGAGCGAGGCGATCTTCTCGACGAGCGTCGCGGCATCGCGATATTTACCTCCGTTTTCGCCATCGGTGCCGGCAAAGTCGGTGTCGCAAAAGCGGCAAACAGCGCTCTCGCGGTCCTCTTCGCGGCCCGACCAGAGATTGCACCCGGCGAACCGGCAGAACACGGCCGGACGGCCCGCGTTCGCGCCTTCGCCCTGCAGCGTGTAGAAAATTTCCTTGACTGCGTATGTCATTTGCCTATTGTCCGTCCATCTTCCCGGCCGGGCCCGCGAGGCTTCCGGCTCAGGCGGGCTGTGTCACCTTTTCGCCCGCGAGATAGGCCTCGTAGCCGCGCTTGCGCAGCCGGCATGCCGGGCATTCGCCGCAGCCGAAGCCCCAGTCGTGCAGCTCCGCGCGCTCGCCGACATAGCACGTATGTGTTTCCACGCGGATGAGCTCGACGAGCGCCGACCCGCCGATCTCATCGGCGAGCCGCCAGGTGTCGGCCTTGTCGAGCCACATCAGCGGCGTCTCGACGATCATGCGGCTCGCCATCCCGAGATTGAGCGTGACCTGCAGCGCCTTCATCGTGTCGTCGCGACAATCCGGGTACCCGGAGAAATCGGTCTCGCACATGCCGCCGACGAGCACGCGCAGGCCGCGCCGATAGGCCACCGCGGCGGCGATCGTCATGAACATGAGGTTGCGGCCCGGCACGAACGTGTTCGGCAACCCGCTCGCGGCGGTCTCGATCTCGATCTCGCGCGTCATGGCGGTATCGCTGATGGACCCGAGCACGGACAGATCGATCAAATGATCGTCGCCGAGTCGGCCCGCCCACGAGGGAAAGCCTCGCGCGAACTTCTCACGGAGACCCTCGCGGCACTCGAGTTCGACGCGATGCCGCTGGCCATAATCGAAGCCGATCGTCTCGACGGTATCGTAGCGATCGAGCGCCCATGCCAGACACGTGGCCGAATCCTGGCCGCCCGAAAACAGCACGAGCGCGCCTGTCTTAGCGTCTCTCTCAATCACCGTGAACACTCCATGAGGCGTAGTGGAAAAGAACCGCGCCGATTCCGCGCCGTAACGCGCGGCCCGCGACATCGCCGCGACGCTTTCGGCTTCCCCAGTATATGCCGAAGCCTTCCGAGGCCTGGCGATCGGTTCCTTATACCGCGGGCAAGGCCGGCGACATGCACGCCGCCGGGCATTCGACGCGCGCCCATGCCGCCTCGGGAACGACCCTGACGCAATGAAGAAAACCCCAAGAACCTTGCGATTCTTGGGGTTATGTACCGCTGGTGGCCTGGGGCGGAATCGAACCACCGACACGCGGATTTTCAATCCGCTGCTCTACCAACTGAGCTACCGGGCCACGAAGAAGCGAGATTATAGCAGGGACTTCCTACCTCCTCAAGCGGTTTTGGCGCCGCGTCATTCCCCCTTGTTCTTGCCGAGGTCGACACCGAGTTGCTTGAGCTTTCGGTAAAGATGGGTGCGCTCGAGTCCCGTCTTTTCGGCCACGCGTGTCATGCTGCCGTTCTCGCGCGCGAGGTGGTACTCGAAGTAAGCGCGCTCGAACGCATCGCGCGCGTCGCGCAGCGGAATATCGAACGAGATCGAGGCACCCTGCGCCGCTACGGCGCCGGCCGGCGCATTGTCGGGCGCGAGGCCGGGCAGCGCGACGGCCGCGGCGACCGTCGTCGCGTTAGCGGGCACGGCCGACTTCGCCGCGGCGACGCCTACGGCCGGCAGCGCATTGCCACGCGCGAGCCCCTGCTCGACGGCCTTCAAAAGCTTTTGCAACGCGATCGGCTTTTCGAGAAAGTTCAGCGCGCCGATTTTTGTCGCTTCGACAGCTGTATCGATCGTCGCATGTCCCGACATCATGATGACGGGCATCGTCAATTGCCCCTGCGCGGCCCACTCCTTGAGCAGCGTCACGCCGTCCGTATCGGGCATCCAAATGTCGAGCAGCACAAGGTCGGGCGCTTGGCGCAAGCGGTAATCGCGCGCCTGCTGCGCGTTTTCCGCCACTTCCACGGCATGTCCCTCGTCGCTCAGGATTTCCGAGAGCAACTCTCGAATACCCATTTCGTCGTCTACCACCAGGATGGTTGCCATTTATGCTGCCCTTGTCTGCGCTATTGCTTTTGTCGTTCCCGGCGTGGCGCCCCCGCGCGTTGCCGCATGCCCCGCCGCGAGCGGCGCGCCGTCATCCGCCATCTGCAGGAACAAAATCGAAATCTGCGCACCCTCGACTGTCTCGCCCGACTTCACGCGATTGCGAATGTCGATGCGAGCGCCGTGTTCGTCGACGATCTTCTTGACCGTGGCAAGTCCGAGCCCCGTCCCTTTAGCCTTCGTCGTCACATACGGTTCGAATGCGCGCGTGAGAATGCGGGCGGGAAAGCCCGGTCCGTTGTCCGAGACCGTCAGGCGAACCGCGACGCGCACTTTGCCTTGAGCGTCGGGGTCGCCATATTCTACTGTCTTGGTCTCGAGCACGACACGTGGATTTTCGACGTCGGCGATCGCATCCTGCGCGTTTTGCAGCAGATTGTGAATCACCTGCCGCAGTTGCGTCGCGTCGCCCTTGATGACGGGCAACGCGTGCAAATCGACGACGATCGGGCTCTTGCCTTCTTCGATGCCGTAAAGCGAGAGCACCTCGGCCACGAGCTCGTTGAGCTGCAGGTTCGCCAGCACGGCCGGAGGCGTGCGCGCGTACTCGCGGAAGTCGTCGACCATCCGTTTCATCGCGGCCACCTGATTCACGATCGTGGTCGCGCCACGCTTGAGCACGTCGGCGTCGGGCGGTGCGAGCTTGTCCGCCAGCTTCATCTGCAACCGCTCGGCCGAGAGCTGAATCGGCGTGAGCGGGTTCTTGATCTCATGGGCGAGGCGCCGCGCCACTTCGCCCCACGCGGCGGAACGCTGCGCCGAGATCACGTCGGAGATATCGTCGAAGACGATCACATAGCCCGTCGTTTGCGCTTCGTCCGCATCGGCTCCGGGGCCAGCCTCGACGCTTGCGACGAGCCGCGAGCCACGAACGAGCAGCGTGATCGGTTCCGTTTCGCCAGGCACCGGCACCGCGAACTGCTGCTGCCAGTGACCGTCGTCGGGGCCGCCGGTGCTCGCGGCTTCGCGATCGGCGAAGGCCTTGCGCACCATCGCCGCGAACTCCGCCATCACGCCGATACGTTCGAGCGACGCGCCAAGCATCGATTGGAACGGCTGCCGGAAGATGCGCTCGGCGCCGCGATTGGCCGTGGTGAGCCGGAATTGCCGGTCGAGCACGAACACGCCCGCCGTCAGGTTCGCGAGAATGCTCTCGAGATAAGCCTTCGAATGTTCGAGCGCGATACGGTTTCGCTCGACGGCCGCGCGCGCCTCCGATAGCTGCCGCGTCATCGCGTTGAATGACTGCGTCAAGAAACCGAGCTCGTCGCGCGTCTTGATCTCGCGCTTCGGCGTGTAGTCGCCCTCGGCCACTTCCTTCGTTCCTTGGGCGAGCAGGAAGAGCGGCCGGGCCAGTTGATTGCCGAGCGCGAGCGCGAGCATCATCGCGATGAAGGTCGCTAGAAAAAGCGCGAGCGTCAGCGTTCCGATGTACATCTTGCGCAGCCCCGTGCGGCCGAGCGCCTTCTCCTGATACTCGCGATAGGCTCGCTGCACGGCATCGGCATTGCGTGCAAGCGTCGGCGATACGGGTTGCGTCAGTTGCAAGAAACGCTCGGCCGGCTGCAGCAACGACGTGTTGGCATCGGGAATCCGCTCGACGACACGCAACCGCAGCGCGCCCTTCGATCCGTTCGCATGCTGGTCGTCGTCGACTTCTCCCTCGACCGCCGCGAAGCCGCGCGTGCGAGCTTGATCGATCATGAGCGGTGTCGGCATGTCTTCCGGCACGAGCGACGCGATGTTGCCGCCCGATGCCTGAGCGACGACGTGGAGCCCCGGCACCGCGCCCGAAACGCCACCACTCACCGATTCGACGACCATCGCTTCCTGCACGCCGAACTGATCGCGCAATCGCAACAGCGTGATCGTCGTATTGGCCGGACCGGCGCTCGCGAGTTGCTCCGACATCAGGCGCGCCTTCGTCTGCAGATCCGAGAGCGTTGCGTCGAGCATGCCGCGACCGAGGTTCAGGCCCGACGTGAGTGCCGTCTCGACGTTTACGTCGAACCACGACTCGATGCTGCGCGAGACGAACTGATACGAGACGACATAGATGATCGCGCCCGGCACGACGCCGACGAGCGCGAAAAAGATTGCGAGCTTCGCGAGGAGCCGCGTGCCGAACTTGCCCTTGCGCAAGCGCACGAGGATCATCACGCCGAGCGCGATCACGACGAGCAGAAAGACGAGCGCGACGGCGATATTGGCCGCGTAGAGCCACGAATAGTAACGGTCGAAAAATTCGGTATTGGCGCTCGCGGCCGCAAGCAGCACGAGCAGCAAGAGCGCCGTGACGGCGACCGTCGATACGAGCACGCGCAGCACGATGCTCTTGGCGTCAGCGGCTCGGCGCACCCTACTTAGCATGTTCGGCCACCGTAAACGTGAAGCGCTTCCAATCGGAAGCAAGCGACCAATCGCGGTTGTTCACCGCGTCGACCTGGAACGGCTTCGGCATGAGCGCCGTATCGAGCGCCATCCGTACCGATGCCGTGTACGTTTCGCCAGCTTGCACCTGCGTACGGTCTATCACGTGCCACGAGGTCACGTGCTTGATGACCGCGAGCGCGTCGTCGAGCGAGCCGAAGCCAAGCTGCAGACCGCCGCTCGAAACACGGTACTCGCGTGTCAGCGGCTGAAACGACAGGCGCCATGTCTGCGAGACGGACACCGGCTGCTCGTCGAACCAGTACCAGCGCGCGCGCGTCAGCTCGAAGTCGGTCGTGAAATAGACTGGGACACCCCTATTGACCGCCTCCACGAGGCTGCTGTTGAGCTCGAACTCGAAGCGCGCGTCCAGGCTCCAGCCCGAACCGTCGGCCTGCAGCGAAGCGCGCTGGACGGCTATCGAATCGGCACGCGCCGGCGCCGCAGCGGCAAGGCAAAGGGTCAGCCCAATCCAGAGCACGGCCACGAGCCGAAGCGGAAAAAAGCGTTTGCTGATCGTCACCGTTTCTGAAAGCGCGCGTAGAAAAAACCGTCGTGGTCGATATCGGACCCGGTGCGCTCAGCGGCGCGCATGCCGGCTGTTGTGGACGCCGCCGGCGCGTCCGCCGCGCCGGCCGAAACCGGCGCCAGTTGCCCCGGCGCGTCCAATCGTACCGCATCTTGATGGGCGCGTTCAAACCGCGCGGCCTGGCTCTCGCCTTCCTCGGGAAAGATCGAGCAGGTGACGTAAAGCAGTTCTCCCCCCGGCGCAACGAGCGGCCACAGCGCATCGACGATGCGTTGCTGCTCGCGCGCGAGCGCCGCGATATCGGCGGGCCGGCGCAGCCAGCGGATGTCGGGATGACGGCGGACGATGCCCGATGCCGAACAAGGCACGTCCGCAAGAACGCGATCGAACGGGGTGCCGTCGTACCACGTCTCGGGCGCACCCGCGTCGCCGATGCGCACATCGGCCTCGAGCCCGAGACGCTTCAGATTTTCGTCGATGCGGACCGCTCGCGTCGCATCGCTCTCGAGCGCGACGAGCGACACGTCGGCCAGCTCGAGCACGTGGCAGGTCTTCCCGCCCGGGGCCGCGCAGGCATCGAGCACGCGCATGCCGTCGCGCGCGCCGAGCCATTCGGCGGCAAGCTGCGCGCCGGCGTCCTGCACCGACACGATGCCCTCCGCGAATCCCGGAATTCGTTCCACGGGCATCGGGGTCGCGAGCCGCACTGCCTGTGAGCCGATTCTGCGGGCCTCGATTCCCGCTTCGCGCAGCGTCTGCTCGTAGGCGGCGACTGTCGCTCGCCGCGCATTGACACGCAGCGTGAGCGGGCCTGGCTGATTGCCGACGCGGAGGATGTCCGGCCAACGTTCGGGCCAGGCGCGCGCCACCGCGTCGATCCACCAGCGCGGATAGTTCCAGCGCCCGACGGCATCGGCCGCCGCTTCACCGAGCAACGAAGCGCGCTCGCGCAAGAAGTTGCGCAGCACCGCGTTGACGAGCCCCTTCGCAAACGCCAAGTCGCGCCGCGCACCGATCGCGCGGACGGCTTGATCGACCACCGTATAGGCCGGATAGGCGGAACGCTGCTCGGCCCCGGCGCTGGGCTCCGCCCCCTCGTCGGCGAGCAGCGCCAGCGCACAGGCGAGCAGGCAGGTGACATGCGACGGCGGGGGTTTGCGAACGAGCCGCGCAATCAACCAGTCCGCCGTGCCGAGGCGGCGTAGCGTGCGGTACGCGATATCCTGCGTTGCTCCGCGCGAGAGCGCAACGGTCGCCGCGGGGCTTTGCGCGTGCACCGCGGCTAGCGCCGCGGGCAAGGCCATCCCCGCGCGCACCGCGCATACGGCTTGCGCCGCCGCATCGAGAGCGAAGCCGAGCGAATCGGGTGCGAGATGCAGCGCCGAGAGATGGGAGCCGCGCGCAGGCGCGGACTTGGCCGAGTCACGGCGCGGCGATGAAGATCGGATCATGGGCAAAGACGAACGGGCGTGCCGCTCGGGGCATCGCGCAAACAAACGCGACATTGTAGCCGCTCTCGCCTGAGTGCCCGACGCGGCCCGGGCACGCGGCCGCGCGCTCTTTGCGCTCAGTCGTAGCGCCCTGTACGAGCCATTTCCGTAAGGCGCGCAATGCGCTCCTCCGTCGACGGATGCGTCGAGAACAGGTTCGCGATTCCGCCGCCCGAGAGTGGATTGAGAATCATCATTTGCGCCGTGGTGGGATGCGCCTCGGCCGCCGGGAACGGGATGCCCGACGCATACCGGTGGATCTTGTCGAGCGCCGACGCGAGCGCCAACGGATCGCCGGACAGCCGCGCGCCGCCGCGGTCAGCCTCGAACTCACGCGAACGCGAGATCGCCATCTGGATCATCGCCGCCGCGATAGGGGCGAGCAACGCGACGGCGATGCCCGCGATCGGATTGGCGGGGCGCCCTTGCTCGTCGCGCCCGCCGAAGAACATGGCGAAGTTCGCCAGCGCGGAGATCGCACCGGCCATCGTCGCCGAAATCGTCGAGATCAGGATATCGCGGTGCTTCACATGCGAAAGCTCGTGCGCCATCACGCCGCGCATCTCGCGTTCGGACAGGATGCGCAGGATACCCGTCGTCGCCGCGACGGCTGCGTGGTCGGGATTGCGCCCCGTCGCGAAGGCGTTCGGCGCATCTTCGTTGATCAGATAGACGCGCGGCATCGGCAATTCGGCGCGTGTCGCAAGCTCGCGAACCATCCTGTAGAACTGCGGGGCCCCGGCTTCATCGACTTCCTGAGCGTTGTACATGCTCAGGACCATCTTGTCCGAAAACCAGTACGAAAAGAAATTCATCGCGAACGCGATGACGAGCGCGAAGACCATGCCGCGCGAGCCGCCGATCACCCCGCCGATCACGACAAAAAGGGCCGTGATCGCCGCCATCAGCATCGCGGTTTTGACCCAGTTGAACATGTGGACTCCTTTCTCCTTTCTTCTCACCGAGGGTTCGCGCGCGGACGGCATGGCCGCGCCGCAACCTGCAGCGATCGATTGTAAGCCATCCGTTAGGTTGCGGTGAAACGAAAAGATTCAACTCCGCGAGCGGAGGACTCTCACTTCTGAGCCGTGGCGAGCCTCAGCCCCAGGCCGACGAACGCGCTGCCCACGATGCGGTCGAGCCACTTCTTGACGCCCGGCTTCCCGCCGAGACGTTGGGTCACGCTGCCGGCAATCCAGGCTACGAAGCTGTTCCAGATCGTGCTCATCACGATGAAGACGGCGCCGAGCATGAGGAACGCGAGCGTCTTGTGATCGCTTTCGGCCGCGACGAATTGCGGGAAGAACGAGACGAAGAACAGCACGACTTTGGGATTCAGCACGTTGGTCCAGAAGCCTTGCACAAAGAGCTGCTTGAGCGGCTTCGGCGCGGCGGGCGAGCTCGCTCGCGGCGCCGTATCCGCGCCTTTCTTGGCCGGCGCGGCGAAGATGAGCCGCACGCCGAGATACATCAGATAGACGGCGCCGACGATCTTGACGACCGTGAACGCGGCCGCCGAGGCGGCAATGAGCGCCGTAAGGCCGAAGGCGCAGGCGAGCGTATGCACGCAGCAGCCGCTC
>JBCNPL010000329.1:0-3810 GCA_039593375.1 Paraburkholderia sp. | reverse complement strand
ATCGGATCAAGGAGATCCACTCGCGCATTCCGAATACGCACCTCGTCATGCATGGCTCGTCGTCGGTGCCGCAGGAACTGCTTGCCGAGATCCGCGAGTTCGGCGGCGACATGAAGGAAACCTACGGCGTACCCGTCGAAGAGATTCAGGAAGGCATCAAGCATGGCGTGCGCAAGATCAATATCGATACCGACCTGCGGCTTGCGATCACGGGCGCGATCCGGCGCTATTTTGCGCAGAACCCGAGCAAGTTCGATCCGCGCGATTACCTGAAGCCGGCCCGCGAGGCCGCGAAGAAGGTCTGCGTCGATCGCTACCGTGCCTTCGGCTGCGAGGGGCAGGCGGCCAAGATCAAGTCGTTGCCGCTCGAGAAGATGGCCGAGAAGTACAAGTCCGGCGAGCTGGCGCAAGTCGTGCGTTAAGCCAAGGGCGCTCTTTCGGGCGCCCTTTTTACCCGTTTTTATTCATTTCCGGTTCACGACGATGTCTACCCTTTACGAATCCTCGCTTCGCTCGCTGCCTTTGCTCGGCCGCGGCAAGGTCCGCGACAACTACGCGGTCGGCAACGATCGCCTGCTGATCGTCACGACCGATCGCCTCTCGGCGTTCGACGTCGTGATGGGCGAGCCGATTCCGGACAAGGGGCGCGTGCTGAACCAGATGGCGAATTTCTGGTTCGAGCGCCTCGGCCATCTCGTTCCGAATCATCTGACGGGCGTGGCGCCCGAGACGGTGGTCGCGCCCGACGAAGTCGAGCAGGTGAGCGGACGGGCGGTGGTGGTCAAGCGTCTCACGCCGATCCTCGTCGAGGCGGTCGTGCGTGGCTATCTGGCCGGCAGCGGCTGGAAGGACTATCAGGCGACGGGCGCCATCTGCGGCGTGGCGCTTCCGCAGGGCCTCTCGAACGCGGAGAAACTGCCCGAGCCGATCTTCACGCCGGCCGCGAAAGCGGAGATCGGTCACCACGACGAGAACATCACGTTCGAGGACGTGGAGCGGCGAATCGGCGGCGACCTTGCGGCGCGGATTCGGGACATCTCGATCCGCCTTTACCAGGAAGCGTCCGAGTATGCCGCGACGCGCGGCATCATCATCGCCGATACGAAGTTCGAGTTCGGCCTCGACGAGAACGGCGAACTCGTGCTGATGGACGAGATTCTGACGGCGGATTCGTCGCGGTTCTGGCCGGCCGAGGGGTATCGCGTCGGCAGCAATCCGCCTTCGTTCGACAAGCAGTTCGTGCGCGACTGGCTCGAAACGCAGAACTGGGGCAAGACGCCGCCGGCGCCGAAGCTGCCCGATGACGTGATCGCGAAAACGAGCGAGAAGTACCGCGAGGCGCTCGAGCGGCTCACGGGGCAAAAGCTGGGAAAGACCGCACCATGAGCGAAGCCGCCGTGACCGCCGCCGCCAGCGCGGGAAGCGAAGAGAGCGCGCACCAACATGATTCGCCGCTCGTCGGCGTGCTCATGGGATCGAGCTCCGATTGGGACGTGATGAAACACGCGGTATCCGTCCTGCGCGATTTCGACGTACCGTACGAAGCGAGAGTCGTCTCCGCGCACCGCATGCCCGACGAAATGTTCGCCTATGCCGAGCAGGCCCGGGAGCGCGGATTGCGTGCGATCATCGCAGGCGCGGGTGGAGCCGCCCATCTGCCCGGCATGCTGGCCGCGAAGACGACGGTGCCCGTGCTTGGCGTGCCCGTGGCGAGCAAATATCTGAAGGGCGTCGATTCGCTTCACTCGATCGTGCAGATGCCGAAGGGCGTGCCGGTCGCGACATTCGCGATCGGCGAGGCAGGCGCGGCCAATGCGGCCCTCTTCGCCGTGGCGCTCCTGGCCGGCACCTCGGATCTCTATGTGGAGCGCCTCGCCGCGTTTCGCCTGAAGCAAAACGAGGCCGCCCGCGCGATGGTGCTGCCTGCGCTTTGACGCGTACTGAGATGACCCAAGACAACACCCCCGTTTCTCCGATCCTTCCGGGCGCCTGGCTCGGCATGATCGGCGGCGGCCAGCTCGGCCGCATGTTCTGCTTCGCCGCGCAGGCGATGGGCTACCGCGTCGCGGTGCTCGATCCCGACGAAACGAGCCCGGCCGGCAGCGTTGCCGATAAACATCTGCGCGCTGCTTACACCGACGAAGCGGCGCTGACCGAACTCGCGCGCCTCTCGGCGGCCGTCTCGACTGAATTCGAGAACGTCCCCGCGGCGAGCCTCGATTTTCTCGCGCGCACGACGTTCGTCAGCCCGGCCGGTCGCTGCGTGGCGATCGCTCAGGACCGTATCGCCGAGAAGCGCTTCATCGCGGGCTGCGGCGTGCCCGTCGCGCCTTATTTCGCGATCGAGTCGTCCGAGTCGCTCGCCGCGCTCTCGGATGCGGAGCTCGAAACGGTGCTGCCGGGCATCCTGAAGACGGCGCGACTCGGCTACGACGGGAAGGGACAGGTCCGCGTTACCAGCGCCGATGCCGTGCGCGAGGCGCACAACGCGCTGGGCGGCGTGCCGTGTGTACTCGAAAAGCGCCTGCCGCTCAAGTTCGAGGTCTCCGTGCTGATCGCGCGTGGGGCGAACGGCGCGACGGCCGTCTACCCGCTCTCGCAGAACGCGCATCGCAACGGCATCCTGTCGGTGACGATCGTGCCGGCGCCCGACGTCACGCCGACGCTCGTCGATCAAGCCCAGCAGGCGGCGCTGCGCATCGCCGCCGCGCTCGACTATGTCGGCGTTCTTTGTGTCGAACTGTTCGTGCTCGAAGACGGTTCACTCGTGGCCAACGAAATGGCGCCGCGTCCGCACAACTCGGGTCACTACACCGTCGATGCCTGCGCGACGAGCCAGTTCGAGCAGCAGGTGCGCGCGATGACGGGCATGCCGCTCGGCGATCCACGCCAGCATTCGCCGGCCGTCATGCTCAACATCCTCGGCGACGTCTGGTTCGCGCGTAGCGGCCCGGCGGGCAGCCAGACGCCGGCGTCGGCATCGAGCCTCGTGCCCGTGACGCCGCCCTGGCAAGAGGTTGCCGCGATGCCGACCGCGCGGCTTCACCTGTACGGTAAAGAGGAAGCGCGCCCTGGGCGTAAGATGGGGCATATCAACTTCACGGCCGCGACACTCGACGAAGCGCGCACGGCCGCGCGCGATTGCGCGCGGCTCTTGCACATCCCGCTCGGTTGACCGTCCGCGACGGGTGTTCGACACGCTTTTGGGCAGCCGCTGTTGGCAACCGCTGTTGGCAACGATTTGCGGCGAGTGAGTAGCGCGCCGCGCAGTTCAGTATCGACCGATGTCTCCGAGATCACATCCTCCCGCCGCGCCAGTGGCGACGCTTTTCGTCGCCAGGGCGCAAATCGAAGAAGCCGCCGCGCGGCTCGACGCGGGCGAACTCGTCGCATTTCCGACGGAGACCGTCTACGGGCTCGGCGGCGACGCGACGAACCCGCAGGCCGTCGCTCGCATCTATGCGGCGAAAGGGCGGCCGGCCAACCATCCGGTCATCGTCCACCTTGGACCAAAAGGCGACCCTGGCTATTGGGTGAGCGAGTTGCCGGCCGATGCGCAAAGACTCATCGACGCGTTCTGGCCGGGCCCGCTCACGCTGATCCTGAAACGCGCGGCGCACATTCCGGCCGCGGTGAGCGGGGGACAGGATTCCGTCGGTCTGCGTTCGCCGTCGCATCCGGTCGCGCAAGCGCTGCTCGATGCGTTCGATGCGCTGCGCGGCGGGCGGGCGGGTGTCGCCGCGCCGTCGGCGAACCGTTTCGGCCATGTGAGCCCCACCACGGCGCAGCACGTGCGCGATGAGTTCGGCG
>JBCNPL010000328.1:0-3811 GCA_039593375.1 Paraburkholderia sp. | reverse complement strand
TCCCGCGCCGACGCCTAGCGTCATGCCCTTGCCGCAGAACACGATCGCATTCGACTTCACGAACTTCGCGACACGCCACGCAAAAAGCAGGTCGTCCATTTCCTGCGGCGTAGGGTGCCGCTTCGTCACGACGCGAATGTCGCGCGGCGACACGTTCTTCGCATCGGGCGACTGGACGAGCAGCCCGCCGCCCACGCGCTTGAAATCGAACAGGTGCTGGCCGGAGCCAAGCGGGATCTCGAGCAGGCGGACGTTCTGTTTCCCCGCGAATACGGCTTTCGCGCCCTCGCTGAACGACGGAGCGATCAGGACTTCGACGAACTGCTTCGCGACGGCCGCCGCCGCGGCCTCGTCGAGCTCGCGGTTGAACGCAATGATGCCGCCGAACGCCGAGGTCGGGTCGGTCTGGAACGCCTTCGAGTATGCCTCGAGCGGATCGGCGCCGATCGCCACGCCGCACGGATTCGCGTGCTTGATGATCACGCAGGCCGGCGCATCGAAGGTCTTCACGCATTCCCACGCCGCATCGGCGTCGGCGATATTGTTGTACGAGAGCTCTTTGCCTTGCAACTGACGATAGGCCGCAAGCGCACCGGCCGGCGCCGACAGGTCGCGGTAGAACGCGGCGCTTTGGTGCGGGTTCTCGCCATAGCGCAGGTCCTGCACCTTCGCGAAGGCGAGATTGAGCGTGCTCGGATACGTATTGCGCGAGTTGTGCTGGAGCGCTTCGGTGAGGCTCGTCAGGTAGTTGGTAATCGCGCCATCGTATTGGGCCGTGTGCGCGAACACCTTCGTCGCGAGGCGGAAGTTCGTCTTGTAGCTGACCTTGTTGTCGCTCGCGCGCATCTCGTCGAGCACGGTCGCATAGTCGGCCGGGTCGACGATCACGGTGACATCGCGATGGTTCTTGGCGGCGGAGCGCAGCATCGTCGGACCGCCGATGTCGATGTTCTCGATCGCGTCCTCGAGCGTGCATTCATCCTTCGATACGGTGGCGACGAACGGATACAGGTTCACGACGAGCAGATCGATCGTCGGAATGCCGTGCGTCTCGAGCGCGGCCATGTGCTCGGGCAGATCGCGGCGCGCGAGAATGCCGCCGTGCACCTTCGGATGCAGCGTCTTCACGCGGCCGTCGAGCATTTCGGGAAAGCCCGTGTAGTCGGCAACCTCGGTGACGGGCAGCCCGGCCTCGGCGAGGAGCTTGGCCGTACCCCCCGTCGACAGGATCTTGACGCCGAGCGCCGAGAGCGACTTGGCGAACTCGACGATGCCGGATTTGTCGGAGACGGAAATGAGCGCTTGCTTGATCATGATGAGAACGAAGACCGAAAAGAAACGAGGGCGGCGCGCGGCTACAGCAGACCGTGCTGTTGCAGCTTCTTGCGCAACGTGTTGCGGTTGATGCCGAGATAATCGGCGGCGAGCGACTGATTGCCGCCCGCCTGCTCGAGCACCACCTCGAGCATCGGTTTTTCGACGCACGACATCACCATGTCATAAACGTCGTGCGGATTGGCGCCGTCGAGATCCTGGAAGTACATCCCCAGGCTGTCGCGGACGCATTGTTCGATGTTGTGCTTGCTCATGCTGCTATGGGTTCGTTACAAGTCGGCTCGGCTTGCTCGAGCGTCTCGTCTTCCACGTAGACGAGACGGTCCGACAAAGCCAGCTGCGCATCGAAGAAATCGTTGACGGCAGCGAGCTGTTCGCGTGTGGTATCGAGCGTATTCATCCGGTGCCGGAAAGCATTGGCGCCGGGAAGGCCGCGAGTGTACCAGCCGATGTGCTTGCGCGCAGTGCGAACGCCGGTGAATTCTCCGTAGAACGCGTAATGATCTTCGAGATGCGCGTTCATCACCTCGCGGATTTCGGCGATGCGAGGCGGCGGCGGCAACTCCCCGTGCCGCAGGAAATGATCGATCTCCCGAAAGAGCCATGGGCGCCCTTGCGCCGCACGGCCGATCATGATCGCGTCGGCGCCCGTGGCGTCCAGCACCGCGCGGGCTTTCATCGGCGAATCGATGTCGCCGTTGGCGACGACCGGAATGCGCGCCGCCGCTTTCACGGCCGCGATGGTTTCGTACTCTGCTTCGCCGTGATAGAGATCGGCGCGCGTGCGGCCGTGCACGGTCAGCATCGAAATGCCGGCGCTCTCGGCGATGCGCGCGATCGTGAGTGCGTTCTTGTGCGCACGGTCCCACCCCGTGCGGATCTTGAGCGTGACGGGCACGGCGTCAGGCCCCGTGCCGACGGCGCCGACAACGGCCTCGACGATGCGCGCGACGAGCGGCTCGTCTTGCAGGAGCGCCGAACCCGCGGCCACGTTGCAGACCTTTTTCGCCGGGCAGCCCATGTTGATGTCGATGATCTGCGCGCCGTTCGCGACGTTGTAGCGCGCGGCTTCGGCCATCATCGCAGGATCGGCGCCGGCGATCTGCACGGCGATCGGCTCGACTTCACCCGCATGGTTGGCTCGCCGCATCGTCTTCTCGCTTTTCCAGAGCTGCGCGTTCGAGGCGACCATCTCCGAGACGGCGTAGCCTGCCCCGAGCCGTTTGCAGAGCTGGCGAAACGGCCGATCCGTGACGCCCGCCATCGGGGCGACGAACAGGTTGTTGCGCAGGACGTGGGAGCCGAGCGTTGGCATGACGAAATGGCCATTCGCGCTCGGGATGCACACGAGCGCGGCGGACGATGAGGGAAACGATCATTTTACCGTTAACGCGAGCGCGGCCAAGTTGCAGCGCGGGAGGAACCGGGTCGAGCCGCCCGAACCACGAGGTCCCGTTCGGGCACTATCGCCGCTGGCCGAACATCATTTGGCGCGCGAGCGCCGTCTTGGCCGGCGGTACCAGCTCGAGCGCCGCGAGCGCAAGCCCGCGCAAAGAGGCGAGCGGGCCCATCTCGACGGTGAAAAGGCGGGCGAGCGTGTCGGTCGCCCCGATCGTGAGCCGCCTGTCGAGCGCCCGCGCTCGGGCGAAATCCGCGAGCGCGCGAGATGTCGCGCCGTGTCGGGCGAGCGCGTCGGCAAGCGCGTGGGCATCGCGCAAGCCGAGGTTGAGTCCTTGCCCCGCGACCGGATGCAGCGTTTGCGCCGCGTTGCCGATCGCCACGATGCGACCGTCGACGAGTTTTTTCGCCGCCGTCAGGCCGAGCGGGAACGCGGCGCGCCCTTTGATCGCCTGAAAGCGCCCCATGCGCTCGCCGAAAACGACGCCGAGCTCGGCAAGGAGCGCATCGTCGGAAAGCGGCAGCCGGCGCTCCGCCTGCTCGGGCGTCATGCACCAGACGAGCGCATAGTCGGCCTCGCGCATACCGCCCACGGGCAAGAGCGCGATCGGCCCTTCAGGTGTGAAGCGCTCCCAAGCCGTGTGCGGTTGCGGTGCCGATACCGTCACCGTTCCGACGAGGGCGGTTTGTCCGTAGTCCCGCCGTTCTCGGCCATCGCGTTGCTCGGCGTTGCGAGCACCCGTGCCGTCGATCGCACGCGCGTCGCCATATAGACCGCCTTCGGCGTTGACGAGCACACGCGTGCGTAGTGTGCGCAGCGCGGGGTGCGGCCGCCCGGTTTCGATCGGCACCGTGATCCAGTCGTCACCGCGCTCGGCGCGCGGCGTCAAGGCGCTCGCCGAAGTGAGCCAGCGCGTATGCGTGCGGCGCACGGTCTCGGCCAGGGCATCGACGATCGCGCCGTAGCGCGCCACATAGCCGAGCGCCGGCAACCCATGCTCGTCGCGCTCGATCAGCGTGCGGCCGAAGCGGCCGCGCTCGGAAACGTGGATGCGCTCGATCGCATGGGCGTTGGCGG
>JBCNPL010000327.1:0-3818 GCA_039593375.1 Paraburkholderia sp. | reverse complement strand
ATCAAGCATGTGCCCGACTATGCGGACGCCATCGAGGTGTTGGCGATGCTCGTCATCGGACTGTCGATGATCTTCGTGCTGCCCTGGCGCGCGCCTTTGCGCGCGACGGCCATCACTGTCGCGTTGCTCGGGCTGACGATCGCGGGCGATTTCGCGCTATGGACCTACGGCAACGCCGTTTTGCCGCTCGCCGCGAGCGTTTTGCTGATCGCGGCGCTGTTCGTGCTCAACATGTCGCTCGGGTTCTTCGTCGAGTCGCGTCACCGGCGACAATTCGCGAACCTCTTCGGTCAGTACGTTCCGCCTGAGCTCGTCGAACAGATGAGCCGCGAGCCGCACCGATACAGCATGGACGGCCGTCGTGCCGAGCTGACGGTGCTGTTCAGCGACGTGCGCGGATTCACGGCGGTCGCGGAAACGCTCGAACCCGAGGTGCTCGCGCGCTGGATGAACGAGTACCTCGGGGCCATGACTGCAGTGATTCGCGAGCATCGCGGCACCCTCGACAAATACATCGGCGATGCGATCATGGCGTTCTGGGGAGCGCCGCTCGCCGAGCCCGAGCATGCGCAGCAGGCCGTGCTCACGGCGTTACGCATGCGCGAAGCGCTGGCGCCGCTCAATACGACGCTCGTGCAGCGCGGCGAGCCGACGATCCGCATCGGGATCGGTATCAACACGGGGCCGATGACGGTCGGCGACATGGGTTCTCGTGTGCGCCGCGCCTACACGGTGATGGGCGACGCGGTCAATCTCGGCGCGCGGCTCGAAGGAATCGGGAAGCATTACGGCGTCGATATCGTCGTCGGGGAAGCGACTCGCGCGCAGACCCGAAACATCGTCTATCGCGAGCTCGATCGCGTGCGCGTCAAGGGCAAGCGCGAAGCCGTCGCGATCTACGAGCCCCTCGACGAAGCCTACAGGCTCTCGCACTCGGAAGTCGCCGAGCTCGCGCGTTGGCACGACACGCTGCAACAGTATCGCCGTGGCGAGTGGGATGCGGCCGAAGCTTCGTTGCGAGCGCTCGCTGGGGAAGAAGCTGCGCCACGGCACCGCCTTTACGCGCTCTATCTCGAACGAGTCGCCGGCAAGCGCGCGTCTCAAGATCATGCCGATGCCGATCAGTGGGACGGTATCCACGAATTCGACAGCAAGTGAGGAACCGAGAACTGATGACGCACCCGCCACGCTTCCTGCGCGCGCTGAGATCATGAAACTGACCGTGCTCGGCTGTAGCGGCGGCATAGGCGGGGAAGGGCACCGCACGACGGCATTGCTCGTCGACGACGATATTCTCATCGACGCCGGCACGGGGGTCGCCGACCTCGACATCGAAGCGCTCGCGCGCATCGATCATGTGTTCCTCACCCACGCGCACATCGATCACATCGTTTGTCTGCCGCTGATGCTCGACGCGGTCAGCGCGCGCCGCGCAAAACCGCTCGTTGTCCATTGCACGGCCGCAACGGAGGTCGTGCTGCGGGCGCATTTGTTCAACGGCGCGCTGTGGCCCGACTTCACGCGAATCCCTTCCCCCGCGAGGCCTTTCGTGCGCTTCGCTCGGCTTGAAGAGGGAGAGTCCTGCGCCGTCGGCGAGCGCATATTCGCGCCGCTTCCCGCCGCGCACGGCGTGCCGGCGGTGGGATACGAGGTGGCGACGCCTCGCGGCAGCTTGGCGTTCAGCGGCGATTCATCCGTCTGCCCGGCATTCTGGGACGCCGTCGCGAAAATCGAGGATCTACGCTACCTGATCGTCGAAACGGCATTTCCCGACGCGCAACGCCAGTTGGCCGTCGAGTCGCGACACCTGTGCCCGGCTTTGCTCGCCGCGCAGTTGCCCAAACGGGCAGCCGCGTACCAATTGTTGATTTCGCATGTAAAGCCTGGCTACGAGGAAGAAACGATGGACGAATTGCGGCGCGCCGCGGGCTGCTACACGCCGGCGCTGCTGATGCGCGGCGATATCTATTGGCTTTGAAGAGAATGAAAGAAATGTAATAAAGCGGCAGCGGCCGCAAAGCATCCGACTTTTGTCTCGACACGCACGACACATTCAGAAAGAATTCGCCGTGCCGTTAATGCCGTTAACCATCAGTTAACGCGGCGAGTCGGAAGCTGCGAGGGCCGTTCATGACCGTTCCCACGTTCGAAATCCGCCTGTTGGGCGGTTGCCGTCTTTATGTCGACGGCCGCGAGGTCGATCTCCGTTACGACAAAGTACGCTTGCTGCTCGCCTGGCTTGCCATGGAACCGGGCGTACCGCAGCGGCGCGAACGGCTCGCGAGCAGGCTTTGGCCCGATGCCGATGGCGATGCCGCGCGCCGCAGCCTGCGTCATGCGATCCACGTGTTGCGCGCCGCGCTCGGGCCTGCCCATGAGCGCCTCGGAGGCGATCGGCAGACGCTGCTCCTGTCGTCCGTTGGATGGCATTGCGATGCGCTCGCGCTTGCGGCCGCGCAAACGAGGTTTTCGCGCGAGCTGAACGCATCCGAAGACATCGTCGCACTGGAACAGGCGGCTTCCTCCTATGGCGGAGAATTCCTGGCCGGTGTCGACGCCGCCGAGGACTCGGAGCTCGAGGCGTGGCTGCGGGATCAGCGGGATGCCGCGGCGGGCCGTGCCGCTCAACTCTGGCGCAGGCTTGCGGGGCTGCGCTTCGGGAGCGGGATGATGCGCGAGGCGATGAGCGCGGCGCAGCGGCTCGTCGAGCTCGCGCCGCTCGACGAGCCGGCGAACCGCACTTATATGGAGGCGCTGGCCGAAGTCGACGGCGTGGATGCCGCACTCGCGTATTACGCTTCGTTTTGCCGGCGCCTCAAGGAAGAAACGGATGCCGAGCCCGATGCGAAGACACTGAGCCTCGCCGAGCGACTGCGGGCGAAGGCAGTGCCCGAGGCCGCGCTCGCGGAGCGACGGCCGGTCGCGCTGCTCTGCGCACAGCTTCTCGACGACGACCCGGACGGCGCATCGACGCGCTGCGGCGGCCCCTCGTTCTCGAGCCTCCTCGACATCGTCCGGCAGCGCATCGGCGACGGCACCGCGCGGCTCGTCGTGCCACACGAGGGGTTGGCACTCGTTCATTTCGGCGTCCCGCTTGCGCTCGAAGAGTCGGCGCTGGCGGCCGCGCGGCTGGCGGTCGAGTTGTCGGGACACGCGGGGCTCGGTTCCAGCCTCGTTCAGGCGATCCATTGCGCTTTGCCGACGATGAGTGTTTCTGCCGCCGGCCAGGAGCCGCCGGGCGGATTCGTCAACGCGGCGCTACGCCTTTGCGCACTCGGCCAAAGCGGCGAGATTCTCGCAAGCGCGGAGGCGGCGAGCTGGTTGCGCCGGGATCTCGACCGTCGTGGCGGCGAAAGCTTCCGCATGATCCCGCATCCGCATCACGCCGGCCTCGTCGTCGTTCGGCCGCGCGCGCGTCGCGCCAGGCCACGCGGCGACGATCTCGAGCTTCCGCTCGTCGGCCGCCGCGCCGAGCTGGCACAGCTGCTGCGTTGCCTGCGCGGCGCGCGGCGGGAGGCGACCAGCATGGCCGTGGTCGGCGAGGTCGGACTCGGCAAGACTCGCCTTGCCTACGAAGTCGCTCGTTACGCCAAGCGCCGCAGTTTGACGGTCTGGCTTCGCTGCAGCCGCGAGACCGTCTACGAACCGCTCGCGCCGCTCAGAGGCTGGATCGGCGCGCTGATCGGCGCGGCGCCCGGTGTTCGCGGGGCGCGCGCGATGACGCGGCTCGCGCGCCTCGAGCGGCGCTGGCGAACGGACGGACTGCTCGCCGAGCTCTTTGCCCCGACGGCGCCCGGCGAAGCCGCCGGCATCGCGGC
>JBCNPL010000326.1:0-3819 GCA_039593375.1 Paraburkholderia sp. | reverse complement strand
CTCGGTAAGGCCGGAAGGGGAAAGCTTGAATTTCTTCGTTGCGGGCAACGTGGGACAACACAATGGGTCGTTGGGCCCGACGGATAAGCCCTTTACCTCGATGATGCCATCCGAAATCTCGACGCCGACGTCCGTGAGACCGCCCTTTCCTCCAACTTCGACTGGCGGCGTGACTCGTCGGCCCGCAAGCGCCACCATGTAGCGAACCCAGTTGACCGAGCAGGTGCCGGGCTGCCCGCGAGGATCGACGCCGGCGCACGCGCCTTCAGCGGTGTAGATGGCCACGGTGACGCCGTCTTCGGTCTTCACCCTCCGCGCATCACAGTATTCCGTCGCTCGCAAAGTGTCGATGTGCCGGTGAATCGCCTTCTCGATTGGCGCGGGAGCGACGGGGCAACTCGCTGCCAGTGCGCCGAGCGGAAACAAAAGGAGAGAAAAAACAGCAGCGCGGAGCTTCATGATGTGCCTGGATAATTTTTAGGTAGAACCCGCACCCGGCGTTCGTGGCGCAATCATAAGCCAGTCGAGCACGATACCGCGCCGATGGTCCGCCGGCAGCTCGGCCGAGAACGCCACGAGCCAGCCTCGAGCACTCGCCGAGAGTACACTCGCCGGGAGACTTCTCGGCTCCACGGTCTTCGTCCGGCTATCCGACATTGCCTAGGCGAGCGAGGCAAGTCCAGTCGACGCGTAAGCTCGTTCACACGCGAGGAAAAAGCAACGATGAAAAAGAGTGGCCCGCAAGAAAGCATGTCCGCGTCGCAGCTGATAGACGCGAGGATCCAAGAACTGGGCGACTGGCGAGGCGAGACTCTCGCCCGGCTTCGTGCCTTGGTGAAGGAAGCCGATCCCGAAGTCGTCGAGGAGTGGAAGTGGAGAGGGGTCCCGGTGTGGTCGCACGACGGATTGATCTGCACGGGCGAGACCTACAAGAGCGTCGTGAAAATGACGTTCGCCAAAGGGGCGGCTCTGGATGACCCTTCGGGCCTCTTCAACTCCAGCCTGGACGGGAACACGAGGCGCGCGATCGACTTTCGCGAAGGCGAGCAAATCGACGAAGAGGCCTTGAAGGATCTCGTTCGCGCCGCCGTGGCGCTGAACACGTCGAAGGTGAAACGCAAATCCCCGGCGCCCGACTAGGCGCCGGAACCCGCGGCCCCGGTCAACGGCTCGCGGTCGCCGTCAGCACGCCGACCCGGCCCTCGCGCAGATTGCGCGCCAAGTTGGAAATCATGACCGGGAAGTCCGCGCCGAGCACCAGCGCAAGGCTGGGGCCGGCGGGCGGACCGCCGGCCAACTGCTTCGCGAACCATTGCGCCGCGAGCTCGGTATCGTCGCGCCAGAGATCGATGCTGAATCCGGCAGCGGTCAATGCCGCGCGCGTTTCGGCTTCGGTCAGCAAGTGGCTGTTCTCGGGGGAGACCGCCCACGGCACCGGAAAGTACGGCACGTCGCCTTTGGCAACAATGTCGTAGGTCGCGAATCGTCCTCCCGGCTTCAGCGCGCGCCGGATCGCGCGATAAAGGCTCGCCCGGTCGGCAATGTTCATGGCGACATGCTGCAGGAACACGCGATCGATGCTGCCTTCCGCCACCGGCGGCTCGGTGGCGTCGCCGGCAAGAAAGGTCGTGCGATCGTCGAGGGCGCAGCGCCGGCTCAAGTAGCGAGCCGTATCGACGAACGATGCGCTGAGGTCTACGCCCGTGACGCGGACGTCATAATTGGCGGCCAAGTAGCGTGCAGGTCCACCGATCCCGCAGCCGAGGTCGAGCACAGTCATGCCGGCTTCGAGCCCCATCGCCTCCGCAAGCTCCCCCGTGGCGAGCATGCCGCGAGTATGGAACTGATCGAGCATGGCCAGTTGCGGCACCGTCAGCACGGTTTCCTCGGGACCGAAGACGGCGAGCGCGCCTTGCACCTTCGCTATCAACCCGGCACCGCCGTAGTGGGTCTGCGTACGTTGAGTCGGCGTATCCATGACTGTCCTCCTGACGGTTGAGTGATCCATACGCTACACGTCCGGCGTCGTTCGATAAACCGGCTCGATCTGGATGAACCATTAAGCGAAACTGCACAGTTCCGCCCGGCCATGCCCGGCCCCTCAGGCTGCCCCCGATCTTCCCGCATCGCGCCTTGACTTTCGTTCGCCGCGAACCGATCATTCGCTCATCGACAGAACAAAAGATCGGATCGAGCGTCGAACCCCGCCCCGTTTGCAGCGGGCTCGCGCCGAGCGATCTCAATCGGGAGACAAGCGATGGACAATGCGCAAGTCGGCGCTTCTAACGTGATCCTGCACATTGGGGCGGGATCGTTTCACCGCGCCCATCAAGCGTGGTATCTGCATCGTCTCAATGCCTTGCCCGCAACCGGCGAAGCCACCTGGTCGCTGACGGTCGGCAACATCCGGGGCGACATGAACGCGGTGCTCGACGCCCTGGCGGCGCAACACGGCGTCTATACGCTCGAGACCGTCACGCCGCAAGGCGAGCGCGCCTACGAAACGATCAGCTCGATCAAACGCGTCGTGCCCTGGTCGCCGACGCTGGAGGCGCTCATCGAAGCCGGCGCCGATCCCGCCTGCAAGATCATTTCGTTCACGGTCACCGAGGGCGGTTATTACCTCGACGAGCACGACCGGCTCGACACCTCCTATTCCGACCTGGCGGCAGACCTGGCCGGCGCCCACACCACGATCTACGGCGCGCTCGCCGCCATCCTCGACGCGCGCCGCGCGCGCAACGGCGGTCCTGTCACGCTGCAAAGCTGCGACAACCTTCGCAGCAACGGCGAACGATTCGAAGCCGGCATGCGTGCGTTCCTCGAGGCGCGAGGGCTGACCGAACTCGCCGCATGGTTCGACGAGAACACGACTTGCCCGAATTCGATGGTCGATCGCATCACGCCACGCCCGACACCGGACGTGCGCGAGCGGGTGAAAGCGGCGACGGGCGTCGAGGACGCCTGCCCCGTGATGGGCGAGGCGTTCATCCAGTGGGTCATCGAAGATCGCTTTCGCGCAGGCCGCCCCGCCTGGGAGCGGGTGGGGGCCGAGCTCGTCGCGTCGGTCCTGCCCTACGAGGAAGCGAAGATCCGCATCCTCAACGCGAGCCATAGCTGCATCGCCTGGGCCGGCACGCTCGTGGGCCTTTCGTTCATCCACGAAGGCACGGTCGACTCCGACATCCGCCGCTTCGCGCACGAGTACGTCACGCAAGATGTGATCCCCTGTCTCACACCGAGCCCGCTCGACCTCGCCCGCTATCGCGACGTCGTGCTCGACCGGTTCAGCAATCCTTATATCCAGGACACGAATCAGCGCGTGGCCGCCGACGGCTTCTCGAAGATTCCGGGCTTCATCGCGCCGACGCTCGCGGAATCGTTCGCGCGCGGCGCCGAGCCGAACGCGACGGCCGTGCTGCCCGCGCTCTTCTTCCGCTTTCTCGATCGCTGGCGCCAGGGCGCGCTGCCCTACGCGTACCAGGACGGTGTGATGGACGAGGCGGCGGCGCGCGCTTTCTTCGCGGCGGCAGACCCGCTTGCGGCATTCTGCGGCTCGCGGCTGCTTTGGGGCGGCATGGCGGGCAGCGCCCAGCTCGTCGCGACGCTGCGCTCGGCGCTTCAGCGCGTCGACGCGTGGCTGGCCGCGCGCACCTGACTTCAACGAGGCTCAGGCTCTCGCCCCGCCCGCGACTGCCGCGGGCGGCTGGGCCGCCCAGCCTCGCCCGCTTTGGCGTCGTTCGACTCACCGGGCTCGCCCGCATTGCCGCCCACTGCGCGCCGCGGATAAAGTAGCGCTTCCGCGCTGACGCGAACCGA
>JBCNPL010000325.1:0-3823 GCA_039593375.1 Paraburkholderia sp. | reverse complement strand
GATGAGGCCCATCACGGCCATCATCGTGACGCTCTTGCCCGACCCCGATTCGCCGACGACGCCGACGACCTCGCCCGCCGAGACCGACAAATCGACGCCGTCCACGGCCGGCGCGCCGCCGAAATTAACCGCCAGATTGCGGATGGTGAGAAGGTCTGTCATATCCACTAGCCTATCCGCTTGAGTTTGGGATCGAGCGCATCGCGCAGTCCGTCGCCGAGCAGGTTGATCGCGAGCACCGAGATCACGATCGCGAGCCCCGGAAATGTCACGATCCACCAGGCATTGTCGATGTAGTCGCGCGCCGAGGCGAGCATCGCGCCCCACTCGGCGGTCGGCGGCTGAACGCCTAGCCCGAGAAAGCCGAGCGCGGCCGCATCGAGAATAGCGGACGAAAACCCGAGCGTCGCCTGCACGATGAGCGGGGCCGCGCAGTTGGGCAACACCTGCGAGAACATGAGCCTCGGCGTGCCGGCGCCGGCCACGCGCGAGGCCGTGACGTATTCCTTTTGCCGCTCGCCCTGGGCCGAGGCGCGCGTGAGGCGCACGTACCCGGGCAGGGCGACGATCGCGATCGCGAGCATCGTGTTGACGAGGCCCGGGCCGATGATCGCGACGACCGCCACCGCAAGCAACAGCGAGGGCAATGCGAGCAGCACGTCCATGAGACGCATGATCGGCGTATCGGCCCACTTGTCGAAAAATGCGGCGACAAGCCCGAGCACGATGCCGGGGATCAGCGCCAGGACAACCGAGACGCAGCCGATCCAGAACGACATGCGGGCGCCGTAGATGAGACGCGAAAGGATATCGCGCCCCGCCTCGTCGGTGCCGAGCACGAAGCGCCAGTTGCCTCCGCTCTCCCAGACCGGAGGAATCTTGACGAAGTCGCGGTATTGCTCGATGGGGCTGTGGGGCGCGACGACGGGCGCGGCGATCGCGACGACGATGAGGACGAGCACGATGATGCCGGCCGCGACGGCGCCGCGATTGCGCGAGAATTGCGCCCAGAACTCGCGAGCGGCGAGCGCCCGGCCGCTCGCCGGCGTAATGGCCTCGGGGATTGCGTTTTGTATGTCTGCCATGTCCAGGCCTCTTAGCGTGTATGGCGAATGCGCGGGTTGAGCACGCCGTAGAGCAGATCGACGATCAGATTGACGACGATCACGAGCGTGGCGATCAGCAGGATGCCGCCTTGCACGACCGGGTAGTCGCGCCGGCTGATCGCGTCGATGAGCCACTTGCCGATCCCGGGCCACGAAAAGAGCGTCTCGGTCAACACGGCGCCCGCCAGCAGCGTGCCGACCTGCAAGCCGATCACGGTGACGACGGGAATCAGCGCATTGCGCAACGCATGGACGACGATCACGCGAGCCGGCGAGAGTCCTTTCGCGCGCGCCGTGCGGATGTAGTCCTCGCGCAGCACTTCGAGCATCGACGAGCGCGTCATGCGCGCGACAACGGCCAGGGGGATCGTGCCGAGCACGATCGCCGGCAGGATCAGGTGACTCACCGCGGAAGTGAACGAGCCCTCATCGGGCACGAGCAACGAATCGATCAAGAGGAAGCCCGTCACACGCGGAATGTCGTATTCGACGGCAATGCGGCCCGATACGGGCGTCCACCCGAGCGTCACCGAAAAGAACATGATGAGGATCAAGCCCCACCAGAAGATCGGCATCGAGTAGCCCGTGAGCGCGGCGCCCATGACGCCGTGATCGAGCAGCTTGCCGCGCCTGAGCGCCGCGAAGACGCCGGCCGGCAGGCCGACGACGAGCGCGAACAGCATCGCGCAGAAAGACAGTTCGACCGTGGCGGGAAAGCGGGCGAGGAACTCGCCCATGACGCTCGTGTCGGTGATGAACGAATTGCCGAGGTTGCCGTGCAGGGCCCGCCAGACGTAGTGCAGGTACTGCATCGGCAGCGGCTCGTCGAGGCCGAGCCGGTGCAGCGCGGCCGCGTGCATCGCGGGGTCGACGCCGCGCTCGCCCATCATGACTTCGATGGGATCGCCCGGAATCAGATGGATCAGCGCGAACGCGAGGATCGTGATGCCGATGAACGTCGGCACCACCATGCCAATGCGGCGCAAAGCGAATCGGAACATGGTTCGTCCCTATATCTTCGAAGAAAAAACGCGAACGGCGACGAGGGACTGGCCGCCCCTGTCGCCGGATCGAGTGCGGTAATTCGTAACCGCCTGAATTAGACGCTCACGATTACTTCATGCTGACGCCGTCAAAGCGCGAGTAGCCAAGCGGGTCGATCTTCATGTCGACGACGTTCTTCGTAGTCGGTTGATAGACGGTCGAGTGCGCGATCGGTGAGAAAGGCAGTTGGTCCGCGAAGATCCGCTGCGCCTCCTCGTAGTACTTCGTGCGCTGAGCCTGGTCGTTCGTCGTGCGGCCCTTCTGGATCAGATCGTCGAACGGCTTGTAGCACCACTTCGAGAAGTTGTTGCCGTTGATCGCTTCGCAACCGAGCAGTGTTCCGAGCCAATTGTCGGGATCGCCGTTGTCGCCGGTCCAGCCGATCAGCATCGCATCGTCCTCGCCCGCATGCGCGCGCTTGATGTACTCGCCCCATTCGTAAGTGACGATCTTCGCGTTGACACCGATCTTCTTCCAATCCGCCTGGATCATCTCGGCCATCAGCCGCGCATTGGGGTTGTATGGACGTTGAACAGGCATTGCCCAAAGGTTGATATCGAACCCATTCGCAAAGCCGGCTTTGGCAAGCAACGCCTTGGCCTGCGCGGGGTCGTACTTCTGCGCATGCAGTCCCTTCACGTAGGACCACTGCGTCGGCGGCATCGGGTTCGTCGCGAGTTGGCCCGCGCCCTGATAGACCGACTCGATGATGGCTTGTTTGTTGATCGCCATGTCGAGCGCGCGGCGCACGTCGACATTGTCGAGCGGCTTATGCTGAACGTTGTACGCGAGATAGCCGAGGTTGAAGCCCGCCTGCGATGCCATCTCGATGTTCGAGTCGCTCTTCAGCGTGGCGAGATCGGCCGGCTTCGGAAAGCTCATCACCTGGCATTCGCCGCGCTTCAGCTTCTGCGCGCGTACGTTCGAATCGGTCGTAATCGAGAAGATCAGCTTCGAAATCTTGACCGCGCCAGGCTTCCAGTAGTCCGGATTGCCGTCGTAACGGATCGTCGCATCCTTCGTATAGCTGCGGAAGATGAACGGACCCGTGCCGACGGGCTTTTGGTTGATATCGGCAGCCTTGCCTTCCTTCATCAGCTGATCGGCGTACTCGGCCGACTGGATCGACGCATACTCCATCGCCAAGTTCTGAATGAACGGCGCATTGACTTCGCTGAGTTCGAATTTGACCGTGTAGGGATCGACCTTCTCGACTTTCTTGATGAGCTTGTCGAGCCCCATGTCGGTGAAGTACGGAAACGTCGCCGGGTACGCCTTGCGAAACGGCTGGTTCGGATCGAGCATCCGTTCGAACGTAAAGACGACGTCGTCGGCGTTGAATTCTCGCGTCGGCTTGAAGTAGGACGTCGTCTGAAACTTGACGCCGTGACGGAGGTGGAACGTGTAGGTCTTGCCGTCGGGCGAGACGTCCCATTTCTCCGCAAGGCCGGGCTCCAGGCTCGTGCCGCCGCGCGTGAACTCGACCAGTCGGTTGAAGACCGTGAACGTATTGGCCGTGAAGTCGGTGCTTGTCGTGTATTGCGCAGGGTCGAAGCCGGCGGGGCTGCCCTCGGAACAATAAACTAGGGTCTTGTTCGGAATCGTCGCAGCCTGCGAGATCGTCGCGGCGCCGAGCGATACCGCCACGGCTGCGGCCGCGCAGGCGGTGGCCC
>JBCNPL010000324.1:0-3823 GCA_039593375.1 Paraburkholderia sp. | reverse complement strand
GATGCTCAGCCGACAGGGCGGCGATCGCAGCCGCATCGGCAAGCGCATCGTCGGGGGCGACATGGGCCTCGACCCATAAGCGATCGAGGCGAGCCACGTCCGCGAGATAGGGTAGCGCGCATGCGGTCTCCTGCGCCGCGAGAAACGCCGGAAACCCAGCGCCGTAGTAGACGAGCCGCGCATCGGCAGGCGGCGATTTCCGCACGTAAGCCGCAGCGGCCGCGCGAAACCATTGCTCGCCGACAAGCCGTGTCACCGTCGGAAAGTTGGCCTGCAATGCATCGACCGCGCCTTTGAATACCGTATTGCGATAGACCATGAAGCCGGGCTGGGCCGCCATGCTCGCCACGCGCTCGTCGCTCGGCGTCTCGCCGAAGAGCGCATTCGCAAGTGCGTCCTGGAATTGAGTCAGTGTGCCGGTCATCGGGCAGCCTCTGGTGCGCCGCGGCCGTCACTCACCGGCACTGACGGAGGCAGACTATACGTATACGACGCACGTTCCTCGAGGATCGTTTGCGCCCGCTCGCGCTCGGCGAGGAGCGCTTCGAACGGCGGAATGTTATCGTCGCGCTCGATCAAAGTCGGGCGAGGTCCGATGCGCGCGATCACGCGCCGATACAGTGCCCACACATCGTCGTCTATTGCGGCATCGTGCGAGTCGATCAGCAACGGCGGCAGCATCGTTCCCGCGTCGAGCGAATGTCCGGCAAGGTGAATCTCCATCACCGATGCGGCGTCGACCGCATCGACATAGGCGGCCGCATCGATGCCGACATTGCGCGCACTGACGTAGACGTTGTTCACGTCGAGCAGCAGGCCACAGCCTGTCCGTCTTGCGAGCTCGGCAAGGAAATCGGTTTCGCTCCAGTCGTGCCCCTCGATCACGAGATAGTGCGTGGGATTTTCGATGGCGATGCGGCGGCCTAACGTATCCTGCGTGCGGACGATGTTGGACGCGATTCGGACGAGCGCCTCTTGCGTGCGCGGAAACGGCAGCAAATCGGGATGGTAAGTGCCGCGCCACGTCGACCAGGCCAGGTGCTCGGAAACGAGCGCCGGTTCTACGCGGTCGACAAGCGCCTTCAGCCGCCGCAAATGGGTTTCGTCGGGCACGGCGTCCGCCGCCAGCGAAAGCGCCACGCCGTGCAGCGAGACGGGATGCCGCGAGCGAATCGTCTCGAGCCAGGCCAGCCGAGGGCCGCCATCGACCATGTAGTTCTCGGGGTGCACTTCGAACCAAAGACCGCGCTCCGTCGACGCATAAGCGTCGCCATAGTGCACGGGCTTCAGGCCGAGGCCCCCGCCGAGCTCCGTGATCGTATCCATGATCGCGGCGACCGTCAGACGACTAGCCGGCGGTCACGCCGACGGCTCGAGCATGCCGTGGCCCTTCGGCGTCTTGATCGACGTGCAGGTGCCCGCCGGGACGTTCTTGTAGTGCGCGCCGTCGTAGTCCATCTTCTGCGTACCCGCGCAAGTCGTGCCCGCGCCCGCCTTGCAGTCGTTCTGGCCGGCCATCGCGACGCCGTAGCACTTCTCGACCGCTCCGTTCGATTGCGCCTGAGCCGAAACGCTCGCTGCGAGCGACGCGAGAACGAAAGCAGCGGCCGAAACTTTGATTGCGTTCATTGTGTGGACTCCTCATCGATAAGTGGATGGTAAGCAGACCGTCGGCGCTGCCGCACGGCGCAAGCCGTTGGTCAGCAGCATAGTGCAATGAGCGATCCGACGGTTAGTTCGCCGGATGAACGGCGGCGGTTACAGCGGCTGTCACTTTTTCGACGATAATCGCTGCGACCGCAATGGAATCGGTAACCGAATCCGCCCGCCCAACGAACTAATCCATCATGGAAACCGATCGTCTCGTCACACTGCTCGCCGCCGGCGTCGCGCCGGTCGACAAGCATGTGGCGGCCCGCCGCTTCAGTTGGGCCCTTTTCGCCGGCGCGCTCGGCGCGACGCTGCTCATCCTCGTTTTCTACGGGTTGCGGCCCGATATCGGCGAGATGCTCGTCACGCCGCTCTTCTGGGCGAAGGTCGCGCTGCCCGTCGCCCTCGCCGCCGGCGCCCTCGCCGTCACGGCGCGGCTCGCGCGGCCCGGCGTCGCCGTCGGCGCCGCGTGGGCGGGCCTTGCCGTTCCGATCGCGATCGTCTGGATTGCCGGCCTGACCGTGTGGTCGATCGCACCGGCCGGCGAGCGCGCCTCGCTGCTCTTCGGCCTGACTTGGCGCAGCTGTCCCTTCAATATCGCTTTCCTTTCGATACCCGGCTTTGTCGCCGCGCTCGCGGCCGTGCGCGGGCTCGCACCCACGCGGCTGCGCTTGGCCGGCGCTTCGGCGGGCGCAATGGCCGGAGCGACAGCGACCGTCGCCTATTGCCTCCACTGCCCGGAAATGGGCGTCCCGTTCTGGGCCGTCTGGTATTTGCTCGGCATGGCGCTTCCCACCGCGGTGGGCGCGCTCATCGGACCTCGATACTTGCGCTGGTGAGAGGCCGACCGATCGTGCATTCGACAGAAACGCGACTGAGGGCGCTGCTCCTCAGCGGCATGGACGGCGACGCCGTGGCCTACCGCACGTTCCTCGAAGAGTTGACGCGGCACCTGCGCGGCTACTTGCGCCGGAGAATTCCGCAGCTCGCCGACGATGTGGAAGATCTCGTTCAGGAAATTCTGCTTGCCGTCCATAACGGTCGTCACACATACCGGTCCGACGAGCCGTTGACGGCATGGGTTCATGCGATCGCGCGCTACAAGCTGATGGATTTTTTTCGGGCGCGGTCGCGGCGCGAATCGCTCCATGATCCGCTCGACGACTATCTCGAGATCTTCGCCGCGCCGGACGATGAGCCGTCGGCGGCTCGCCGGGATATCGGCAAGCTGCTCGAGCAGTTGCCCGACAAGCAGCGGCTGCCCATTTTGCATGTGAAGCTCGAAGGTCTTTCCGTCGCGGAGACGGCGCAGCTGACCGGGCTCTCCGAATCGGCCGTCAAGGTGGGCGTCCATCGCGGTCTGAAGGCGCTCGCCGCGCGAATCCGCGGGCTTGCGTAGCAGCTGGCCGGCAGCGCGATGCTCGCGCACCGGCCTGTTTCATGCCATCGCGCGGACACGAGCGTCCCGCTGCAAGGGTTCACTTGATGCCGAGCCGATGGTCGAGCGAGAAGACGCCGCCGCCGCGGCCGATCATGTAAAGCAGCAGACCTGCCCATGACAGATGCGTCGGCCAGGCATCCGGGTAGACGAATACCTCGATGACGGTCGTCATGCCGAGCAGCGCGAGTGCCGCGCCGCGCGTGAAGAGCCCCAGCACGAGAAGCAGCGGGAACAAGTGTTCGGAGTATGCGGCAATATGCGCCGCGATTTCCGGCGGAATGACGGGGATCTTGTACTCATCGCGGAACAGCACATAGGTTCCGGGCTTCAACGTCAGAAAACCCGTTACCTTCGTGCGTCCCGAGAGGAAAAAGATCGCCGCGATCGAGAGCCGGCACACGAGCGCCAGCAGAGAGTGACCGATGAGGTGCGACGCGAAATCGGCGAAGCGATTCCAGCCGCCGCGCAGACCGCCGATGGTCCGCGCCGAATCGATAGAAGTCGTTTGCATGCCGGTCTCCGTTCAGACGCGTGAGGCGTAAGCGTGCGGGCAGGGGCGCCCCGACACGATAGCGCAGCGAAACGTGAAGACGGCAGGCGCTTTGGCAGTAGTCATCGAAGGCTCCAATCAGCGAATGTGACGGTTACCGGATCGTCATGCCCCCGCATCGCCTGCATCGGGCATGCGATGCGCAAGGCGATTCGGGCGATCCGATCGTCAATTCGGACGGG
>JBCNPL010000323.1:0-3826 GCA_039593375.1 Paraburkholderia sp. | reverse complement strand
GGCCCCTGCAGCCGCGACTCTATTCGATCGCGTCGAGTCAGGCCGCCGCACCCGACGAAGTGCATCTGACCGTCGCGACGGTGCGCTACGAGTTGCACGGTGAGCGCCGCGCGGGGGTGGCTTCGGGTCAGTTATCGGAGCGCGTTGCACTCGATGCGAAGCTGCCCGTCTACGTGCATAGGAATCCGAACTTCCGTCTGCCCGGCGACGATGTGCCGATCATCATGATCGGCGCCGGTACCGGCGTCGCGCCGTTTCGCGCCTTCATGCAGGAGCGCGAGGCGCGGGGTGCGAGTGGACGGTCGTGGCTCTTTTTCGGGGATCGCCACTTCCGCACCGACTTTCTCTATCAAACCGAGTGGCAGAGGCTGCTCAAGGACAAGCTGCTGACACGGATGGACGTCGCGTTCTCGCGCGACCGCCGCTCCGACGGCGACGCGAAGGCCTATGTCCAGCATCGTTTGAAAGCGCACGCACGCGAGATCTTTGCGTGGCTCGAGGAAGGCGCCCACCTCTACGTCTGCGGCGACGCGAAGCGGCTCGCGCCGGACGTCGACCGGACACTCGCCGAGATCGTCTCCGAAGAAGGCGGATTCGGGCCCGACGCGACGCACGAATATCTGCGGAAGCTGCAACGCGAGCGACGTTATCAGCGCGACGTCTATTGACCATGCGAAGCCTTTGAGCCTGTGCCTTCGCCCAGGCCCTACTCATGCGAGCTCGAGCGCTAGAGCGCGGCCCTGCACTATCCAGAGAGGATTCGATGAGCGAATCACATACTCGCCACGATCGCAGCCGCGATCTGTCACAGCCCGTCGAGCGGCTCAGCGCCGATGAACGCCTCAAGGCGGAAAGCGATCAATTGCGCGGCACGATTCGCGACGGGTTGACCGACCCGCTGACGGGAGCGGTCTCGGCGAACGACGCGAAGCTGCTCAAATTTCATGGCATGTACCTGCAGGATGATCGCGACGTGCGCGACGAGCGTCGGCGGCAGAAACTCGAGCCGGCATTCCAGTTCATGATCCGCGTGCGCATGCCGGGAGGCGTCTGCACGGCTGAGCAATGGCTCAGGCTCGACGAACTCGCACGCACCCACGGAAATGCGACGCTGCGGCTGACGACGCGGCAAACGGTCCAGTTCCACTGGGTGCTCAAGAATGATCTGCGCGCGCTCGTTCAAGGTCTCAATGAAGTGAGGCTCGACACGATTTCGGCATGCGGCGACGATGCGCGCGGCGTGATGTGCTCAGTCAATCCGCATCTATCTGCGCTGCACGCCACGGTGTACGACCTCGCGCACCGCGCGAGCGATCGCGCGATTCCGCGCATGCGTGCCTACCGCGAAATCTGGTATGGCGAAGCGCGCGAACGCCAGCCCCTCGAAGGGCCGGAGGAGCCGTTCTACGGCAAGACCTACATGCCGCGCAAGTTCAAGATCGGCTTCGTGATTCCGCCCGTCAACGACATCGACGTCTACACGCAGGACCTCGGATTCATCGCCATTGCCGAGGCCGGCGAACTGAAGGGTTTCAACGTCGCGATCGGCGGCGGCATGGGCCGCAGCGACCAATCGACGGCGACCTATCCGCGACTTGCCGATGTGATCGGCTTTGTGACGCCCGACAAAGTGCTCGAGACCTGCGATGCGGTGATGAGCGTCCAGCGGGACTATGGCGATCGCCTCGAACGCGCGCATGCCCGTTTCAAATACACGATCGACGATCTCGGCCTCGATTGGGTCAAAGGCGAAATCGAACGCCGACTCGGGTTCGACCTCGCTCCCGCGCGTCCCTATTCGTTTACCTCGAACAGCGATGCGCTCGGCTGGCAGACAGGGGATGACGGCACGCACCACCTGACGCTCTTCATCGAAAACGGGCGCTTGCACAACCAGCCGGACCGCCCGTTGCTGGACGGCTTGCGCGAAATCGCCCGCGTTCACGACGATACGTTCCGCCTCACGCCGAACCAAAACATCACGATCGCACGCGTCTCCGACGCGAATCGTGAACGTATCGAGCGATTGGCGCGCGACCATCGCCTGCTCGCGCCTGACTGGGGCAGCGCGCTGAGGGTCAATTCGATGGCGTGTGTCGCGCTGCCGACCTGCGGCCTCGCGATGGCGGAAAGCGAACGCTATCTGCCATTACTCGTCGCTCGAATCGAGGCGTTGATCGAGCGGCATCGACTCTCCGACGCTCCGATCACGCTTCGCATGAGCGGCTGCCCGAACGGCTGTTCACGGCCGTATGTCGCCGAGATCGGCCTCTCCGGAAGGGCGCCGGGCAAGTACAACCTTTACCTCGGCGGCGGGTTTCATGGCGAACGGCTCGCGCGCTTGCATCTCGAGAACGTCGGCGAAAATGCGATCCTCGAAGCGCTGGACAAGACGCTCGAACACTTCGCGCGCGAACGGCACGAGGGCGAGCATTACGGCGATTTCGTCGTGCGCGCCGGCTACGTGGAAGCGGTCACCTCTGGACGCGACTTCAACCGTTAGTTGAGCGACGACTCCCTCAGCTCGACGGCACCGGCCATCTGCGTCAACCCCGCGACATCGAACGCGAGCCTCGTAAGGCTCATTTCGCGGACTTCGCCGAGCAGCCGACGATCAGGCCGGCGACTGAGAGATGGCAATTCAATGACAACGGCAAGGCGCTTGATCCGTTAACGCTGCAATACAAGTCGTTCTACGCCCAGTTGGCCGGGCAACCGCTTTTTCCCGCTTTATTTGCTTGGCCCGACAACCGCCTTTCCCACCAGGGCCGCAAACTGTGGCGCATACTGCACCTCGGACCAGCGCAACGGCAACACGCCTTGGCTACGCCTCACCTCGCGAATACGGAACCGAACGAGCCGCTGAGCACCCGGGAATTCGCTCAACTCAGGGCTATCCCAGACGATTTCCGCATCCGCGGCCACATAGAGCAGATCGCCGTTTTCGAAGTCGATGAAAAGCAGCCCTGCACGCGAGTCGACGAGCAAATTGCCGATCGTATTGAAGAGCCGGTTGCCGCTGAAGTCGGGCGTCGTCAACGTCACCGCGTCATCGACGCGGGCGAACCCGGGGAGACCTCCGCGGTGCGAGACGTCGACGCCGCGCGCAGCCCCTGCTCCATCGGCCAGATTGGCGCTTGCAATAAAGAACGTGTCGGCGCGGCCGATCAATGCACGGTCGCCATCGCTCAATTGCTCACTCCGCGAATGCTCGACCGCCGCCCCTTCTTCAGCCCGCGATGCACGCACCGGCATGCGGCTCTGAATGTACTTCGCGCAATTGCCGAAGCTTTGGCCAACTGTCAAAGTGAGCGCGTCTCCATCGATTGCCGTGACGATGCCATTGATCCGATTGCGCCGCCGCGTCTCGAGCTGAATGCCGAGTCCGCCCATCATCGCGCCGCTTTGCCAAGTGCCGACGAGAGGATCACCGGGCAGCGTCCCGCCGGCAATGCGCAGCGTCCGCGCATCGGGCGACGAAACAAAGCCGGGTTCTCCGACACGGAGCGTCGACCACGGTTGACCTTCGGCATCGACGCCACCGATCACCATGAATGGCAACTGTGCATAGAACTCGCGATGCTGATCCGGCATATAGTCGCGAATACCACGGCGGCCGACCGATTCCGCAACGCTTAGGACTCCTGCTCGTTCCTGAGCGGCGAGCTCGCCCGCGTGAAACGGTAATTGAGCACCGGACCAGCCCGGGGCAACGTTAGGCGCGTCGGTCATCGTCATCTCCATTCCGCCAAGGATCGCTCAGCAAACGATGTCTCACTCAGTAAAACGACCTCGGCCGATCATCGCCCATGGGCAACCATGACCG
>JBCNPL010000322.1:0-3830 GCA_039593375.1 Paraburkholderia sp. | reverse complement strand
TGTAGATATCCGAGAGATCGTGAATGAACAGATCCTCGAGTGTGCTGCGTGCCATGATGGGTTCCCTCCAGTAAGTTCCGTCGATGCCGCGAGTTCGATGAACGTCGGCGAGCGCGAGGCTCGGGCGTTAAGCTGCAACGCGCGTGCCTTGAAACGACTCGGAGGGAATCGGTGAGTGAGGGAAGCCCGGCGCTCTTGCGTCAACGGCTGTCGGGCTTGCGCACCATCGGTGCGGCGGCCTTCTTGCGCCACATCCGCCAAAGCGCCGCCAGCGCGACCGGCACGATGGCCGCGCCGATGCCGACGAGCACGATGACGTTCAGGTACTGCTTGATGAACGGAATGTTGCCGAAGAAATAGCCGGCCAGCACGAGCAGGAGCACCCACAGCGCGGCGCCCGTCACGTTGAAGAACTGGAAGCGGCCGGTGCGCATCCCGGAGACCCCGGCGACGAACGGCGCGAACGTCCGTACGACGGGAATGAAGCGCGCGAGCACGATGGTCTTGCCGCCGTGCCGCTCATAGAAGTCGTGCGTCTTTTGCAGCGCGACCCGGTCGAGAAAACGCTCGAGGTAAGGGATGTGCGTATTGAACACTTTCGGCCCGAGCACTCGCCCGATCGCATAGTTCAAGCTGTTGCCGGTGACCGATGCCGCGAGCAGCAGCACGATCAGCGCGGCGAGATTCATCTCACCCGTCGCGCAAAAAGCGCCGCCGATGAAAAGCAGGGAATCGCCGGGCAGAAACGGCAGGATGACGAGCCCCGTTTCGCAAAAGACGATCAGGAACAGTACCGCGTACACCCACGCGCCATATTGCTGGACGAATTGGCCGAGGAACGTATCGATGTGGAGAATCAATCCGGCGAAATGAAGCAGCGTGTCCAAAGTCATCCCTTCTCGTCAATGGCCCCGGCCGCGGCGATGAAGCGGGGCGAGTCGAACAATCGCCGCCATGATACCGAAACTGCTCGGGATCGAATCGCTATAATCGCGACATGTCCGAGTTCCCCGAACCGTCGGCGGCCGCCCCCGCTTCGCTCGCATCGCGCGGGCGTCAAGCCGCGCGCGCCATCCAGCCGCTGCCCGACCAGTTGATCAGCCAGATCGCCGCCGGCGAAGTCGTCGAGCGGCCGGCCTCGGTAGTCAAGGAGTTGCTCGAGAACGCGCTCGACGCGGGCGCGAAAACGTTGCGCATCCTGCTCGACGCGGGCGGCGTCAAGCGCATCTCGATCGCGGACGACGGCTGCGGCATTCCGGCCTCCGAGCTGCCGCTCGCGCTGATGCGCCATGCGACCAGTAAAATCCGTTCGCTCGCCGAGCTCGAATCGGTGGCCACGCTCGGGTTTCGCGGCGAGGCGCTCGCGTCGATCGCTTCGGTGGCCGAAATGCACATCACGAGCCGCACGGCCGACGCCCCTCATGCCACGCGCATCGATGCGCAAACGGGCACGCTGACGCCGTCGGCGGGCGGTGTCGGCACGACCATCGAAGTGCGCGAGCTCTACTTCACCACGCCCGCGCGCCGCAAGTTTCTGAAGAGTGAGCAGACCGAGCTCGGCCATTGCGTCGAGATGATCCGCCGCGTCGCGCTTGCGCGGCCCGACGTCGCGATTTCGGTGCTACATAACGGGCGGGCGCTCGAGCACTGGAATGCAAGCGAGCCGGCGCAGCGCGTCGCGAAGATCCTCGGCGAGGGATTCGCACTCGCGCACCTGCCGTTCGACGAAACGGCCGGGCCACTCGCGCTTTACGGCTGCGCCGGCTTGCCGACCGCGAGCCGCGGCCGCGCCGATCAGCAGTACTTCTTCGTCAACGGCCGCTTCGTGCGCGACAAGCTGCTCACGCACGCCGTGCGCGCGGCTTACGAAGACGTCCTCCACGGCGATCGCTATCCGTCGTACGTCCTGTTCCTCGATCTGCCGCCGGAAATGGTCGACGTGAACGTGCATCCGTCGAAAATCGAGGTCCGGTTTCGCGATTCCCGCGCCGTGCACCAGTTCGTGTTTCATGCGCTGCAGCGCACGCTGGCGCGCTACGCGGGCGCGTCGGCTGAAACGACGGCGGGCGGACATGCGGCACATCTCGACGCGCCACCTACGCCCGGCCCGGGCGCGGCCGAATCGGCCGGGAGCGCGACGACCGCCTCGGGATCGGACGGAATCGACAGGTCCGTCACGAGCAGCGGACGAGGCGACGCGAGCTCGTTGCACGCGGCGAGATCCGGCACGACCTGGATGCGCGACGCGCGGATGACGCAAGGTCGCTTGCCCGTCGCGCAACCGCTAGCGCTCTATGACGCCCTTTTTGGCCGAAAGGATAGCTCCGGCAATGCGGACGTCGGCAATGAGCGCCCGAATGGCGCGCTCGACGATCCCTTTTCTTCCTCGATTCGCCCCGGGTACCCGGTAGAAGCGCGCGACAGCGCGACTCCAGCCGGCCCCGCGGCGGGTCGGGGAGCCGACGCCGACGACGATCATCCGCTCGGCTTTGCGCTCGGCCAGATTCACGGCATCTATGTCCTCGCTCAAAACGCGCGCGGCCTAGTCATCGTCGATATGCATGCGGCTCACGAGCGCATTTTGTACGAGCAGTTCAAGCGCGCGCTCTCGGAGCGCTCGATCGCCGTGCAGCCGCTGCTGCTGCCGATCTCGATGCCGGCCGATGCCGTCGAGATCGGCACCGCGGAAGAAGAGCGGGAAACGCTCGACGCGCTCGGCTTCGACCTCGCCGCCCTTTCGCCGACGACACTCGCGATCCGCGCCGTCCCCGCCTTGCTGAAAGATGCCGACCTGCCCGCGCTCGCGCGCGCCGTCCTCGCCGATCTGCACGCGTACGGCGGTTCGCGCGTGCTGACCGAGCGCCAGCACGAGTTGCTCGGCACGCTGGCCTGCCACCATGCGGTCCGCGCGAACCGGCGTCTCACGATCGACGAGATGAACGCTTTGCTGCGCCAGATGGAGGCGACCGAGCGCGCCGATCAATGCAATCACGGACGGCCGACCTGGTATCAGCTGTCCATCGCCGACCTCGATCGGCTCTTCATGCGTGGCCAGTGAGCACGGACGCCAAGCAACGAGCATGAGCCGAACCGCGATAGCCTGCCTGCTCGGCCCGACGGCGTCGGGCAAAACCGCAGCCGCGCTCGCATTCGCGGCGCGGCACCCGGTCGAGATCGTGAGCGTCGACTCGGCGCTCGTCTATCGCGGGATGGATATCGGCACGGCCAAGCCGACGCGCGAAGAACGCGCGGCCGTGCCCCATCATCTGATCGACATCATCGAGCCGACCGAAAGCTATTCGGCCGCCGAATTCCGCGGCGATGCGCTGCGGCTCGCCGGCGAAATCCTGGCGCGCGGACGCGTGCCGCTTTTTGTCGGCGGCACGATGCTCTACTACAAGGCGCTTTCGCAAGGGCTCGACGATCTCCCCTCGGCCGACGCGACCGTGCGCGCCGAGCTCGAAGCCGATGCGGCGCGCGAAGGGTGGCCCGCGCTGCATGCGCGGCTGGCGCGGTTGGACCCGGCTACCGCGGCACGCCTCGGCCCCAACGATGCGCAGCGAATTCAGCGCGCGCTCGAAATCTTCGCTCTGACCGGCCGGCCGATGTCGGAACTCCTCGCCGCGCGCCGGCGCGGTCCGGCGGCGGGCGGTGACAATGACGCCGAAGACGGTGACGCGGATCGCGACGAACGAGGCGATGCAGGCGAACGTTATCGTTTTGTTCCGATCGCGCTCGAACCGTCCGACCGTGCTGTGCTGCATGAACGGATCGCACGGCGCTTCGACGCGATGCTCGCGGCCGGATTCGTCGACGAGGTCGAACGCCTG
>JBCNPL010000321.1:0-3833 GCA_039593375.1 Paraburkholderia sp. | reverse complement strand
CCGGGCAACGCCCGCCCCGGCTCGCTCGGCGGCTCAAGATAGCCGCCGGGACAGCCGAAACCCGCCACGAAGAATTCCGGGTAAACGCGCCCCACCGCATCCAATCACCACCTCGCCGACGCGAAAACCTTCCGTCTATAATCGTCCGTGGTCGATGGAATGAAGTAAGTCGTTGCCGTAGTCGTCGTTGCCGTCACGCTGTACCGCTCACGAACAAATATTCCCGGGAGACGAGACAAGCATGAGCGAAGCACCACACGGAGCCCCGATCAAAACGCCGGGCCAGCTGATTGCGGCGGTCGTCGCCGCGTTCGCGATCCCGATCGTGATCATCTGGCTGCTGGCCTACAACGTCAACGAGACGGTGCGCACGGGCGCCGGCACGGACGAACTCGCCGATGCCGCCGTCGCGAAACGCATCGCCCCGATCGCGCAAGTCACGGTGCGCGACGCCAACGCGCCGCACGTCTACAAGACAGGTGAGGAAGTCTTCAAGGCCGTTTGTGTCACCTGTCACGGCACGGGCGCCGCAGGCGCACCCAAATTCGGCAACAGCGCTGACTGGGCGCCAAGGATCGCACAAGGCTACGACACGCTCGTGCACACGGCATTGACAGGCAAAGGCGCGATGCCGCCGCGCGGCGGCACGTCGCCCGACGACTACAGCGACTACGAGATCGCCCGCGCCGTCGTCTACATGGCCGATCACGGCGGGGCGAATTTCCCCGAGCCCGCCGCGCCGGCGCAAGGCGCCAGCGGGTCGGCAACGGCACAAGCCGCCTCGGGTGCCTCGGCACAATCGTCGGCCGAAGCGAGCGCACAGGCCGCTGGCCAGCAAGCCGCGGCCGCCATGGCCGCACTCAACTCGGCATCCCAGGCCGCGCCCGCATCGGCTCCCACGACCACCGCGAGCGCCGACGCGAACCAGGCCGGCAAGGCTCTCTATCAGCAGGTTTGCCAGGCCTGTCACGCGGCAGGCGTGCTCGGCGCGCCGAAGTTCGGCAACAAGGCCGATTGGGCGCCGCGCCTCAAGGATCCGATGGACACGATCTATAACTACGCGCTGCACGGCAAGGGCAACATGCCGCCGAAAGGCGGATCGAACGCGTCCGACGCCGACGTGAAAGCCGCCGTCGACTATATGGTCAGCGCGGCGAAATAGTCAGCACTGCCGACATTCAGGAGTGCTGACGTTCAGGACTTCTGAAGCAACGCCTTGAGGGTGGCGAGCCGATCCTTCGGCGACATCGGCGCCTCCTCGGGCGTAGGCGGCGGCGCCTCGTCGAGCCCCATTTCGGCGATGAAGCGCGAAGGCTCGCAAACCACCGTCTCTCGCGCGCGCTTGCGCTTCTTGCACCAGTTCAGATGCAGGCTGCGCTGCGCCCGCGTGATAGCGACGTACATCAGGCGCCGCTCTTCCTCGATGCGCGCGTCGTCGATCGGCTCGTCGTCCGCGCCGCCCCGGTGCGGCATGATCCCTTCCTCGACGCCGACGAGAAACACATGCGGATACTCGAGCCCCTTCGATGCATGAACGGTCGACAGGCGCACGGCATCGGGGTCGTCCTCCTTACCGTCGAGCATCGACATCAGCGCCACCGTCTGAATGAGTCCGAGCAGGTTCTTGCCCTCGTCGGCCAGGCCGTCGGCGTTGTCGTAGCCCGTCGCTTCGCCATCCTCGGCTTCTTCGCGCTCGGGCTTGGTGCCCTTGCGTTTCAGCCACTCGAGAAACTCGAGCACGTTCTGCCATTTCGACTGAGCCTGCCGCTCGTCGAATGTGTCGTAGAGATAGGCCTCGTAATGGATCGCCTCCATCAGATCGTCGATCAACGTCGTCGCCGGATCCTTGGCGGCACGCTCGCCGATGCGCTGAATGAAGTCGCAGAACACACGCAGCGGCTCGACTTGTCGGGCCGACAGGCGCGCCTCGATACCGCCCATGTAGACCGCCTCGAACAGCGACACTTTCGCCTGCCCCGCGAAAGAACCTAGCGCCTCGAGCGTGGTGTTGCCGATCCCGCGCCGCGGTGTCGTTACGGCGCGAATGAACGCGGGATCGTCGTCGGGGTTGGCGATGAGACGCAAGTAAGCGCAGATGTCCTTGATCTCGGCCTTGTCGAAAAACGACTGCCCGCCCGAGAGCACATAGGGAATGCGCTCGCGCCGCAGCACTTGTTCGAAGATCCGTGCCTGAAAATTGCCGCGATAGAGGATCGCGTAATCGCGAAACTGCGCGCGCCGCTCGAACTTGTGCGCGGAGAGTCGAAACACGACCGATTCGGCCTCGTGCTCTTCGTCGTTGCAGCCGGTCACGGTGATCGTATCGCCCATTCCGTGCTCGGACCACAGCTTCTTTTCGAACAGCTTCGGATTGTTGGCGATGACGTTGTTCGCAGCGGTCAGGATGCGCACGGTCGAGCGGTAGTTCTGTTCGAGCTTGATTACGTGCAGCTTCGGAAAATCCTTGCCGAGCTGCGCGAGGTTTTCGAGCGTCGCGCCGCGCCAGCCGTAAATCGCCTGATCGTCGTCGCCGACCGCCGTGAACGCCGCGCGCGGCCCCGCCAGCAGCTTCAGCAATTCATACTGGCATGCGTTGGTGTCCTGGTACTCGTCGATGAGCAGATACCGCAGCTTGTTTTGCCAGCGCTCGCGCACAGCCTCGTTTTGCGCGAAAAGCTCGGTGGGCAGGCGGATCAGATCGTCGAAATCGACGGCCTGATAAGCATGCAGCGTCGCGACGTAGTTGCGGTAGACGATCGCGGCCTGATGCTCGTCTTCATTCGATGCGCTCGCAAGCGCCGTTTCGGGATCGATGAGGCCGTTCTTCCAGAGCGAGACGATCGATTGAACTTTGCGGATGAAACCCTTGTCGGTCGAGCCGACCTGTTCCTGGATCATCGCAAAGCAATCGTCCGAATCCATGATCGAGAATTGCGGCTTGAGACCGAGATGCTCGGCTTCCTGCCGCAAAATCTGCACGCCAAGCGAATGGAACGTGCAGACCGTCAACTGGTTGACGGGCACCTTGCGCCCTTCTTTGCCGGGCGCCGTCAGCGTCTTGCCTTCGAGTAGCTTGCCGACACGCTCGCGCATCTCGGCCGCGGCCTTGTTCGTGAACGTCACGGCGGCGATATGGCGTGGCTCGAAGCCCTTCTGCTCGATCAGGTATGCGATTTTTTGCGTGATGACGCGCGTCTTTCCGCTGCCTGCGCCGGCGAGCACGAGACACGGGCCGTCGAAATAGCGGACCGCCTCGCTTTGGGCGGCATTCAATCCTGCGGACATCTTCTTGGGTGGAGTGGGCGAGTGGGCGCTTCAGCGCTCACCGGGCCTGGATGGAAAGCTGAGGGCGAGTGCGCGATGTTAACACGAACGACTCGCGATATCTCCAGCGAACGCGCGCGAGGGCAGGGGTTGCCGGCGGTCGCCCCACGCCCGTGCCAAAATGCGCGTTTCCGCGCACGACTGGCCTTTCGGGCCCGCCACGCGTCAACCCGTTTGAAAGCTTTCGGAAAGCCCAGATGACTTCATCGCTCAAAATCGGCTTGATGGGATACGGTTTCGCCGGCGCGACGTTCCACGCGCCCGTCATCGAGCATTGCGGCGCCGCCGCGGCCGATCCGAACGATCCGGTCGCACGCATCGTCGCAATCGCGACGAGCAAACCCGAGCAGGCGCTCGCCGACTATCCGCGAGCAAGAACGGTCCCCGATCTCGATGCGCTGCTCGCGCTCGACGAGGTCGAATGCGTCGTCATCGCCACGCCGAACGACACGCACTTCGAAATGGCCGCGAGGGCGCTGCGAGCAGGCAAGCATGTCGTCGTGGACAAG